>CAYSBK010000070.1:0-11604 GCA_964429265.1 uncultured Pirellulales bacterium | reverse complement strand
GAACTGGCGCCAAACACGAAGACGGGGCCAGCCGCCGACGGGGTATGGCCCAGGGCGCTTGAGCGTTGGGCGGCTGGCGAAGGCAAGGTCGGGCAAGCAGTGTCGTTCAGGAGGTAGTCAATGGTAAGCAGCAAGGAAAAGCCGAGACATCTGGGCAGGGGGCTGGAGTCGTTGTTAGGTCCGATAACATCAGCCGTATCTGGTGCGTCGCGCGAGGTGAACGCGGCCGAGCAGGAGCATAAGTTCCCGCCTGACAAGCAGTTACAGACAAACCTGGCAGAGATACCCGTAGCCTCGATTCAGCCCAACCCCTACCAGGTCCGGCAGGTCTGGGACGAGGATGAGCTGGCTGCATTGGCCGAGTCGATTCGCGCCAACGGCGTGGTGCAGCCGGTGATTGTCCGCAGCGCCGGGTCGGGCTACGAGCTGGTCGCTGGAGAAAGGCGACTGCGTGCGGCAAAACTTGCGGGCTTGGAGACGATCCCGGCCGTGGTACGGCAGGCCAGTGATGAGGAGCTGCTGGAACTTGCGCTGGTGGAGAACATCCACCGCAGCGACCTCAACCCTATCGAGCGTGCTCAGGCCTACCAGAGCTACATTCGGCGGTTCTCTCTTACGCAGACGGAGGCTGCCCAGAGGCTTGGCGAGGACCGCTCTGTAATCGCCAACTACCTGCGGTTGCTGGACTTGCCGGGGGAGATTCAGCGGATGGTTATCCGCGGCGAGCTGACGATGGGCCACGCCCGGGCGATTCTCGGTGTGCCGACGGACGACCTGCGGCGCAGGCTTGCCAACCGGGCGTTGGCCGGGCGGCTGAACGTACGGCAGGTTGAAAACCTGGTTCGGCGGTACAACAGCGGCCAGCACCAGGGGCCGACGGCGGGCGCTGCCAAACCGCCGCACGTGCGGGAAATGGAGAAAAATCTGGCGGCCCAACTGGGCACGAAAGTGAGCATAGAGACGCGAAAGAACGGCCAGAGGGGGAAAATTATAATTGATTTCCGGTCGCTGGATGAATTTGATAGAATAGTGGAAAAGATGGGCCTGAGTTCACTGGAGCAGGTCTGACGGGTTCCAAGGGGTACCGGGCCTGGGGCCTTCGCTACAGTATGGGGGCCGGTCGGTGCGGTGCACCGGGGGATATGGATGCAATTCGGATTCGTTTTTGGAGGATGACACGTGAAACGTCTGGCAGTATTGTTTTGCCTGGTATCGCTCGGTTTCTGGGTGATTGAGCTTTCCGGGGCGACCAGATACAGGAACTATCGGCGGCTGCCGCCCAGGGCGCCGGGTTATGATGGTCCGATGCGGCCTCCAGTCCGCCGCAATGAACAGCCGCTTGAGCGTCCCGAGTTCCTGGCGGAGCCGAACGCGGTTGTTGCGGCAGTCAAGCAGTTCGAGGGCCTGGGTAAGAGCATCGACAAGGTGACCAGCCGGGGGCAGTCGGAAAGCCGGCAATGGGTACAGGGGCCTGCCGAGATGAGGCTGAGGCTGCTTCGGTCGGTGTACGAGCAGGTGGTGGAGGAGTTTGGGCTGCTGCGGAGCCTGGCGGCGGAAGAAGGTGCGAAGAAGACCATTGCGGCCCTTGATGCGTTGATGCTGGAGCGGTACGACCGGTATAACAGGGTGCTGCAACGGATGGAAAGCCAGGTGAGAAGGTACAGGCAGGGTCCCTACAGCGGCTTGAGAGACCGGGGGTATCGCGAGGGTAGCCGGTACAACGGCCGGGACCGCTACGGCCCGTCTAGTGGCTACGGGGGGCGCGGCGGCTACCAGCAGCGCCCGGGTTATGACCAGCGTGGCGGCGGCGACAGGGAATATGACTCGCAGGGGATCGAGCGTTACGACCAACCGGGTCGGTCCGGGCGGATATCCACGCGTCGTTACGGCGAGGAACCGGCCCGCAGAGCCGAGCCGAACAGGCCCAGCAGCGAGACGCGCCGGTAGAACACAGGGGGCAGGTACTCTGCGGACCGGGTAACAGCAGGCTATGCGGGTTGTTGTACAAAGGGTTCGTCAGGCGAGGGTTGAGGTCTCGGGCCGGGCGGTCGGCGAGATCGGAACGGGTCTGCTGGTTTACCTGGGCGTGGCAAAGACCGACGATGCCGCCGACGCGCAATTCATCGCTGAAAAGGTGGCGAATCTACGCATATTCGCCGACGAAGCAGGCAAGCTGAACCTCAGTGTTCAGGATGTGGGCGGCAGCGTGTTGCTGGTGAGCAACTTTACGCTTCACGGCGATTGCCGAAAAGGCCGTCGGCCGGGCTTCGAAGCGGCGGCGGAACCTGCCAAGGCGAAGGATCTCTACGAGCAGGTTGCAAGTCTAATCGCGCAGCAGAACGTACCCGTTGAAAAGGGGGTTTTCGGCGAGTATATGCAGGTCAGCAGCACCAACGACGGGCCGGTAACGTTCCTGCTTGACAGCGGCCGGTTGTTTTGAGGTTGCTTCTGCGGCGAGGCGGGACTGCGGGACTGCTGCAGGGGTGTTACTGCTGGAGGTTTCGCCTGACAGCGGCGGCGGCGCACAGGGTTCGCTCAGCGCGGCCTACGACGACGGTCATTGAAATCCGCACGCTTTTGACAAAGGTCAGGCCGTCGGCCGTTGCGGTGTCCTTGGTGAAGGACATTGCGGTTACGTGGTCGCAGAGGATGTAGTCGGGGTCGGTGGCGTCGTCGTTTGTGACCAGGTAAAGCTTGTCGTCGGTGCTGTTGTAATAGTAGGTTATGTCCCGGCCGTCGGCTGTTATGAGACTGCAGGTGTTTGCGGGCGAGTTGGGGTCGACGGCGGTGGCGGTACGCAGTTGAGCGGTGATTCTGAACAGTGCCTGGCGGGCGTTGTTTACGGCCTTGAAGATGTCATCGTTGGTGGTGTAATTGACGGCGGAGGCGTTCAGCGCAACCGCCACGGCGACCAGCAGCATAGCGGTAATCGCCAGGCCCAGCAGCAGTTCCAGGACGGTGAAGGCCCTGCGATATGTGCGGTTTTGAGTTGCCATAGGCGAGTTTTTGCCCCTTTTTCAGTATCGAGCCCGCAACCAGGCGGACTCGGTGAGCTTGCTGGAGTTCAAGTAAACGGTCACGGTCACCCTGACGAAGTTGCTGGCGTGGTCGGCGACGACCTGCTCGAAGTTCGTGGGGCTGACATTCTGGACGGTGACGTGCTGGCTGAAAGCAGCGAAGTCGTTGAGCGGCTGGGCGTGGGCGTTGATGGGCGGCGAGAAGGTCTTGTCGTCGAAGTCATCGAGGTCGTCGTAGGCGGTTACGTCTGCTTCTTCGGCGCCGAAGGCGGCTGTGCCGGTTTCGGGGTCGATCACCGGCAGGGTGGTGGTCAACTCCATTATTTGCTCGACGAGGAACTCGGCCGTCGATAGGTCGGCGCCGGCGGCATTGGTCCTGGTGAAGTATGCATTGGCTGCGAGCAGTGACGCCAGGGCCAGGCCGATCAGCAGGACCGCAATCAGCACCTCAACAAGTGTAAAAGCAGGACTTTTCATATTGGAGAAAAGGTCCTTATTTGCCTGTTACGGCGTTGGACATCTTGAAAATGGGCAGAATGATGCTCATCGCTATAAAGCCGACAAGTACACCCATCGCGACTATCATACAGGGTTCGATCATCGACGTTACGGTTTTGATAACGGTCTTGAGCTGCCTGGCGTAGAAATCCGAGACGTCCCTGAGGACATCGCTGAGCGTTCCGGAGTCCTCGCCGCTTCTTATCATCTGGACGACGTTGGGCGGCATAAGGGAAAAACCGACGAGGCTGGCGGCGATTTTCTTTCCCTGGCGGATTTCCTCCTGCACTTTGAGCCACATATCCCTGTAGAGGACATTTCCTGCTATCTGGGCGGTTATGGCGATGGTATCGAGGATTGGCACGCCTGCGCTGGTGAGCACACCCATAGTGTGGAGGCACCTTGTGATGTAGAGGTTACGGCAAAGTGTCTTCAGCAGCGGCAGCGAGAGCTTGGTCTTGTCCCACCAGAGCCTGCCGACGTGCGTGCGGACGAAGTAGATGAATCCGGCGACGGCGGTGACCAGGCAGGGCACTATAATAAACCAGTAGTGTATCAGGAAGGCGCTGCTTCCCATCAGCAATTTGGTGGGGGTCGGCAGCAGGTGCTCTTTGCCCTTGAAGATTGCGGTGAACCTCGGCAGCACGAAACACAACAGGAAGACGGTTACCGCAACGGCCATAACGGCCAGGATAATGGGATAGACCATTGCGCCTTTTACCTGGGAACGGGTTTCGGCTTCCTGGTCGAGGTACTCGGCGAGTTTCTGGAGCATGCTGCTGAGCGAGCCGGATATCTCGGCGGCGGCGATCATATTGACGTAGAGGTTGTTGAAGACGTCGTCGTGACGTGCCAGCGCCTGCGAGAAGCTCTTGCCTTCCTCTATCTGCTTCTTGAGGTCGAGGACGATCGCCCTGAACTTTGTGTTCTCGATCTGGTCTGCGATTGATTCGAGGGAGTCCTGGAGGCTGATGCCGGCGCGAATCATCACGGCCAGCTGGTTCGTGAAGCTAAGGATGTCTTTTCTGCGGGGTCCACCCTCGATTCTGAAGCTCTGGAGCTTCTTGAGCAGGCCGTGCTGATTCGGGCTTTGGGCAGGTGATTCAAAGGCCGGAGGCTCGGGTGCGGGTTGGGTGTTTCCCGGCGGTTCCGGCGGCGCTGTTGCGGTTGCGCCGGTTTGTTTTGGCGAATTATCAAACATAGCTCAAGCCCTTTCCGGATGCCGTGGTCTTGCGTCTTCGGCGCGGACGTCAGGAGATCGTGATTTCCTCTGTTCGTGCATCGCTTGATGCGCCGCCTGGGGTGGGCGGCAGTATTTTTTCCATTTTTCCGGGGTTGTGCGAGCGGTTGATGGCCTCTTCCCGGTCGAGGTATCCCTTCGAATACATTTCGGCGATACTATGGTCCATATTCTGCATTCCCATTCTTCTGGAGGTTTCAATGATGTTCGGGATCTCGTAGATTCGGTTTTCGCGGATGCAGTTTCTGACCGCCGAGGTGCAAAGCAGTATCTCTACGCAGGGCACCATACCGGGCTGGTCAACCCGCCTGAACAGGGTCTGCGATATGACGGCCTGGAGGGTGTTGGCAAGCATAGTGCGAATCTGGTTCTGCTGTGCGGCGGGGTAAATGTCTATGACACGCTCGATGGTCTGATAGGCGTTGACGGTGTGGAGAGTGCTGAAGACCAGGTGGCCGGTTTCGGCGGCGGTGATGGTGGAGCTTGTGGTCTCGAGGTCCCGCATTTCGCCGACCATAATGATGTCGGGGTCCTGGCGGAGGACGTGTCTGAGGCCCGAGGCGAAGTCGGGGCAGTCTTCGCCGATCTCGCGCTGCTCGATCATCGACATATCGTTCTCGAGCGCGTACTCGACGGGGTCTTCGAGGGTGATTATGCGTTTGCTGACCCTTTCGTTTATCAGGCCTATCATAGCCGCCAGCGTGGTACTTTTGCCCGAGCCGGTGTGCCCGGTAACCAGGACCAGGCCCCTGGGCAGTTCGGCCAGTTCCCTGACGATGGGCGGCAGGTTCAGGTCGTCAATCAGTGGTATCTGGTTGGGGATGACCCTGAACGAGATTGCTATCGTGTCTCGCTGGTAGTGGGCGTTGACTCGAAAGCGATGGCCGTCGTCGATGGTCGTGGAGAAATCGAGGTCTTTCTTTTCTTCGAGTTTCTTGAAGCGGTCCGGCCCGACCATCGAGAGGACCATTTCCCTGGCATTTTCGTTGCTGATGGGCGGGAAATCGGTAACCATCAGTTCGGTGTTTTTTCTCAGCACGGGCGGCATTCCGACGTTGATGTGGACGTCGCTGGCTTCGGTCTCTATCGCCTTGGCGAGCACTGCCTTTATATCAACCATTTTCGGTCTCCTTCTGTTTCAAAGTCACGATCGGTTCTTCGGATTCGTGTTTTAGTTTCCGATATTTTCCACGAATGCTTCTTCCTCGGTCTTGCCGTACACTTCGGTGACTCTCAGGACCTCTTCGATGGTCGTAAGGCCCTGTTTTACCTTTTTGATGCCGTCGTCGAACAAGCTTGGCGCGCCGGTCTCGCGGAAGGCCTGTCGCATATTGGCGACGGAGGGGTCCTGGTTTATCCGGTCGGCGAACTGTTCGTCGACGACGAGCAGCTCGTAGATTCCGACGCGTCCGACGTAGCCGGAGTTGCGGCAGTTGTCGCAGCCTTTGCCGTGGAACAGTTCGTCCGGCGTAACGCCGGCGGCTGTGGCATACTTTCGCATATTTTCGGGGATTTCGTACAATTCTTTGCACTTCGGACAGATCTTTCGCACGAGTCTCTGGGCAAGGACGGCGTTCAGGGAAGCGGCTATGAGGTATGGGTCTATGCCTATGTTTACGAGCCTGGTGATGCTGCTGGCGGCGTCGTTTGTGTGCAGGGTTGACAGCACGAGATGTCCGGTGAGGGCGGCCTGGACGGCTATGCGCGCGGTTTCGTTGTCGCGGATTTCGCCGATCATAATTACGTCGGGGTCCTGCCGCAGCAGGCATCTCAGCGCCGCGGCGAAGGTCAGGCCTATCTTTTCGTTGACCTGCACCTGGTTGCAGAAATCCAGCTCGTACTCGACGGGGTCTTCGACGGTGGAGATGTTCAGCCTTTCGCCGTCCATCTGGCCGAGGGATGAGTAGAGCGTTGTGCTCTTTCCCGAGCCGGTCGGTCCGGTCACCAGCAGGATTCCATGAGGCAGCTTGATCTGGTCGCTGAAGGCTTGCATCGTCTGGGGTTCCATTCCGAGGCTGTCAAGTCCTCGAACGATGGACTGGCTGTCGAGCACGCGGATGACGACCTTTTCGCCGTGGTTGGTAGGCAGGGTGGAGACTCTCAGGTCGACGGCCCTGCCGCCGAGGCGTACGGAAATCTTGCCGTCCTGGGGAAGGCGCCTTTCGGAAATGTCGAGGTTGGACATAATTTTTATTCTGCTGACTATTGCGGGGTGCATTTTCAGCGGTGCCTGCTTGGTTTCGAAGAGCACGCCGTCAATGCGGTACCTTATTTTGGTGTACCTGTCCTTGGGTTCGATATGGATGTCGCTGGCGCCTTCGTGGACCGCGTTGCTGATAAGGTAGTTTACGAACTTGATTACGGGGGAGCGGCCGGCCATTTTTTCGAGGTCTTCGGTTTCATCGCGTTCGTCCTGGACGACCTCGATTTCGGTCATATCGCTGATGATGTCGTCGAGGCTGTCGTCGAATTTTTCCTCGGTCATAGCCTGGCAGATATGCTCGATGTCGGCCTGGCTGCAGACGACGACCTTCAGCTCCATACCTGTTTGCCTTCTGGCATCGTCCAGGGCGAATACGTTGGTCGGCTCGCAGGTTGCAACGACGAGGGTGTCGTTGTCTGTGGCGATTGGACAGACAAAGCTGCTTTTTATGAATTCGACGTCGAGTTTTTCAAATGCCTGTTTGTCGACGTCCTGGGGCGAGATTTGTCGAAATTCCAGCCCGCAAAGTTCCGCCTTGGCCATCAGCACGTCGTCGGGGGTGCACATCTGGGCCTTGAGCAGCAACACGGCGGGGTCCGAGCCGGGCCTTTCGGACTGCTGCTGGCGGACCTGGCGGTGCTGGTCGGCGGTGATTTTCTGCATTTCCAGCAGCACGTCTACGACGTCGCGCTGGGGCGCTTCGAAGCTGTCCTGCGGGACGTACAGCTCGCTCAGGCCGGCTATTTCTTCTTCCTGGCCGTGGCCCGAACGGCCGGCGGCCGCGGAGCCGTTTTTCTTTTTGTCGAATCCGATGCGTAGC
This sequence comes from uncultured Pirellulales bacterium, assembly GCA_964429265.1. Taxonomy (GTDB): domain Bacteria; phylum Planctomycetota; class Phycisphaerae; order Sedimentisphaerales; family Anaerobacaceae; genus CAYSBK01. The sequence continues at coordinate 3,826 of CAYSBK010000070.1, read as the reverse complement.
TTCATTGTGATAATTTCAAAACGATTGTAACCGGTTCGGACTGGTTGTCGCCCCACTGCAGCACGACGGAATCCTCGTTTATGGCGGCCACTCGGAAGCCGTTGATGGTATCATTGGTGTAGCAGAGCCTGTTGTTTATCATACAGCAGTTGCCCTGCTCGGAGCGGATTATGCTTGACAGTCGGAGGTCCTTTGCCAGTTGCTGAGCCTGTCGCCTCCTGGTCGCGGCGAGATCGACGGGTTTGTCGGGTACGGGCTCGTCAAGGGCTTCGAGGAAGCTGTCGCGGGCAAAAGGGTTCTTGATAAGCTCGTCGACCTTTATCTGCTGGACGTTGGAGAACTCGTAGAATTTCCTGACTATACCGTCCATTTTCGAGAAGATCTCGGCCTTGATGCCGGTGAGGCGACTCAGGGCGGATTCTATTTTCGCCTCGGTATCGTCGGCGGTGCCGGCTTCGGTCTGTCGGGGCGTGGCCGTTTTTATCATAAACAGCAGGCATAGCAGCCCCGCGGCAAACAGCACCACCAGAAGGCAGGTTGTACGGCGGACCTTCTTGGCGCGGGACGCGACGGTCAGAAACTGCTGTTGCTGGTCGCCGCCGGTTTGGGCGGTCAATTCGCCTGGGTTCTCATCTTTCCAAAAAGAAAGCATCGCATATCTCCTGAGTTTACACTGCGACTGTGGCCGTGCTGCCGGGGCCTATCCGCTGGTATTCTGGAAGAAGATGCTGACGATAAAATCTGTTGATATCTGGCCTTCCTGGTCCGGCAGCTTTTTGAGGTCCAGCTCGCGGATTTTCATAATTCGCGGTAGTTTTTCCAGTTCAAGCAGGAACGCGTAGAAGGACTTGAAGTCCCCCACCAGCTTCATCCTCAGGGGTTGTTCCACGTAGCCGCTGTTGTCTTTTCTTGCCAGCGTACGTATGGTTTTGGGTGTCAGTGCCTGCTTTTCCGTTATGACGGTGATGTCCCGAAGGACCTTGTCTATCTCGCTGGTCGGCGGCACCTTGCTTTCGAAGAATGCTATGGCGTCCTGGAGCTCCTGGAGCTGCTTGCTGAGGTCCTTTGCGGCGGACGTGGCCCGCTCGAACTCGCTGAGCTTGGCAAGTTTCGTCTGCACCTCGGCCTTCTGCTTTGCGAGGTTCTTGTTGGCCGGCTTTATCATAAACTGATAGGCCACGCACGTGACCGCGACCAGCAGTATGAAGAAGACGACTTTTCTGATGGTGCTGTTCATCGTTACACCTCATTATCTTTATCTTCGGCAGCGACTTTTGGTATCGGCCTGGGCGGCAAGGCTCAAAATGTCCGGGTGTGTTTCATCGCCCTTGCGCGGATTTTCTCAATCTCTGCCTTGGTCAGTTCAATCTGCTTGGCAAGCATCGCCTTGAGCTTGAATCTCCTGAACACGGTGTCGTCGATTTTGTACTCTTTCGATTCAACGAGGCTGACCTTGTCCAGCAGGCTCGAGGAGTCGAGCGCCTCGATGTATGCCGCCACCTGCCTGTCACTCGGTGCCAGTCCCTCGATGTCGATGTGGGTTTCCAGCAGCTTTTCCGGCGAGACGGCGGGCTGGTTGTCCTTGGCGGCCTTGGCCTGCTTGTACTTTGTGGTGGCGGCGGTGGCGGTGCGATGCTGCTGCGGCTGCTTCTGGAGCAGCTTAAGCTCCAGCAGGGACACACCGACCGGCAGGTTGTTGGTCAGCGATGCCAGCAGCACGCTCTTGGGGACCGCCTCGAGAAGCTCGGCGGTGGTCAGCGCGGTTTTCATCATCGCCGCACGTTTTGCCTGGAGTTGCTCGAACTGGGCGATGGCCTGCTGGGCCCGGGCGAGCTTGGCGTTGACCAGTTGCTCCTTGGCCCTTATGGCGTGCTGTCGGATTTTTATCGTTACAAAGGACCCGCCCAGGGCGGCCATCACCACCAGCAGCAGAACAAGGTACATTATGTTCGTGCGGTTGGACTCGTTGTTTTGGATATAATCGTCCGGTACAAAGTTTATGTTCGCCATTTTTTGCTACCTCTTAAAGCGGCCCATCGACGGCGGACCGGTTCCCGCCGGCCGTCAGGCCAGGCTCAGCCCGAAGGCGGTTGTCCAGTCGAGCCGGCAGTTTCTCCTGTCGATGCCGACCTGTTCCGGATCGCGGCACTGCACCGCCGCCAGGCAATCGCCGACCTGCGCCGGCATTTCGAGCTGCCTTGCCACGGCGGCGCAGGTATCCTTGGCCAGCGCCTGTCCGCAAAGAAAGATGAGCCTCTCTATGTGGGCGTTCGTGTACATCGAGTAGAACTGGCGCCTGCACTGCGACAGCTCCATAACCAGTCTGGAGATCACCTGTTCGTCGTGTAATTCGTCCGGGCCTATATTGATTGACCTGGCGAACAGGACCTTCTTGTGTCGGCATATCACAACGTTGGTGCGGCAGTTGTCGGTCTGCACCAGCAGCACGACGGCGTCGAGGTCGGTCTTGCGTCTGCCGAAAAACTTTGCATAGCTGTTTGCGACGGCCTCGTACCAGACGCACATAGCCTCGATGACCAGGTCTGCCTGCTCGTAGATGGCCAGGTGTCGCTCAACTATCTGTCGGTCACAGGCGGTTACCAGCAGGTTGTCCTGCTCGGTGGGGACGTACTTGATTATGGCCTGCTGTGGCTGGCACGGCAGCTTCGACTTGATTTTGGAAACGACCGCCTGGTAAAGCTTCTGGAGGTCGTTGCATTTTTCGGCGCCGGGTACCTTGACGTGGTCGATGACCAGGTCGCCGGCGGGTATGGAAGCCACGACCTTTCGGCCTCGGAACCTGCCGTTCGAGGTGGAGCGGCATATAGCGTCTATCGCCCAGCGTTGCCAGGTGGTGCTGCCCGGGGCGACGTCGGATGGGCGATTGCGTACGTCGCCTGCAAACAGCAAGGTGGTCCTGCCGTTATCGGCAAGCTGGGCCATTCTGATAGCGTGCTCGCTGATGTCGACGCCGATAGGGCGGCACCTGGAGATGCCACCCAGAAAGGGAACCGCCGTGCTTGCCCGTTTTTTTAGAAACCACACCATATCCATACTTTCCGGCGCAGAATGGCTGCTGCCTGCGGCTCGGCATTTGCCCGCAACCGTTACAGAAGTAATCGTTCCGGGCCGGCACCGGCATTAGGGCGATTGGTGCTTTTACGTCCGAGCCGGTCACAACCGTCGTACCAAGTAAAATATATGAAACGCAGATGCTACTCCCAAACGCCGCTGCCCTTATTGCGGGCCGTTTCGGCGGTCGGCGGTGCAGCGATCGGCGCAGGCGATGTGCTTCCCATAATAAGCACGTTGGCAGTTCGGGTTACGAACCGCCGGCGCGGGCGGCACGGCGAGCCGGCGAACTTGTATGGAGGTGCCCGTGCCGCAATGCGCTGTGCTGGGCGGGGCCCGGCCGGGCGATAGCGGCCTGGCGGGATTGGCGTCGGCAAGGGCGTGGCCGAGACCGGCCGAGCGGTCCGCGGGGTTTATGGGACGGGCGGCGGCGGAAGGTCAGACCCGGACGATTTCGACGCTGGCCGGTGAGAGTTTATGGAGCTGGGCAAGCTGGTTGCGTCCGAGTCGGGCGTCGATCAGGACCATACCGTCGCAGTACTTTTCATCGAGGATTATTCCGCAGGCCCGCAGAAAGCCCTGTATCCTGCCGTCCGATTGGGTTGTGGAAACCAGCAGGTGGACCTCCGCACCTTTGTATCTTTCCATCACCGCGGCGGTCAGCGCTTCGATGCCGAAGCCGGTCCTGGCCGATATGCACAGGGCCTGGGGGAAGACCGTTTCCAGCACGTCGAGCTGGCCGGTCTTTCTGGCG
>CAYSBK010000069.1:0-11694 GCA_964429265.1 uncultured Pirellulales bacterium | reverse complement strand
CGGCTGCAGTGGTCTTGGGGCATGGGCGCAGCGTGTACACGGAGGCGATTAACAAGCTGATAGAGGAACTCGGCAGGCTGCCCGGCATCGGGCCGAAGACAGCCGAGCGACTGGCATTTCACATACTCAAATCGGACAAGGCCGAGGCGATGCGTCTTGCCCAGGCGATAGCGGATGTCAAGAACAAGGTTGGGCGGTGCGGGCAGTGCTTCAATTTCGCCGAGCAGCAGCTCTGCGGTATATGCGCCGATGCCCGGCGGGACAAGAGCACGGTTTGCGTAGTCGAGCAGCCGAAGGACGTGATAAAGCTGGAGAAGACGGGGGCGTGCAGGTGGGTGTACCACGTTCTTGGCGGGCACATTGCACCGCTGGAAGGCGTAGAGCCGGAGGACCTGACGATTCAGCAACTCGTGGAGAGGGTTCGTCGCGGCGGGGTGAAGGAGGTGGTGATGGCGACGAATCCGAACGTGGCGGGCGACGGTACGGCCCTTTACATAGCTTCGCTTCTGAAGCCTTTCGGGGTGAAGCTGACGCGGCTGGCGCGTGGGCTGGCCACCGGCAGCACGATCGAGTACGCCAGCGCAAAGATGCTCACCGACGCGGTTCTCGGCCGGCAAAGCCTGGATTAATCGCAGCGCCGCTGTGTACGACGGCGTTGCGGCGGCGAAGGCCGCCGGTTTTTTTGCGCGGAAAGCGGATGCGCGGCTTCGAACGTTATGCTATAATGAGACGTGCAAGGACTATGCAGGATTTCGGTAAGCTATGAAACTGGAGATGCAAAGACAGTTGCGGCTGGAACAGCGAATGATGCTGGCGCCGCGTATGATCCAGGCGATGGAGATTCTGCAGCTTCCGATTCTTGCGCTTCAGGAGAGGATTGAGCAGGAATTGAGCGAAAATCCGGTGCTGGAGCTTGAAGAACCCGCCGAGGCCAATCCCCCCGACGCCAATCCCCCCGACGCACCGCAGGATGCTCAGCAGCAGGACGTCAACGAAAAGGACCTGTCTCTTGCCACGGACAACAACAAGCTCGAGGACTTTGAGCGCCTGGAAAGCGTGGACGAGGATTTGAGGCAGCACATCGACCAGGTCGACGAGTTTCCCCGGCGGGTTTACACGGACGAGCCGGACCCGAAGCTCCAGGCCTTGAAGAATACCGCCGCCCCGTCGCAGTCACTTCAGGACCACCTTCAGCAGCAGTGGCGCCTTGTCGATGCGCCGCCGGCGGTGCGAAAGGCGGGAGAAGAAATCATCAGCTACATCGACGACCGCGGCTACCTGTCGGTGCCCTTGGGGCATCTGTGCAACAAAGACAACAGCGACTTCGGGATGGAGGATTTGGAGGAGGCGCTGAAGCTTGTTCAGAAGCTCGAACCGACCGGTGTTGGTGCCAGGGACCTGAAGGAGTGTCTGCTGATCCAGATCGCCAACAGCGGTGAGGATATGAGCTTCGAGGCCGAGCTTGTATCGAAGCATATGGACGACCTTCTTGCCAACCGTCTGCCGGAGATAGCCAGGAAAATGAACTGCACGGTGGAGGACATCAAGCGTTCGGTCGGTCGGCTCAGCAAGCTGGACACCTCGCCGGGGCTTCAGGTTGGTCGCGACGAGAACCATCCAATAGTGGCGGACGTTATCGTGGAGTGGTCGGAAGAGCAGGGAGATTTCACGGTAAGGCTGGCGGATTCACGGCTTCCGTCCTTGCGGGTGAACAGCTACTACCAGCGGCTGGCGCAGGATAAGAAGGTCAACGAGAAGACCAGGAAGTTTCTGCGGGACAATATCCGGTCTGCGCGGTGGATTATGGATGCAATTGAGCAGCGCAAGGCGACGCTGTTGCGTGTCGCGCGCGCGGTGGTGAAGTTTCAGCGGGAGTTCTTCGAGCGTGGCCCCCTGTACTTGAAGCCCCTGCCGATGTCGAAGGTCGCCGACGAAGTAGGGGTGCACCTTGCGACGGTTTCGCGGGCCGTATCGGGCAAGTACGTCCAGTGTTCCTGGGGGATATTGCCGCTTCGGAAGTTTTTCAGCGGCGGGATGGAGGACGATTCGGGCAACGCTCGCAGCTGGGAGGCGATACGGACCAGGCTTCAGCAGATTATCGATGCCGAGGACAAGACCAGGCCGCTCAGCGACGACCAGATTCGCCGCAAACTCGCCGAGGCCGGGATACCGAACATCGCCCGCCGGACCGTTGCGAAGTATCGCAAGCTGCTGAACATCCCGACGGCACGGTTCAGGAAACGATACTGACGGCCTGGCCTTGGTGGCAGGTCTTACGCGGGGCGGATTATGGGACGGCGGAGCCGAGCACGCGTTTTGCCCGGGCCGGTTTAATTGATATGTTTTATTTAGTGACGGACGTGCAGGATCGGCCGGACTTTGTGTGGTCGCAACGTACTTTTTCAGGGGGGGCAGAAAAATGGCTATTGGCCGAAGCAGGCGCATCCGCAAGGGTGCGGCGATGTTGGTGTCGATGATAATCCTGGCGGCGCTGTCGGCGTGGGCGGTCTCGGTGTGCTGCGTTTCCAATGTGAACCTTCAACTGGCCGAGAACCAGCGGAAGGCCGACGCTGCGCGTGCCTCGGCAGAGTCGGGCCTTGAGGTGATGCGGTTCTGGCTGGGGCGGTTTTCGGTTCCCGGCACCACGGACCCGGGGCAGGTGTTCGATCTTCTGGCAAGCTCCTTTGCGGATGACCTGTCGAGCAACGGTGTTTACAACATCTGTCCGACTTACGACGGTTCAACCATCACTGTTCCGGCCGTGACGCTCGATTCGCAGCAGGGGCGGTTTTTCACGGCCCGGATACGACAGGCCGACGCGGCCACGATTGAGCTGGAGGTGACCGGGCACTGCGGCTCGATAAGCAAGACCATCAGGGTCAACTACAACATCGGCGAACGGGCGCACAGCGTATTCGACTACGGCGTGGCGACAAGGGGCGCGCTGCACCTGTCGGGTAACGTGGAGCTTGAGGGCGTCAACGTTTCGGTGGAATCGGACGTCTTCATCGAAAGCGCCAACAGCAACCTTGCGCTGTCGATCATCGGCAATTCGCACATAGCCGGAGAGGTCAAAATCGCCAACCCGCTGGCGACGGTGGACATTCAGGGCGGCCAGGCCTCGATAGGCGGCGAAAAGGGCGATGATGCGCTTAACCACGTATTCATCGGCGTTGACCCGCCGGAGTTTCCCACTCCGAATCCGTCGGCTTTCGCCGCTTATGCCACCAACGTCATCGACGCCTCCACGGACACCAGCTCCGACGCCACCTTCGAGAACGTCCGCATAGCGGCGGGAACGAACCCGACCTTCAACGGCAACGTGGAGCTCAAAGGTATCGTTTTCATCGAAACTCCGAACGTCGTGACCTTCGCCGGCAATGCCGAGGTGACCGGCATCGTCGTGGGCGACGGCAACGTAGAGGACAACTCGGCGACCAATCAAATCAACTTCCTCGGCACGGTGGTAAGCCACGGTGTTGAAGAGCTTCAGGGCGCACAGTTCGCCGGTTTGCAGGATCAAACCGGCACGTTCCTTCTGGCGCCCGGCTTTCACGTGAGCTTCGGCGGTAATTTCCACACGCTCAACGGCGCGGTAGCCGCCAACGGGATCGAGTTCTTCGGCAACGCCGGCGGCACCATCAACGGGTCGGTAATCAATTACTCCGACGTCGAGATGACGCTGTCCGGTAACAGCGACCTGTACTTCAACCGGTCGGGCGTGACCGAGGTTCCGGCGGGGTTCGTGCCCGAGATCGTTCTGGAATACGACCCGTCGTCTTACTGCGAGGTAACGATTTAGGGCCGACGCGTCACGTATATGACCTGCTCGGCGAGAAGGTTGGGCAACAGGCGCACGGCTGCGACACGCGTGCCGGCCAGCGGGATCCGCTTTTCTATCGTTACACCGAGCTTTCCGCACAACGTCTCAAAGTCCTTGAGGCTCAGCCAGTGTATGTTCGGCGAGTCGTACCACTGAAACGGAAGCCTCGCCGTTACCGGCGCTTTGCCGCCGAGTAGCAATTGCCCCCTGCAGCGCCAGTGTGCAAAGTTCGGGAAGCTCACTATCACCTTCCTGCCGACGCGAAGCAGTTCCCGCAGGACCTTTTCCGGTTCGCGAAGGGTCTGAACGGTCTGCGAAAGAATCACGTAGTCGAAACTCTTGTCGGCGTAGTTGTGAAGGCCCCGCTCGATATCACGGTGGATAACCGGCAGGCCGCGCCGGATGCAGCACAATACCAGTTCCTGCTCGACCTCGATGCCGCTGCCCCTGATGTTCTTGTCGGCCGAGAGCCTGGCCAGCAGTTCGCCGTCCCCGCAGCCGACGTCGAGCACCCGACTGTTCGGCTCGATGAGGGACTCTATCAACTCGTAATCTATGCGGGTTCTTCTGGCGCGGTCGAAGCTGCTGAGCCGGTAAGGGGCCGGTTCGCTGGCGCCGCCGGGCTGCATCGAGCGGTGCGGGTCGGCGGTGGCGTCGAGAAATCCGCTGATAAAGCCTGCCAGGGTCTCCGGCTCCAGCAGAAACGCGTCGTGTCCGTATGGCGAGTCGATGTTGCAGTAGCTGACGTCCTTGCCGGTTGCGACCAGCGCGTCCACCATCGCCTCGGACTGGGCGGGGGGAAAAAGCCAGTCGCTGCTGAAGCTTATGACCAGGAATCTTGCCGCGACGTTGGCGAACGCCCGCTCCAGGGAGCCGAATTGAGCGGGCAGGTCGAAATAGTCGGCGGCCTTTGTGATGTAGAGGTAGCTGTTGGCGTCGAATCGCTCCACGAACGTTCGGCCCTGGTGGTCAAGGTAGGTCTCGACCGCGAACTCGGAGTCGAAATCGTAGCTGTATTGCTTGGCACCGCGGAGTTGTCGCCCGAACTTGCGGCGCATGCTCTCTTCGGACAGGTAGGTGATGTGCCCTATCATTCGCGCGATGGCCAGTCCCTGGTCGGGGCCTTTGTCATCGCCGTACCGGCCGCCGGCGAAGTGCGGGTCGGCGAGGATCGCGTTTCTGCCGACCGCATCGAATGCTATCGCCTGCGCACTGAGATGTGTGCTTGTTGCTATCGGTATCGCCGAGGCGACCATTTGGGGATACTCGACGGCCCACTGCAGCACCTGCATTCCTCCAATGGAGCCTCCGACCACCGCCAGCAGTTTCTTTATGCCGAGTCTGTCCAGCAGCAGCTTCTGGACCCTTACCATATCCCCGATGGTGATGATGGGGAAATCCAGCCCGTACGGCCTGTTGGTGGCGGGGTTTATCGACGACGGGCCGGTCGTGCCGCTGCAGCCCCCCAGGAAGTTGGAACATATCACGAAGTACTTGTTCGTGTCGATTCCCTTTCCCGGCCCGACCATTCCTTCCCACCAGCCGGGTTTCCTGTCGGATTGGCTGTGGTAGCCGGCGACGTGCGCATCGCCGCTCAGCGCGTGACATATCAGCACCACGTTGTCGCCCGCTTCGTTGAGCCGGCCGTATGTTTCATATGCCACGTCGATGGGGCCGAGTTTCTTTCCGCAGTCCAGCTCCAGCGGCTGGTCCGGTTGCACCACGCGCTCCGCCCGGGTCCGGACGATGCCGACGGTATTTTCCTTGTTCGCTGTCATAACCGTAAATCGAGTATATGCGGCAATGGGCATCTGTAAAGGGTTGTGCCGGCGTGTGTGGCGGGGCGGTTTTCTCTGCGGGACGGGCCAAAGGTGTTGACAGAAGCCCGGTGTGGGCTAAGATGCAATTCAACCGGCGGAAACATCAACAACGACCCGGCAGCTCGCATCGCGAAGATTGTTCGATGGAAAGGATGCGCAAAATGGCAAAGAAAAGAAGACCTGCGCGAAAGACGAAGACCCGGCGGCGAAGGAGGGTATTGAAGGCCTGGAGCGCCGCGGAGGTAAGGAAACTCAAGAGGCTTTTCCCGAACAATCCGACCTCGCGGATTGCCGCCGAACTGGGGCGGAACACCGACGCGGTCAAGAAGAAAGCCTCGAGGATGGGCCTTCGCAAGTCGCTAAAGTATCTCAGGAAGCTCGGCCGGGCATAAGCATACCCGGGCACCGTCGGGCCGCAGGTGCGCCCGGGCGGTGCCGAGCAGGGTTGTTTTCGCGGTGGCACGGCCGCGGCCGGTCGGGGTTTGGCTAAACCCAATCACGCCGGATTGCCGATGCAAACCTTGACGGTACGGCATCAAATCGCTATCGTCGGGGCCGTTTTGATGACGGTTCTGCTGTGGCTCAGTAAGGAGTTCGGTGTTGAGAGTTCTTTCCGGGATACAGCCGTCCGGCCGGCTGCACATAGGCAATTACTTCGGGGCGATGCGCCAGCACCTGCAACTGCAGGGTGAAAACGAGTGCTTTTATTTCATTGCCGATTTCCACGCCCTGACCAGCAATCCCTCGCCTCAGGAGGTTGCCGCCCATACTCTCGCGGTGGCGCTGGACTACCTTGCTCTGGGGCTGGACACCAGCAAGACGGTTTTCTGGCGCCAGTCGGACGTTCCGGAGGTGACGGAGCTGACGTGGCTGCTTTCGTGCGTTACGCCGATGGGGCTGCTGCAGCGTTGCACCAGCTACAAGGACAAGGTTGCGCAGGGACTCAGTCCCAATCACGGTCTTTTCGCGTATCCCGTTTTGCAGGCGGCCGACATATTGATCTTCAAAAGCGACCTGGTGCCGGTCGGTGCCGACCAGAAACAGCACATCGAAGTTACCCGGGATATCGCGATAAGGTTCAACAACACGTACGGGCCGGTCCTGACGGTCCCGCGGGAGCATATCATCGAGTCGGTGGCAGTGGTGCCGGGCACCGACGGGCGAAAGATGAGCAAGAGCTACGACAACACGATAGAGATTTTCGAGCCGGAAGACTCCCTCACAAAGAAGGTGATGCGTATCGTCACCGACTCTACGCCCGTGGACCAGCCGAAGGACCCGGACAGGTGCAATGTGTTTGCGCTGCTGCGGCTTTTCGCCTCGGCCGATGAGCTGGCCGAATGGGAACAGAAATACCGCCGCGGCGGGATGGGCTACAGCCAGGCCAAGAAACGCCTGGCGGAGCTGATGATAGAGTACTTCAGGCCTTACCGCCGGACCAGGCAAGAGCTTGAGAACGACCCGGGCTACGTCAAGAAGGTGCTCACCGACGGTGCAGCGCGGGCAAAGGCGGTCGCCGCCGAGACGCTTCTGGAGGTCCGCAGGGCCGTCGGGCTGGGACCGAGCAATGTCTGAAAAGCTTGTGACGGTTGCGAGGTTCGCCGATTCTATCGAGGCCGAGATGGCCCGGCAGAAGCTGGCGGACTACGGCATAAAGGCTGTTGTGGTGGGCCGGCATACAGCGGATTTATTTGCGGTGATTCCGGCCGTGGCGAAAATAGAACTTCAGACGCTCGACGGCCAGGCCGACAGGGCTCGTCAGATACTGGCCTGCACCGAAGAACAGGAGCAGTAATTGGCACCGTACCGTGTAAACCTGGATATATTCTCGGGGCCGATGGACCTGTTGTTATACCTGGTCCGCAAGGAGGAGGTTGACATCTACGACATCCCCATAGCCAGGATAACGGCCGAGTTCGTTCGCTACGTGGAGATGCTCAAGAAGCTTGATATCGAGCTGGCCGGGGATTTTCTGGTGATGGTTTCGACGCTGATGGAGATAAAGTCGGCGATGCTGCTGCCGTCGGCGGATGCAGAGGCCTCGCAGGAGGAATTGACCGACCCGCGTGCCGAGCTGGTCCGTCAGTTGCTCGAGTACAAGAAGTTCAAGGATGCCGCGAATCTGCTTACCGCCGCCGCGGACGACCGTTCGCAGCGCTACGGAAGACCGCCCGTGATCATCGAGACCCTCAAGCCTCAGCTCGAGCCGGAGCTTGATATGGACCAGGTCAGCGTGTGGGACCTGCTGGAAGCGTTCGATTCGCTGATGAAGGCCACCGGCGCGACCCTGGATATCAGCCGGATACAGGACGACACGCCTATCGACCTGTACCAGATAGAGCTTCTGCACCGACTGCAAACCGAAGGTCCCGTCACCTTCGAGCGGCTCTTCGAGCAGTGTCCCGGCCGGGCTGTTATGATCGGCGTGTTCCTCGCACTTCTGGAGCTTATCAGGGAAGGATTGGTCTGGGCCGAGCAGGACCGACCGGGCGGAACGATTTACCTGCGGGCGTTGACCACCGAACCCGCCGAGCAGGCGGTGCAAAACGCGATGCTGGCCGCCGCCGAAAGTGACACCAGCGGCGCGGAAACCAAAGACAGCCCGCCGGTACCGGTAGTCGAAGTGCCGGCGAAGGGCCGACGCGCCGGAAAGTCCCGGCAGGCTGCGGCAGAAAAGTCCGGCGGCTGAGCCGAATTGTCTCAGCGCCGGTGTGTGTTGTTCGCGGGTTCGCAGGTGGCTGCGAATTTTTTTTTCGCGCGCAGCTTCAGCACTGACAAGGACTAACGACACGGCGGCCGCAGCGTGCGCGATTTTTTTTGATTTTTGTCTTTGACAGAAACGGCCGTCGAGGGTAAGTTCTAATCTCGTTTTTCCAACTACATATTGCGCCGCGGGCGCGTTATTATCTCTATGTTGTGTTATTTGTGGTTTGCACGGAGGTGCGAGGATGGCGGGCAGCTACGACCCTGAAAACCCGTTCAAGGATGAACGAATGACGGCCGAAAGTCCGGTAAGAACCCACGGTTCAGCCCTGAAGATCGAACGCTACTTCTCCAGCGAAGGCGTCCATCCCTTCGACCAGCTTCAGTGGGAGCTGCGGTCGGCAAAGATTACCGACGACACCGGCCAGGTCGTCTTCGAGCAGAACGACATCGAGGTCCCTGCCTGCTGGAGCCAGCTTGCCACGAAGGTCGTCGCCAGCAAGTATTTCTACGGAGACCTGGAAACCGGCCGCCGCGAGCACTCCGTCAAGCAGCTCATTCACCGCGTCTGCAGGGCCATCGCCGACAGGGGCAGGAGGGACGGCTACTTCGCCGACGACAAGGACGCAGAGGTCTTCTATAACGAGTTGGCCTGGCTGTGCGTCAATCAATACGGGTCCTTCAATTCGCCGGTCTGGTTCAACGTCGGCTTGTTCGACGTTTACGGCATCGCCGGCAGCAAGCACAACTACCGCTGGGACGCCGAACAAAAGCAGGCCGTCCCCTGCGACAACAGCTACCAGTATCCGCAGGCGTCGGCCTGCTTCATCCAGTCCGTCGACGACTCGATGGAAGACATTATGCGGCTGGCCGCCAGCGAGGCGATGCTTTTCAAGCACGGCTCCGGCACCGGCACCGACCTCTCGACACTGCGAAGCAGCAGAGAGAAGCTCTCCGGCGGAGGAAAACCCTCCGGGCCTCTGAGCTTTATGAGGGTCTACGACCAGATCGCCGCGGTGATAAAGTCCGGCGGCAAGACCCGCCGCGCCGCAAAGATGCAGTCGTTGAAGATAGACCACCCCGACATCAAGGAGTTTATCACCTGCAAGGCCGAGGAAGAGAAAAAGGCCTGGGCGCTGATCGAGGCCGGGTACACCGGCGACCACAACAACCAGGCCTACAGCAGCGTGATGTTCCAGAACTCCAATTTGTCGGTCAGGGTCACCGATGAGTTTATGCACGCGGTGGAAACGGACGCTCTGTGGACGACGCGGGCGGTCACCACCGGTGAGCCGATGGACCGCTACCGCGCCCGGGAACTGATGCAGCTTATCGCCGAAAGCACCCGCATCTGCGGCGACCCCGGTATCCAGTACCACACCACGATCAACCGCTGGCATACCTGTCCGAACTCGGGTCCCATCAACGCCTCGAACCCGTGCAGCGAGTATATGTTCATCGACAACTCCGCCTGCAACCTTGCGTCGCTGAACCTGATGAAGTTCCGCAACGAGGACGGCTCGTTCGACGTCGAAGCCTTCAGCAGGGCCGTGAGACTGTTCATCATCGCCCAGGAAATCCTCGTCGATAACGGCAGCTATCCCGATGCCGCAATCGCGGTCAACAGCCACCTTTTCCGGCCGCTGGGGCTGGGTTATGCCAACCTGGGTTCGCTGATAATGAGCCTGGCGTTGCCGTACGATTCGGACCAGGCTCGTGCGATAGCCTCGGCGATAAGCGCCCTGCTGACCGCGTCGGCATACCTGGCCAGCGCCGAAATAGCATCGGTGATGGGGCCTTTCGAGCGGTTCGCGGAAAACGCCGAGCCTATGCTCAAGGTGATGAATATGCACAGGGAATACGCCGCGAACATTCCCGAGTCACACTGTCCGGACTACCTTTTGAACGCCGCAAAGGACACCTGGGACCAGGCCATCGACGCCGGAACACGCTTCGGATACCGCAACGCACAGGTAACGGTGCTTGCGCCGACCGGCACCATCGGCTTTATGATGGACTGCGACACCACCGGCATCGAGCCTGAGATTGCCCTGGTCAAGTACAAGCTGCTGGCGGGCGGCGGAATGCTCAAGCTGGTCAATAAGACCGTGCCGATGGCGCTTGAAAGGCTCGGCTACGACGTCCAGGACATCAAGGCCATCTGCGACTACATCGACCAGCACGAGACGATTGAAGGCGCCGACAGGCTCAACCCGGAACATTTGCCGGTCTTCGATTGCGCCTTCAAGCCGCGAAACGGCAAACGCCACATACACTACTCGGCCCATCTGAAGATGATGGCCGCCGTCCAGCCCTTCATCTCGGGCGCGATAAGCAAGACGATAAATATGCCGCAGGAAAGCACGGCCGAAGATATTGCAGCCGCCTACATCCAGGGCTGGAAGCTCGGGCTCAAGGCGGTTGCGATATACCGGGACGGCTCCAAGAAGCTGCAGCCTGTCTCCACGAAAAAGCACAAGCAGGCGGCGGCTCGTTCGGCCGACGCCGTCGCTAAGGCCAAGCCGTACCGGCGCCGCCTTCCCGACACCCGGCAAAGCATTACACATAAATTCTCGGTTCAGGGACACGAAGGCTACCTGACGGTGGGGCTATATGAGGACGGACAGCCTGGTGAGCTGTTTATAACCATGGCCAAGGAGGGCAGCACCGTCGGGGGCCTTATGGATGTAATAGGCACCTGTACGTCGATGGCGTTGCAGTACGGAGTGCCTTTGATCACCCTTGTCGACAAGTTCCGGCACGCTCACTTTGAACCGTCCGGAATGACCTCGAACAAGGATATACCTTTCGCCAGAAGCATCATCGATTACATTTTCTGCTGGCTGGGCTGCCGCTTCATACCGGGTTATGCCGAAAGGAATACCCCCAACAGGTCGGCACCGCCGCCTGCAGAGAGCAAGAATGCGGCCACCGCCAGGGCAATCGTCGAAAAAACCAAGGACCTGGCGCAGAAAATTGCCGAGGCCAAGACCGCCGTAAAGACCGAAACCACGCCGCAGGCCCGCCAGGGCCACGATGGCCCGGGCCGGACCGAGCCGACGGCGGTTGCCGACAGGCTCCCTGCCCCGGAGGCGCGCGTCGCCGCCACGGCCGTCGCCCCAGCACCGGACGACCGCGCTGAATGGCTCGCCGCCGTCCGGCAGTTCAACTCGCAGTTCGAACACTTCCAGGACGACGCACCGGCCTGTGACATCTGCGGCTCAATCACCGTCCGAAACGGCACCTGCTACAAGTGCTTCAACTGCGGAAACTCAATGGGCTGCTCGTAAAAAGCCCGCGGACGATGTCCGCGATTCGCCTCTTTCCCCCAAGAAGCCCCCATCTCGC
>CAYSBK010000068.1:0-11712 GCA_964429265.1 uncultured Pirellulales bacterium | reverse complement strand
GGCTGCTCCATAGCGCCGATATTATTGGGGCCGGGGCGGACAGTCAACACGGTAAGGGGCCGGACTTTTCGACGGCCGGGTGATGTTACTATTGCTGAAAAAATTTTGTAAAAGACCCTTGAAAGCCTTGTAATCGACGTGCGATACCGGTATCATACAATCAGTGAGAATTGGTGCTTGTGCGGAAAGCGCTCAATAAAACTTTCGCTGAGGCCGTTACGTGTTTCAAAAACAGGGGAGGTGCCTGTTATGGATGGAAACAAACGGGGCCTGACACGTCGTGTTTTCCTGAAAAAGGCCTGTGGAGCCGCAGCAGGCGGCCTGCTGGCAACGGCAGCGGTCGCTGGGGCCGGCGCAAGCGAAGTACAGTCGCAGGGGCCGGAAGAGGACCTCAGTCAATATGATTTGCTTATGCCGAGGGTTAAGTTCGACGCGCTGGAGGGGCCCAAAGATTACTGGACGGTTTATCCCGAGGGGGATTTGAATATCCTGCGGATTTTCGCATCCAAGGTTAGATGCAGGGTCAAGCTGACGCCGAATCAGACGCACAGGGGAGTGGAAGCCGCGTTCAACGCAGTGGTGGACTTCAAGGACCTGGAAACGCTGCTCAAATACCCCTTCATCTTTATGACGTCGCAGTATCGCTACGAGCTCAGCGAACAGGAGAAGGAAAATCTTAAACGGTACATTTATACGGGTGGTTTCCTGTTTATGGACGATTGCATCGTGAGAACTCGAGGGGACTTTTTCTACCAAAGCTCGTACAAGATACTGGATGAGGTTTTCGGAAAGCCGGCGTTGCGGCCGATTCCCGTCAGCCACGAGGTGTTTCACAACGTATACGACTTCGGGCGTGGGGGCGTGCCGCATTGTCACGGCACGTATCATCCGGCGCAGGGTGTGTTCGTCGGCGACAGGCTGGCGGTTTTCCTAAGTTCCACGGATATTCACTGTGCGTGGGTCGGAAACCACACGCGGGTGCAACAAGGCATAGAGATGGGCATCAATATTCTTATGTACGCATTGACACACTGAGGGGCGTGCGAGCCCATTCGGGGGAAAAAACTTCAATGGGGCTATAATTTCGGGGGCAGGGGGGTTATGATGTGCCGCAAAGCCAGCATTGTTTGGAGATGTGCTTATGAAGGCTGCGGCACTTACGGGTATAAGGCAAATAGAAATCATCGACCTGCCCGAGCCGAGGTTGAGCAGCGAGCATGATGTGCTGCTGCAAGTGGAGTTGGTGGGCATCTGCGGCTCGGACGTGCACTACTACGAGACGGGGCGGATCGGCGAGGAGGCGGTGCGTTATCCTTTCGTACTGGGTCACGAGTGCGCGGCAACGGTGGTGGACGTGGGCAAGGCCGTCAAGGGCGTCAAGGCGGGTGACCGGGTGGCGGTCGAGCCCGCGATAGCGTGCGGCGATTGCCAACAATGCCGTGCGGGCAGGGAAAACACGTGCAGTAACCTGCGGTTTCTGGGTTGTCCGGGGCAGATGCAGGGGTGTCTGCGCGAGTATATCGTGATGCCTGAGCGATGCTGTTTCAGGGTTGATGAGTCGGTAGGGTTTGCAGAGGCGGTGCTGTGCGAGCCGCTGGCGATAGCGCTATATGCGGTCAGGCAGGCCCAAATGCCGGCTGGGGCGGATGTTGCGATACTTGGGGCGGGCCCCATCGGTCTGAGTTGTTTGCTGGCCGCGAGAGTGGGGCGGGCGGGGTCATTTTACGTAACCGAGAAGGTCGCCGAGAGGGTCAATGTCGCGGCCAGAGCCGGGGCGACGTGGGTCGGCAATCCTGACAGTGAAGACGTGGTGGCCGAGATTCTGCAGCGCCGGCCGGATGGCGTGGACGTTGCGTTCGAGTGTGCCGGCCAGCAGGAAACGATCGACCAGGCGGTGGATGTGCTCAAACCCGGCGGGAAGATTATGCTGATCGGGATTCCACGAATCGACAGGGTCAGCTTCGTGATCGAGAAAATCCGCAGGAAGGAAATCACCATAGTCAACGTTCGGCGTCAAAACCAGTGCACACAGCTTGCCGTAGACGCGGTAAGGACGGGACGCATTGTGCCGGGCTTTATGGCCACGCACCGGTTCGGGCTGGAGCAGGTACAGCAAGCTTTTGATATGGTGGCCGGTTACCGGGATGGGGTGGTCAAGGCGATGGTTCAGGTCCAGAGTCGATGAAAAAAGCAAGCCTGGTGAGTATCGGCCAAGAGCTTTTGAGCGGCCAGAGAGCCGACAGCAACGCCGCCTATCTTACCGGGAAGCTGCAGGCGCTGGGGATACCGGTTGCCGGCCGGTACACGGTAGGCGACGATGTCGAGGCAATCGTGCGTGCGTTTCGCGTGGGGATGGAGCAGGCGGACATTGTCATATCGACCGGTGGGCTTGGTCCGACGGGGGATGACCTTACCCGCGAAGCGCTGGCGAAGCTGCTCGGCGTGGAACTGCAGTTTCGTGCCGAGTTGCTTGACGAGATAAAGGCGTTCTTCGAGCGTCGCAATCTGGCAATGCCCGACAGCAACAGGGTTCAGGCCTGCATTCCGGCAGGTACCGAGGCGATACGGAACGAGCTTGGTACCGCCTGTGGCGTCTTTGCTGAACATCGTGGGAAGCTGTTGTTTGCACTGCCGGGCGTACCCGCCGAAATGGAGCGGATGTTTGAGGAGACGGTGCTGGGTAGGGTCAGGGCGGCGGTGGGGCAACAGGCGGTGGCGGTGGGGAAACTGCGGTGCTTCGGTGCGGGCGAGTCGGCGATCGTGGAGGTGCTGGGGCCGCTGATGGATAGAAACCGGAATCCGTTGATCGGCATCACGGCTGAGGCGGGACTGATTACGCTTACGATAAGCGCCGCCGGTTCAAGTGTGCGGCAGGCCGAAGAAATGGTTCTCGCCGACGAGCAGCTTTTGCGGGCGAAACTTGGAGACATCGTGTTCGGCAGCGGCGACCAGACGCTGGCGGAGGTGGTGGGTGCGGAACTGGCCAGGCGGAAGAAGACACTGGCTGTGGCCGAGTCGTGCACCGGCGGGCTGCTGGCGAAGCTTATCACGGACGTTCCGGGGGCGAGTGCTTATTTCCAATGCGGTTGGGTAACCTACAGCAACCGGTCCAAACAGGTTCAGCTTGGCGTCTCGGCGGAACTGTTGCAGGAATACGGGGCTGTCAGCGAGGAGGTCGCCCAGGCGATGGCCAGCGGTGCTCGAAAGGCGGCGGGAACGGATTTTGGTGTCGCAATAACCGGCATAGCCGGTCCAACCGGTGCGACCGAACAAAAGCCTATAGGTTTGGTATATATTTGTGTGGACTCGGCGAGCCGGTGCGAGAGCAAAAGGTACGTTTTGGGCGGTGAGAGGGGTGCAATTCGGCTTCGAGCGGCACTGAGAGCACTGAATATGTTGCGTGCAGCGCTGAAATTGCCGGATTGACCGGACGGGGCGTAAATGGTATAATGAACTGCGGTGTAACTGTACCGGAGTGTATATGCCTAAGAAGCGCAGACATCTGGGCGAGATACTTTACAGGGCCGGCGTGGTCGAAAAGCGGGCCTTGATAAGCGCCATCAAGACCGCCAAGGCGAACAACAGGCGGTTGGGGCAGGTCTTGCTGGAGCTGGGCCTGATCGACGAGGAGACCCTGACGAAGGCACTGGCGAAGCAGTTCGGGCTGAAGTACGTAAACCTGGACAAGGTATCCATACCCCCCGACGCACTCAAGCTGATCCCGGAGGACACGCTGAGGAAGCACAACGTGCTGCCTCTCGGGATGAACAACGGACGGTTGAAACTCATCATCAGCGACCCGTCGGACCTTGATACGATGGATGCCATCCGATTTCGGCTCAATACGGAACTCGATTGTTACCTGGCCAGTCCATCAAGAATCCGGTCGTATATCGAGGCGATGCTCGACAGCGAGCAGCAGGAGCAGGACGACAGGCTCAAGCACAGTATAGACGCAACGGCGGCGGAGCTGGCCGAGGCGGGTCATGAGCTTCAGGCCGAGGTGCTTCGTGCTCAGGTCGACGGCGACGGGGACGGCGAGGGGCCCGTGATCCGGCTTGTGAACCTGATAATCGACAATGCCTACTATATGCGGGCCAGCGATATCCACGTTGAGCCGATGGCCGACAGGGTCAGGGTCCGGTATCGCATTGACGGGGTCTGCCTGGAAAAAGACAACATACCAAAGAATATGCAGGCGCCTCTTATTACGCGACTGAAGATTCTTTCGGGTATGGACATTGCGGAAAGGCGCCTGCCCCAGGACGGCAGGATAAAGCGCAACATAGGGGGCCAGGACATAGATTTTCGTGTTTCGGCGCTGCCGGGCTACCACGGCGAGAGCGTGGTGATGCGTATTCTCAGGCCCGATGCCGTGAATATCGGTATCCAGTCGCTGGGCTTTGAGCAGGACGACTACGAGCGCTTTCAGAAGATTATCAGAAGGCCGAACGGGATATTTCTGGTTACCGGCCCGACGGGCAGCGGCAAGACGACGACGCTGTACGCGGCGTTGCAGGAGTTGAACAAGCCGGATAAGAAAATCATCACCGCTGAAGACCCGGTGGAGTACAATTTTGACGGAATGAACCAGTGCCAGGTGAAAGAGGAGATCAACCTGACGTTTGACAGGATTCTGCGGGCGATGCTTCGGCAGGCCCCGAACATCATACTGGTTGGCGAGATTCGTGACGGCGTGGTGGCCGATACTGCGATCCAGGCGGCGCTGACCGGGCATTTGGTGTTCAGCACGTTGCACACGAACGATGCTCCCAGCGCGATAACGCGTCTGGTCGATATGGGGGTCAAGCCGTTCCTCGTGGCCAGTTCCATCCAGGCGATTATGGCACAGAGGCTTGTTCGGGTGATATGCGAGAAGTGCAAGGAGGTCAACGAACACCCGGATCCGCATTACCTGCGGTTGCTGAACATATCGGAGCAGGAGGCGAAACGACATACGTTTTACAAGGGCAAGGGGTGCAGCCATTGCCAGGATACGGGCTACCGAGGACGTATCGGCATATTCGAGATGGTCGAGATGAACAATGAGCTGCGAGAGCTGGCTTTCGCCAAGGCGCCGACGGGCGAGTTGAGAAAGGCGGCAATAGCCAGTGGGATGAGGCCGCTGGTGGAGGACGGCAAAATCAAGATATTCAAGGGCATCACAACCTGCGAGGAAGTCGCCCGGATTGCGCAGACCGAGCAGGTGGTACTGGATTAGCGGGACCGGGTAGATGTATTGAGGGCTTAGCAGCAATGGCAACGATCAATATGGACAGGTTACTGCAGGCGTGTGTGAGCCTGGGTGGGTCTGACATACATCTGGTGGTGGGTCGGCCTCCGGTGCTGCGGATTGACGGCAGGTTGCGGTCGCTGGAGACAAAGGTACTGGAGCCGGCCGACACAACGTCACTAATGAAGAGTATCACGCCCGAGCGAAACCAGCAGGAGCTGCAGGAAGAAGGCGGGACGGACTTCGGGTTCGCGTTTGGTGACAAGGCCCGTTTCCGAGTGGCGATCTTTCGCCAGAGAAGCAACATCAGCATCGTTCTGCGTCTTATCCCGACGAAAATCATGAGCTTCGAGGAGATAGGGCTGCCGAAGATTTGTGCGGCTTTGTGTCGCAGGCCGCGAGGTCTATTCCTGGTTACCGGACCTACCGGCAGCGGCAAGACGACGACTCTGGCGTGTATGATAAACTACATCAACGAGAACTTCGACCGGCATATCGTAACAGTCGAGGACCCGATCGAGTATTACCATGCACACAAGAAGTCCATCATCAACCAGAGAGAAGTTGGGGTGGATGTGCCGAGCTTTGCAGAGGCGTTGCGTCGCGTGCTGCGACAGGACCCGGACGTCATCCTGGTCGGTGAGCTGCGTGATCTGGAGACGATAGAGGCGGCGATAAGGGCGGCCGAAACGGGCCACCTGGTTTTCAGCACGCTGCACACGACCAGTGCGGCAGGGACGATTACGCGAATCATCGACGTGTTCCCGGTCAACCAGCAGGAGCAAATACGCACACAGTTGAGCATCAATCTTATGGCTGTTCTGAGCCAGGCACTGTGCCCTCTGGCGACGGGCAAAGGCAGATTGGCGGCGTATGAGTTTATGGTTGTTACTCCGGCAATTGCCAATCTGATAAGGGAAAACAAGACGTACAGGATAGATTCGAGCATCCAGACGGGTAAGAAACTGGGGATGCAACTGCTGGACGAGCACCTGTGGCAGCTATATGACCGGGGTAAGATTACTCTGGAGGAGATGCTGGAGAAGGCCCGGCAGCCGGGCGCGTTGCAGGACAAGGCTATGGCCAAGCTCAAGCGCATACACGGGGCGCAGTACCAGCAGGAGGCCGAAGATATAGGACCTATCCTGCGGACCTGACGCGAGGCGGGGGTAAAGAGCCTTGCTTTGCCTGGGGGCCGTGGGGGGTATGAGGCAGGCTTTCCGGAGGACAAGGGGCTGTAGTTGTGGGCTTGAAGCGGGCTTAGAGTACGCCTGGAGCTGTCCTAAAAACCAGGTGTCCCAGCCCTAATTTGTTTGCACACAAGAGGTTAAGGTCGTATAATAAAGTAGGCTCCCGATCGGAGCGATTCTGAGGGCAGTACGATGGGGAAGTTGAAGACAGTTGAGCATTTGCCACCGGTGGAGCAGTTGAAGGGCCGGACCATCGGGCGGATTCTTATCAAGATGTGTCTGGCAACGAGGGAGCAGGTGCACCAGTGCCTGCGGCTACAGAGACAGCAGCGTGCGAAGGTGCCTATTGGGCAGATTTTCGTGGAGCAGGGATTAGTGGATGAGGAGGACCTGCGGCTGGCGCTGGCGGCGCAACGGGGGATGGAATACGTGGACCTGAGCAGCGTAGAGGTGCCCCGAGATGTAATCGAGAAGGTGCCTGCCCAGATGGCGAAGACGTACCACATCGTTCCAGTGCAGTACGACGGGGCGAGGAACCTGCTGACAGTGGCGCTTGACAATCCGGACAACTTCCGGGCGACGGACGACCTGAGTACGCTGATGGGCTTTCGGGTGGAGGCGAAGATTACCAGCCCCGATGCGCTTGAGAAGGCGCTGACGAAGTATTACGAAACGGCTGGAGAGGAGAATATCAATCAACTGATAAACGAGATACAGGGTGACCAGTTTCTTGCGGAGTTCGAGGGGCGAAACGAGAGTATCGACCTGGACGAGTTGAAGGAGCTTTCGGAGTCGAACCCGATCAAGAAGCTGCTGAACCTGGTTCTGCTGCAGGCTATTCGGGACAAGGCGTCCGATATTCATTTCGAGCCTTTCGAGAACGAGTACAAGATGCGGTATCGCGTGGACGGTGTGCTGTACGAGATGGTACCGCCTCCGAAGCACATTGCGGCGGCGCTAAGCTCCCGGATCAAGGTTATGGCGAACCTGGACATTGCGGAGCGGCGGCTGCCGCAGGACGGTCGCATCTCCCTGATGGTTCAGGGTAAGCCCGTGGATTTGCGTGTGAGCGTATTGCCGACGATGTTCGGCGAGAGCGTGGTGCTTCGTGTTCTGGACCGCAGCCAGGTGAGCCTGGAGCTTGAGAAGCTCGGTTTTCGGCCGAATGACCTGAAGCTGGTTCGGCAGCTGATACGAAAACCGAACGGGATAGTGATCGTCACCGGGCCGACCGGCAGCGGCAAAACGACGACGCTATACGCGGCTATGCGCGAGCTTAACAGCGTAGAGCGGAAGCTGATAACGACGGAGGACCCGGTGGAGTACGACATCGACGGGTTGATTCAGGTGCAGATAAAGCCGGAGATAGGGCTGACTTTTGCGAAGTGCCTGCGGTCGATACTTCGCCAGGACCCGGACGTGATACTGGTGGGTGAAATCCGGGACCTTGAAACGGCGGAGATTGCGGCACAGGCATCTCTTACGGGTCACCTGGTGCTTACGACGCTTCACACGAACGATGCTCCGAGTTCGATAGCGAGGCTTCTGGACCTGGGTGTTGAGCCTTTCTTGATAACGGCGACGCTTGAGGGGATCATTGCTCAAAGGCTGGTGCGGAAGATATGCGAGCACTGCAAGGCGCCATATACGCCGTCGGAGGTTCAATTGCGTGAGCTGGGGTTGGACCCGAGCGAGGTCAAGGACAAGAAGTTCTTTTACGGTCGCGGCTGCAAGAGATGCAACAATACGGGGTACAGAGGCAGAATCGCGATCTTCGAGGTGATGACGTTCAACGACGAGATACGGGATTTGATTATGAACCAGGCCTCGACGAGCGTTCTTCGCGCTGCGGGTCAGAGGGCCGGCATGCGATTGTTGCGGGAGAACGGTCTTGAGGCGATATACGACGGGATTACAACGGTGGACGAGGTCATCAAGGAAACGATATCGGAAGGTTAAAGAATTGAAATAACCGCCTGGCGGTTCACCGGAGGTTTCGACGATGCCCGTTTTCCAATACGAAGCGCTGGATTCGCAGGGCGCCGAGGTGAAGGACAAGATCGAGGCGCTGAGCGAGAAGGAAGCGATCAGCAAGATCCGGAACATGGGTTATTTTCCCACGAAGGTTCGTGAGCGAGGTGCGCCGAAGAAGGCGCCTGCCAGGGCGGCGGCGAAGCCTCGCCGCGGTGCGGGCGGCAGGGTCAAGGTCAAGTTGGTTACGGAGTTTGCCAGGCAGCTTTCGACGCTGCAGGATGCGGGTTTGCCGATCCTGCGGTCGCTGCGCATCCTGCAGGAGCAGCAGAAGTCGGGCACGTTCAAGCGTGTGATCGGCTATATTGCGGACGACATCGAGGGCGGGTCGACACTTTCGGAGGCGATGGCGCGATTTCCACGGACATTCAACCGGCTGTTCGTGAATATGGTTGCGGCAGGGGAGACCGGCGGCGTGCTGGATTTGATTCTTGCGCGCGTGGCGGACTTCATGGAGAAGATGCAGAAGCTCAAAGCGCGTGTCAAAAGCGCGATGGTGTACCCGGTGGTGGTGCTCTGTGCGGCGTTCGGAATTCTTCTGCTTTTGATGTGGAAGGTGATACCGAAATTCGAGACGGTTCTGAAAGAGATGGTGGAGGGGGAGCTGAATCCGCTAACCAGGACGGTGCTGGCGGTGAGCAGCTGGATTGCTTACCAGTGGGGCTGGGCGGTGATGCTGAGCATACCGCTTGGGTTCGTCATACTGCTGAAGATCGTGCGGCAGTTCCGCACCGGCAGGCTCGTAGTGGACACAATCAAGCTGAAGCTTCCCGTGATGGGCAAGCTGAGCGCTCGGATAGCGGTTGCACGATGGACGCGGACGCTGGGGACGCTGATAAGTGCAGGTGTGCCGATTCTGGATGCGCTGAACTCGACGCGCGAGACTGCGGGCAACGAGGTGTACGCGAATATGCTTCGGGACGTACACAACGCGATTCGGCAGGGTGACACGTTCGCCAACCCGCTGCGTCATTCGAAGACGGTGGACCTGATAGTTTCCAATATGGTGGCGGTCGGCGAGGAAACGGGCGACCTGGACAAGATGCTTATCAAGGTTGCCGACAACTACGACGAGCAGGTGGACGTGACGGTGGCGTCGTTGATGTCGCTGCTGGAGCCTGTGATGATTATCGTTTTGGGACTTATCGTGATGACGATTGTGCTTGCGGTGTTTCTGCCGATGATCCAGGTGGTTACGAGTCTCAGCAGCAGTGGTATCTAAGAAGGATACGCCGGGTGAGTTTTTAACGACAGGTTTTACGGAGAGCGAAAATGAGGCCGGTTACGACAAAGCGAGATGATAAGGCCGGTTTTACCATAATAGAGCTGCTTACGGTGATGAGCGTGATTATCATCCTGATAGGCTTGCTGGTGCCGGCGTTGAATATGGTCAAGCGGTTTGCGAAAAGGGTCAGCCAGAAGAATCAGTTTCACGCGATAGAGGTTGGCCTCGAGACGTTCAACGCCGAGTGGGACGGGTATCCGCCATCAGATCCGACCAACGCAGGCGGAGGTAGTCCTCTCTATTGCGGAGCGATGAAGCTGGCGGAGGCTCTTGTGGGCCAGGATTTGCAGGGTTTTCATCCTGACGCGAGGTTCGTATGGCCTGACGGCTTATACCAGGCAAGCGATGTCGATAGAAGTGCCAGGCGAAAATATGTCAAACCGCAGAGCGCAAACGTCAAGAGGCTGGGCGATATTTTTCCCGAGAGAGTTGGCAGTTCTCTTCTGCCCGACATGCTTGTTGTCTGCGATGTTTATACACAGAACTGGACCAATCCACAAACCGGTGAAAGCATCGGGATGCCCGTACTTTACTACCGAGCTGATCCTACGAAAAGGGGTCACAGTCAGGCCGAGGCCGACTCGGGGCAAAGCATCTATGACTATCGCGACAACGATGCTCTGGTTCAACTGGGGATGCCCTTTGAACAGCCTCCGCCATCGGGTCCTGCTCACTTGATGGACAGCAGAGGTCTGCCGACGATGCACCGCCCGCCGTTGGACCGCTCCAGCGCACAGGTATTTTATGATAAGACGTGGAACAGCAGTGCCGGGGAGCCATACAATTCTGATACATACATCCTGCTTTCAGCGGGTTTTGACGGGGAGTATGGTACCGACGACGACGTGTTCAACTTCATACGGAAGTAGTGCTCGGAAAGCGAAAAATCGTGGGATGTACCCGCGGGCTGTAGAAAGTGGGTTTTGAAGATGCAGGTTTTGAGAAAGAATAAAAGCGGTTTTACGCTGGTGGAGCTTCTGACGGTTCTGGCGATAATAACGATGCTGCTGGGACTGCTGGTTCCGTCGCTGAATATGGTTCGACGGTTCGCCAAGGAGACCAAGCAGAAGGCCCAGCTTGCCTCCATCGACGCGGCGCTCACCACCTTCAGAAACGATTACGGTGACTACCCACCGTCCGACAGCGCTACCGACCCGGAGTACACCGGCGCCCAGATGCTTTGCGAGGCGCTGCTGGGGCGGGACCTTCTGGGCTTTCACCCTGACACACAATGGAACCTTGCCGATGGTGTGTATGATTCGAGTCCGCAGAATCTGCAACAGAGAAAAGGGCGCTACCTGGAGCTGGCGACGGCGAATGCATTCAGGCTGGGCGGCCCAGGCGGTCTGTACAACAACACTGGCCCTCTGAACGGTGACACGTACGTCCTGTGCGACGTTTTCGGCAGGAAGACCGTGACGCTGGCTGACGGAACCGCCACCAAGGCCGGTGCTCCGGTGCTTTACTATAAAGCCAACACGGCGAGCAAGCTTTTCGACCAGGGCGATGTGCAGGAGAGGATATTCAATTACATGGACAATTTTAATCTGATGGCCGTTGCGGACCTTGATGAAGACGGACGGCGGGGCGACCATCCGCTGGCGCAACCGCCGGACGGTGGTTTCTATAACTACATAAGAGACCCACATGTGCCTACCCCGTGGCCTTATCGGCCGGATTCTTATTTGTTGATTACCGCCGGCGCGGATGGTCTTTACGGCACGGCGGACGACATCTGCAACTTCGGCAACTAAGCCGACGCCGGCTCTTATTGTTTTTCGGACTGGTACGATGAAAAACTGCGGGTACAGAACCGCCCTTACGCTGGTAGAGATGCTGATAGTGCTGGCGATCATCTCGCTGTTGGCATCCCTGGTTCTTGGTATCGCCGGTACCATCCACAGGCAAGGCAATATCCAACTGACAAAAAGTGCGCTTGGCCTGCTGAAGGCGGCACTGGATGAATACCACGA
>CAYSBK010000067.1:0-11799 GCA_964429265.1 uncultured Pirellulales bacterium | reverse complement strand
GCCAGCAGCAGGCCGAGCGGCTCCTGCAGAAGATAGAACAGGCCACACAGGACAACGACCCGTTCGCGCAGATACGCGCCGCCCAGACCGAGCAGTTGCTGGCGGCTCTGGCGGGTGAACACCCTCAGACGATAGCGGTGGTGCTCGGCGAGCTTGCCCCTCAGAAAAGCCAGCAGGTGCTTTCCAACCTCGAAGAAGACGTTCGCAAGAAGGTGGTTTGCCGAATGGCTGCAGATGAGCCGCTGCCCGCGGTCGTGAGGGACAAGATTGCCGTCACTGTTACCGGCAAGCTCGCCGCCGAGCCCGGCCAAAGGGTCGCCCCTATCCCGGCACGGCGGGAAGAAGCGCTGAGGAAATTAGCGGTTGTGCTCAGCGGGCTGGAGGAGGACGCCAGAAACCAGCTTCTGGAGGAAATAAAGAAAAAAGACGAGCAGGCCTGCGCGATGGTGCGCAATCTGATGGTGACCTGGCAGGATATACCCGCAATTGCGGACAGGTCCCTGCAGGATGCCCTGCGCAGTGTCGAGCCCAAACTACTGGCGATAGCGCTTTTCGGCGCCGACGAGCAGATAGCCGAGAAGATAAGGAACAACATTTCCGAACGCGCTGTGGCAGCGCTGGAGGAAGAAGCTTCGCTGATGCAGGAGCCGATGCCGAAAGAAATAGCCGACGCCAGGGAGCAAATCGTCAAGCCGCTGCGCGAGGCGAATGAAGAAGGCAAACTGCGGTTTGTTGGGCGGTAGGGCCGATGACAAACACACTGACCATACCACTGGAAAGACCCATCCGCTCGGCGGTCCTGAGTGACGGGACCGACTCGCAGAAGCGTTCCGCCGGGCAGAACCTTTCGCAGGAACAACAACACCGCTGCATTGACGACAGCCTGGTTCAGGCCTGCGCCGCGCTGAAAAAGACCGCAGCGGCACTTCAGCAGTTGCAGCAGAGCCTCATCGAGCAGCACCGGGAAGATGTCGTTAAGCTTGCGGTGGAAATTGCAAGGCGGATACTGGCATTCTCGGTGGAAAAAGGCCAGTACAGTATTGAACGGATTGTGGCAGAAGCCCTGAAAAACTGCACCACGACCGCGAACGTGACGGTACGGCTGCACCCCGACGACCTGAACGCCTGCCGGCACGCCCTTGAAAAGCAGATGGCCGATATCGAAGGAATCAGGTTTGTCGGTGACAAACGCCTGGGTCGGGCCGAGTGCGTGGTGGAGACCGACAGGGGAACGATCGAGGCGTCTATCAACAGGCAACTTGAAAGAGTGGAAGAGGCCTTGAGCAAGGTTTGACCATGGATGCCGACTACGGATCGAGTTGTGCGGTTGACTTCGAAAAGTTTCGCAGTGCCCTTGAGCAGGCGGACCTGCTGGATTGTGCCGGCCAGGTTGTCCGTGTTGCGGGCCTGACGGTCGAATCAAACGGTCCCGCCGTCGGGTTGGGTGAGCTTTGCAGCATCCGGCTGCGGGACGGCCACAGCGTCCCCGCAGAGGTCGTCGGCTTCAACCACGACCACCTCATCCTGCTTCCGCTGGAACACATCGAGGGTATATCACCCGGAGATACGGTAACTGCACAAAGTACGCCTCGTTACATCAGGCTCGGCGAAAACACCCTTGGAAGGGTGCTGAACGGCCTCGGTGAGCCCATCGACGGCAAGGGACCGCTGGTCGGCTTGGATGAAAGGCCCCTCGATGCGGCCAGTCCGCCACCGCTGAGCCGACCGAAAATAACCAGGCCCCTGGCCCTCGGCATCCGCTCCATCGACGGCCTGCTCACCTGCGGCAGGGGCCAGCGCGTCGGTATCTTTGCCGGCAGCGGCGTCGGAAAAAGCGTCCTGCTCGGCGACATAGCAAACTCCAGCGATGCCGCTGTCAACGTGGTGGCCCTTATCGGCGAGAGGGGACGTGAGGTCCGCGAATTTCTCGAAGAGAATCTCGGTCCCGAAGGGCTGGCAAGAAGCGTCGTGGTGGTGGCCACTTCCGATTCCCCCCCTATCCAGAGGGTCAAGGCGGCCTTCGTGGCCGTTACCGTTGCGGAGTATTTTCGCGACCGCGGACAGGACGTGCTTTTTATGATGGACTCCCTCACACGTTTCGCCCAGGCCCAGCGGCAGATAGGCCTGGCCGCCGGCGAGCCGCCCGCCACGAAGGGCTATTGCCCCAGTGTCTTTTCCCTGATGCCGCGACTCGTCGAGCGACTTGGCTGCGCCGAGACCGGCAGCATCACCGGCATACTTACCGTGCTGGTCGAGAACGATGACCTGGGCGACCCCGTCGCCGACAGCGCCAGAAGCCTGCTGGACGGCCATATCGTCCTGTCACGCAAGCTCGCCGAGCGAGGCCATTTTCCCGCCGTCGATATCCTTGCCAGCGTCAGCCGGCTGATGCCGATGGTCGCCGGCGAGCAGCACAAAAAAGCCGCCGTGAAGCTCAGGGAGATATACGCAACTTACAACGACGCCGAGGACCTTATCAACATCGGTGCTTTTTCGCCCGGCAGCAACCGCAGAATCGACGGCGCAATAAGCCTGATTGACAGAATAAACGATTTTCTCGTTCAGCCGGTCGGTCAAAAAACGCCCTTTGAACAGACGGTAAGCTGGCTGATATCTATCGCCGGCACCTGGGACCAGTTGCTCGGCGAGAACAGCAATGAATAAACAGGCCGCGACCAACTGCGGCGGAAACATATAGATGAAACGGTTTGTGTGGCGGCTGCAAAGTGTTCTGGACCTGAAGATACAACAAGAACAGCTCAAGCGCGGCGAGCTGCTCAGGATTACTCAGCAGCTTGTCCGCACGCAGCAGCAACTGATGAGCAGACAGCGGGTTCTCAGGGACGTGGCGGCCGACATAGCACAAACGCCTGGCAGCGAAAGACTTGCGCAGCAGGAGTTCTTCCTGAGATACTCCGCTGCCAGCAACCGGCAAATCAAGCTGCTAAAAGACCAGCTTGACCGGCTGCACGACAGCCAGAGGCAGAAGATGAAGGAACTGTTACAACTGCAGCGGTCCAGACGAAGCCTGGAAAAATTGAAAGAACACGCCGCCAGAGAGTTCGTGGCCGAGCAGGAAAAACTCCAGCAAAAACAGTTGGATGAGATGGCCGGCCTGCGCTTCTTGCAAATGACCGAACATTCGCCACGCATCCATCACAGCCTGACAGGAGAAATACCGTGAAAAAGAAAACCATTATTATCACAGCGGCGGCAGCCCTGGTGAGTTTCGCCGCCGCCTTCGTCGCGGCGTGGTTGGCCACCGCCGATCCCGTCCCCGACCAGGCCGCCACCGCCGCAAAGACGACCGGCGCGACCACAGACTTGTTTACCCCAGGCGTAGCGCCGACGGCACCGGCCGGATTGGCCCCCGGCAGCTATCAAAACGTTGGTCTTACCAAGCAGCGGCTCAACGACCTTGTCCGGCGGGTCCGAGCCAGCATCCAGCAGTACCAGCAGAAGCTCGAGAGCCTCGACAAGCGACAGCAGAGGCTCAAGCTCGTGCAGGAGCAACTCAAAGCAGACGTGGAGAAGCTTAACAATCTCCGCGTGGAACTTGCTTCCATCGTGGACCGGCTCAAGGCCGAGCAGGAGAAGCTGCTCGCAACCAGGATCGAAATCGCCCGCTCCGAAAAAGCCAATCTCCAGACACTGGCTGGTGCCTACGACAAGATGGACCCCGCCGGTGCAAGCAAGATCCTCGCGGGGCTGTGTCGCAGCGCCGACAGCGACGACAAGAGCAGGGTTTACGGCGGGCCCAACAGCAACATGGACGACGCCGTCAAAATCCTGCACTTTATGCAGGATAGA
This sequence comes from uncultured Pirellulales bacterium, assembly GCA_964429265.1. Classification (GTDB taxonomy): domain Bacteria; phylum Planctomycetota; class Phycisphaerae; order Sedimentisphaerales; family Anaerobacaceae; genus CAYSBK01. The sequence goes on along the minus strand of CAYSBK010000067.1, from coordinate 7,989 downwards.
ACCAAGGCGAAGCTCCTGGCCGAATTGGTAAACGCAGAACCCAAACTTGCAGCGGCTCTGTGTGAACGTCTCAAAAGGATAGTTGAACAGCAGTGACCCTATGGATATTGCAACGATAGTAGGTATACTTCTCGGCTTCGTGGTTATTACCACCGCTATTGTCACCGGCGGCGGCTGGCAGCTGTTCATCCACCTGCCGTCCATGGCCATCACCGTCGGTGGAATGCTCTGCGCGACGTTGATTCATTTTTCTTTGCCGCAGTTTCTCGGGATATTTTCCATAGTCAAGAAAACGATAGTCGCCAAGATACCCTCCCAGGCCGAGCTTATTCAGCAGCTTGTAAACTACGCCGCCCTCAACAGGCGCGACGGCGCGCTGGCGCTGGAGCAGCAGCTGCCGAACGTAAACAATCCCTTTCTCGCAAGAGGCTTGCAGATGCTGGTCGACGGACAGGACCCTGCCGACATTCGTGAGCTTCTGTCGGCCGAAATCGAGTACCTCCAGGACCGCCACGCACGCGGGAAAAAAATCCTTGAGTTTATGGGGGCCGCCGCGCCGGCCTTCGGAATGATAGGCACCCTGATAGGACTGGTTCAGATGCTCAGAAGCCTGGATTCACCCGACAAAATCGGACAGGGCATGGCGGTCGCACTGTTGACCACGTTCTACGGGGCGCTGACTGCCAATCTGATATGTATCCCACTGGCGGGAAAGCTCGGCATATACTCCCAGGCTGAAACCACCGCTATGGAAATGGTACGAGAAGGTATTTGTGCCATTGCCCGCGGAGACAACCCCACCACCGTCCGCGAGAAGATGCAGGTGTTCGTCTCGCAGGGAAGACGCCGGGAAGTAAAGGCGACCGTGTAAATGGCCAAGAAAAACCAGGACACCGACGGCGGCCAGGGCGCACCCGAATGGATGGTCACATTCAGCGACTGTATGACCCTGCTTCTGACATTCTTCGTGTTGCTGCTGAGTTTTTCATCCTTCGACGAAAAGGAATTCTTCAAGCGCACAAGCTGCTTCAGGGGCGCCTTTTCCTCGATATCCGGCAGGTGGCGGCAATCAAAGGATTCCCTGCTGCGCGAAAGACCGATACAGCCGACCAGGGAACCGGAGCAAGGCAGCGAAAAGCCCACGCTGCGCCGCGGCCAGAAAAACCGCGCCAAGAAAGAGACCCAACCAAGGGACTTTCGAGGCCACAAGGTCTTTGTCCTGCCGTCGTCGCGCCTGTTCTGGGCCAAAGGAGCCGTGCTTTCGTTCGAGGGACGCAAAACGCTTTCCCTCATCGCCGCGCTGCTGAAAACCATACCCAACAGGGTGGTAATCAGCGAGACCGGCCCGGATGATGACAGCTTCAACATCGACCGCGCGTGGTCGGTCCTGAAGTTCTTCACGCAAGACCAGGGGCTCGACGCCGGCAGGTTTAACATCTCCGCGGCGAGCCTGACCGGCGACACCCTGGCGGAAAGAAAGGTGGAGATAGTGCTTCTGGAAAGGAGCATCTGCAATTGAGCCGAAATCGAGGCAAAGCTGGCGACGACGGCCCGAAGGTACCCGGATATATAGTGACGTTTTCCGATATGGTGACCCTTCTGCTGACGTTCTTTGTGATGTTGATGACGCTGGCCGACTTTCAGGACCCCGAGCTGTTCAATCTCGGCAGGGATTCTTTCTTCGAATCCATCGGCAGGTTCGGAATCGGGATGTTGATGGGCGGTTTCCAAAGTCGGGATTTGGGTTCCACCAAGCTGAAGTATTACATCGAGAACCCCGACGACCGCTACCAGGGCAGAACAATTGACGCCAACGAGGAGGAGATCCGCCGACTGTTCAATAAGATAAGAAGGTCCGCCAGAACCGAGCAGTCGAAACTGGCCGCTCGAAAGGCCCATTTTTCCATCACGGAGATTCGTTTCCACGGCGACGACACCACCCTCGACGAACAGGCAAAGCTTTTCCTGGCCGATTTTGCGCTAAACCTGCAACAGGACCCGCTTCCCGGACGGCTGAGACTCTACGTGCTGGGTCTGGCTGCCGACCAGAAAGGCCCTAAACGCCAATGGGCTGTCTCCGCCAGACGAGCAAAGGCCGTGGCCGACTTCCTCCGGGCTCGCCTCGGGCCACAATTCAGACAGTCCGTCTATTGCTGGGGTGCTGGTGCGGGGGGCCTCTGGGCCGGCCCCGATGGTGCCGTTTCCCCACAGTCCCAGATCCTCATCGCCGTCCTGAGACCCGACTAACCTCGCATCCGCCTTCGCACAGCGCCTATACGGTTCTGTCAATTTTTTCAACATCTAACGGCCTCTTGCCCGCCCCGACCGCGCCCCGACCGCCCCTGGCGGCCCCGGAAGCAGCCCCCCTGACACACGGCACACGGTTTGCGTACATTGTCGGGGCGAAACCGCAGCGTCGGCTGTCCGGCGGGTTCGCCCAGGCCGGGGCGATTGTGGGCTGTTGAAGTGAACCGGTACCCAGCGAAAAAGAAGATGGCTTTGTATCTGGTGGCGGCGCTATTTGCCGGCGGTGTGGCCGTGGCCTGGACCGTCAACAACAATGCCGCCGCAGCCGGAAGGGCCATTGCCTCACGCGGCGCCGCCGAACCGGCACCGGCCGACGCCCCCACCGCCGTCACAACCAGCCCCCTGCCGCCGCTGACTCTCGCTGCAGACCCTAATCTCGGCAGGGATATACCGTCCGGCGGGGAGATTTCCGAGTTGTTCTACAAGATGCTCATATTGGTGCTTGTCGTGATCGGCCTGTGGGTTGCCTCGAGCTACTTTTCGAAAAGGTTCACGGGCCGTGCAAGCAGGTTATCCGGCAGGCGGATTCACGTCGCCGAAATCACGCACCTGGGACCACGCAAGGCCCTGTACCTGGTAGATGTCGGACGGCGAAAGTTGTTGATAGGAACCACGGGTGACACCATCGCCGTGTTAGCGGATGTCACGGATTCACTGCTCGAAACAGAACAGACAGAACAGAAGGAAGACTTCCCGCTTGCACGACACAACGCGTAGTTGGGTCAGGCACGGCCGGTAAAGAACGCAGTGCTATGGGCAACAGAAAGTTCTTGAAAATGTTTTTGGCGGCCTTTGTTCTTGCCGTCATCGCTTCGGTGTGTTTTGCCGACGGCACGGTCCGGCCGCCGAAGCTGCCCCTTACGCCGCCGGAATCGCCGCTGCCCGGCCAAGGCTCCCCGACCGCCGGCGTCGACGCCGGGTCGGTTCCAAGTATGGGCGATTTGATGACGCTCATCGACAAGGCCACCAGTGAAAAAGGCACAAAGCAGGATTGGTCCACGCCGGTCAAGCTGGTCGTAATCTTCGGTGCCCTGGCGGTCCTGCCGAGCTTACTGGTAATGATGACCAGCTTCACCCGCATAGTTATCGTGCTGGCGTTTGTTCGCAGGGCCCTTACCACCCAGACCATCCCCCCCACCATCGCGATAATAGGGTTGGCGCTTTTTCTGACGATGTACACGATGGCGCCGACCTTCTCAAAGATCAACACCGCGGCGATTCAGCCGTATCTGTCGGACACCATCGATTTCCAGACGGCCGCAACGCTGTCGGGCCAGTGCATGAAGGAGTTTATGCTCCGCCAGACCCGCCGCGACGACCTCGCTCTTTTCGTAAAGATGGCACACATCGACGCCCCCGCCAGCGCCATGGACATAGGACTGCACGTGGTGATCCCCGCGTTCATCATAAGCGAGTTCAGAACGGCCTTCGAGATCGGTTGCCTGTTGTTCGTGCCGTTTCTGCTTGTCGACATGGTCATCGCCAGCGTGCTGCTCAGCGCGGGCATGCTTATGCTGCCGCCGGTGATGGTCTCGCTGCCGCTGAAGCTGATGCTGTTTATCCTCGTTGACGGCTGGGGACTGCTGGCAAAAAGCCTCAGCCTCGGATTCAGGTGACAACAGAAATGACAACGCCCCAAAACAAACTCGTCCGACCACGCCCGGCAAAATGCCGCAGGCGTTTGGTTTCGCCTTTCCGGACATCAGCATAGGAGTTATCGTGTATGGGAAGCAGCTTCGCACTGTACCTCGGCCGCCACACGCTCGAAACCGCCCTGCTTCTGGCGGCACCGATACTGGTGACCTGTATGGTGGTCGGCGTCGTGGTTACACTGTTTCAGGCGGTTACCTCCATACGTGATATGACGCTCACCATCGTCCCGAAACTGCTGGCGGTCGGACTTGTGATAATACTTTTCGGAAGCTGGAGCCTGCAGATAGTGCTGAAGTTCGCAAACGAGATATTCGGATACATCCAGAGTGTGGGCCGGTGAGTTATGGACCCCGTCATTGCCAGGCTGGCGGCTTTTGCGCTGGTGCTGACCAGAATCTCGGCGTGCTTTATGGTGATGCCGATCTTTGGCAGCCGCAGCATTCCTGCCCGCGTCAAAGTCGCGGCGGTTGTCTTGCTTTCGATGTTCTTTGCGATGCTCAACAGGCCCGCAGTCAACCTCGAAGCCCTCGGTGCACTGCAGGTTGGACTATTACTATTCAACGAAGCACTGTACGGCCTGGCCATCGGGCAAATCGCCAGCCTGGTGTTCTCGGCCGTCAAGCTCGGCGGCCGCATCGCCGAACGACAAATGGGGATGGCTATGGCCGCCGTTCTGGACCCCTTCACCGGCGAGCGCACACAGCCTCTGGGAAGCCTGCTGGAGATGATATTCGTGATACTCTTCCTCAGCGCCAACGGCCACCACGTGTTGCTTGCCGCAATTGGCCGCAGCTATCAGGCCTTTCCCGTCGGAGCGGTCCCTTCGGTTGGGCGGCTCACCGCCGGGGTTATCCAGGCCGGGTCCGTGATGATGATCGCAGGTTTGCAACTGGCTGCGCCGATGCTGGCGGCCTTTTTGCTGTTGATGGTGGTGCTTGCCGTACTGGCCCGCGTGGTGCCGGAAATGAACATCTTTTTCATCAGCTTGCCGATGCGGGCGGGGATGGGATTGCTGATGGCGGTCATCTTCCTGCCGCTGACAGCCAGGTTCGTAGCCGAGTTTGCCCGGTGGATGGGCAAGCTGCTGCCGCTTTGAGTGATTTGAGAGAGCACGGTTATGCCGGAGCGTCCCGCCGCTGAAAAGACCGAGCAGCCGACGCCGAAACGGCTGGAAAAGGCCCGCGAACAGGGCCAGGTCCCCCAGAGCCAGGAGCTTGCCCCGGCGGTCAGTCTTGTCGTGCTGACCGCGGCGGTGGCCCTTATGGCACCGGGGCTTCTGCAGTGGTTCTGTGCCCAGCTCAGAGAGGGTCTGGCCGGGCATTCGGCGGTCTTTGCCGGCGGCGATGTCTTCATCGGTTTTGTCCGCGACAAGCTTCTCGCAATGGTGGGATTGATTTGGCCGGTCCTGCTGGCACTGGTGGCCGCTTCCATCCTGGCCGGGCTTGCAGTAAGTGGGGTCAATTTCACACCGGCCGCCGTCAGGCTCAGGTTCGAAATGGTCAACCCCGTTGCCGGATTCGGCCGACTGTTCAACGCCCGCTCAGGCGTCAGGCTGCTGGCGTCCATCCTGAAGCTGCTGTTGATAGGGCTTATCATATGGCTTTACATAAGAGGCCGGCTGACATCCCTGGCGGCGCTGAGGTGGGTCGAGCCGGTGCGGATGGCCGCCACAATCGGGCACATAATCCTGGGGCTGATGATACGCATCGGCCTGGTACTGCTGGTTCTGGCTGCCGCCGAGGTGCTTTACCAGAAATGGAAACACCTTCAGGACCTCAGGATGACCCGACAGGAAGTCAAGCAGGAGCGCAAGGATTACGAAGGCGCGCCCGAAGTAAAACGCCGCATCCGCCGAGTCCAGCTCGAAATGGCTATGCGGCGCATCGCCGTCGAGGTACCCAAGGCCTCCGTCGTGCTGGTCAACCCCACGCACGTGGCCGTGGCGCTGCGCTATGATGCCGACACTATGGAAGCACCCGTGCTGGTGGCCAAGGGCGCCGACCACCTGGCCGAGAGAATAAGGCAGATCGCCCGCGCATATGGCGTTCCGGTAGTGCGGCGGCCCGAACTGGCGCGAACCATATACTCAACCGTCAGGCTCGGCCGCACCATACCCGCCAGCCTCTACGTCGCCGTGGCGGAAGTGTTGGCGATGATATACCGCCTTCGCGAAAAGAAACGGGCTGCGCAAGAGGTCCAATGAAAAACGAAACCCGTTACGAATTGACACACACCGGCTGCGTCACCGCCGCCGTCTGCAGCGGCGACGTGCTGGAACGCGTCGGCCCCCGCCCACCCGGGCCCGGCACGCTTTTTGCCTCGGGCCTCGCTGCCGTCGTGATGGGCTTGTTGCTGCCGGTGCCGGCCTTTATCGTCGACATCCTGCTGGCGTTCAGCGTCTCGCTTGCCGTGGCCGTGGTTCTGATAGCCTTCTCAGCCCGGCGGATAGCACAGGTTCAGGGATTCCCACTGCTGGTGGTCGTCGCAGCAGCCCTTCAACTGGGCCTTGCGGTTTGCTGTTCCAAGCTCATACTCCTTACGGGCTATGCCGGAACGGTCGCTGCCGCAGTGGGCCGAGTGATAACCGCGGACCACTACAGGTGGTCGGTTGTACTGTTCGTCCCGGCCGCAGTGATCGCCCTGGCAGTCATCTTCAGGGCGGTCGTGTTCGTCGGCAGGTTCGGCTCGGCATTTGCCGCTGAACTGGCCCGGCGCTGCGGCGACGATGAACCCGCCTGGTTTGACATCGACTCCCTCGACGACGGCCAGGTGTGCAGCCTGCAAACGAAGATGGCCCAGGCCGCCGACTTCTATGCCGCGATGGCCACCTCCTGCAGGTTCGTATTGGGCGCGGTGTTGGTCGAATCGCCCGTGATAATCCTGACCGTAATCGCCGCTATGGCGGCATCGTCGGCTGCATCGGCGCACGGCCCTGCCGGCCCCGCCGCCTACCTGCAACCCGCGCTTGGAGCCGGCGCGCTGTTTCAGGTATGTTCGCTGCTGACCGTTCTGGCCGCCCGAAGCCTGGTGCGCAACAATTCTCTAATCGGCGACCCACGGTGGTCCCCCGGCACAGCCGCGCACAGGGTGGAAGTCCAGTCCACGCCGGTCGACGCCAGCGGCGGCCGGGGGGATGACCCTGCCGAAGAAAATCCCGCCGGGGCGGATTCGGCAACCGCCCGCGAGTTTTCCGCTGGGTTCGTGAACATCGACGAGTCGCCGCGCTGCGACAACCCGCCCGCCCCCGACCGCAGCCGGGCCGTCAATTCGCAGCCCTGCTCCACGGCCCGCCACACTCAGCCCGGCAATCCTCCCGCCGGACGATACCATCTCAATAAGGCCGATTACTACAAGGCCCTTGCAGACCTGCTCGAAAGCCGCACCGCTGCACCGGCGGTGGTGGTTATGGCGGCCGGCCGAGTCGGCGAGTTGCCGGTGACCGTTCCCGTGAACATAGCGATGCTGCTGGCCAAAAAGCACCGACGCTGCCTGCTGGTGGACCTCGACCGCCAAAGAAATGCCATCGCCAGGGTCTTCAGCCTCGAGCCTACCGCGGCCGGTTCGGAAACCGGCATTTGCGAGCTCGGCACCTGCATCGAAAATCTTTACATCGTCCCTGCGAATCGCCTGCCGCAGGCCGACTCACACGGCGACGATGGCCCACTGCGGCAATTCATATCGTCGGCGACCCGCAGATACGATTATGTCATCGCCTACGCCCCAAGCCCAGAAGCAATATCACAATGCAGGCACCTGGCTGATTGCAACACCGCCGCCCTGGTCTTTGGCGATGACTGCCTCCGAACCACGCTCGCCGAGGCCGGCTGCCGAATCCTCGAACCGACCCACGACTTCGCCCAGCCCGGTTTTTGAGTCACCTGCTACGCGCTGCTAATGTCCTGTCCTTCCGGCCGCTTCGCTGGAGATGACGACCATACCATTTGCAGGGCAGATGCCTTGCCGTGCCGGGGGTCACGGCGATAGAGGCACGGGGGATTCGATCAAATGCGGAGGTGGTTTTCGGCGGGC
>CAYSBK010000066.1:0-11952 GCA_964429265.1 uncultured Pirellulales bacterium | reverse complement strand
GAACTCGATCCGAGCGAGGCTCACGGTTACGTCGAGCCGGCCGGCCGGCTGTATCCGCGAGGGCGGATCGTTGAATTGATCGCCCATCCCGACGAGGGTTACCAGGTCGCAAGGTGGACAGGCACCGACGACGACCAGTCCGTCGAGCCGAACAACATCGTCACAATGAGCGACGACAAGGTAGTTGCGGTCCAGTTCGAGCAGGCGCCGGTTTACAGGCTGGCGGTGCTTGTGCCGGGTGGTCACGGTACGGTTGCTCTTTCGCCGGCCTCCCTGGACCCGAATGTGCTGCGATACTATGACAGAACGGTGGTTGAACTGACGGCCGACCCGTGCGACGGCTACAGGCTCAGAAGCTGGGACGGCACCGACGACGACAGCTCCCTCGAGTTGACCAACTATGTCACGATTGATTCTGACAAGATTGTGACGGTGCGTTTCGAGCAGCCGCAGATTGTCGATGTTTCCGGCGATGCCAATGCCGTGCGGGATGCCGTCGCCGCGGCCCGCGACGGCGACACGCTCGTTATCGCCGCCGGCCGGTACAACGGCAACATCAACCTCGCCGGCAAGGCCATTACCTTGACAAGCACCAACCCCGACGACCCCAACATCGTGGCCGCTACCATCATCGACTGCAACGGAACAGGCAGGGCCTTTGTCTTCAACAGCGGCGAAGGGCCCGATACGCTTATCGACGGCTTCACTGTCGTCAACGGCAGCGTTACAGGCGATAGCGGCGGTGGCATCTACGTGGATTCTTACTCGAGTCCCACTATAAGGAATATGGTAATCAGCGGCTGCACCGCCATTGGCGACGTCAACGGCCCGGGCTACGGTGGCGGTATCTACGTCGGCGCCGGCGCCGGCCCGACCTTCATAAACTGCACGGTTACGGACTGCGATGCCCAGCGCGGCGGTGCCGCTTACTGCGACAGCAACAGCGCGGCAGTGTTCGAGCACTGCAACCTTACTGCCAGCAGTGCAGTGCTGGGTGGCGGCATATACTACCATAGGGTCGCTGCGGCTTCGGATATCAACGATTGCAACATCGCCGACAACACCGCAATCTACGGTGCGGGTATATACGTTGATCCCAACAGCGCCGCCACGATAGCAGGCACGGTCCTGCAGCGCAACGACGCCAACCAGGACGGCGGCGGCATCTACGTAACCGAGGTCAACGACCTGGTTATCGATGATTGCAACATCCACCGCAACAGCGGCCGGCGCGGCGGCGGGCTGTTCATCTTCGAGTCGGACCAGGTCACGGTCAGCCGCAGCTCAATACGGTTCAACCTTGCGCCGCTGAGACCCGACTCCAACGACCCGAACGACCCGAACAACTCCGTTGTCGGCCAGGGCGGCGGTATGTACTGCTGGGGCACGCCGGCGCTGATAACCGACTGCGTTATCGCCGACAATGCCACGACTACTTCCGGTGGCGGGCTTTACATCGTAAAGGACCCCAATTCACCTGCCATCATCAATTGCCTGATCGCCAACAACCTGGCAGGTAGAGACGGCGGCGGGCTGTCGGCGAACTGGTACACAAGACCCTACATCGCAAACTGCACGTTTGTCGGCAACGCCGCGCCGGGTCTGTTCGGCCAGGCCGGCCATACCGGCTTCGGCGGCGGACTTTACGCCGGCTACAACAGTTTCGTGACCGTTACGGACAGCATCTTCTGGGACAACTTTGCCGTTGACGGCGACGAGATTGCCGTCGGCACCGGGTTTGAGTTCGGCGACCCGTGGCCTGCAACACTGGCGATTTCCTACAGCGACGTCAGGGGCCAGTTGAGGATCGAGACCGACTGCGTGCTTGACTGGGGTGCGGGCAACATCTCCACGGACCCGCTGTTCGTTACGGGCCCGCTGGGACCGTATTACCTCAGCCAGACGGCCGCCGGGCAGTCCCAGAACAGCCCGTGCGTCGACACCGGCAGCAGGGACGCCGGCTTTGCCGGGATGAGCGGTTACACCACCCGCACCGACGAGATGACCGACAAGGGACAGGTCGATATGGGTTATCACTATCCCGTGAGCAAGGGTGCACAGCCGTGCAGGGTGTGTGACCTGGTGCTCGACGGGCTGATAAACTTCAAAGATTACGCGAAGTTTGCAATTGCCTGGCTTGATGAAGGCTGTTTCGCGGGTAACGGCTGGTGTGGTGGTGCCGACTTTACCGCTGATTCGCTTGTTGACTCCAATGACCTGGCGTTCCTTGCCCGCTGCTGGCTGGAAGCCGACCGCACGCCACCTGTGCCCGACCCGAGCCGATGGCTGGTCGAACCTTACTCGCCGCAGACAGCGCCCTGTGCGATCAGGATGACAGCGGTAACTGCTGAGGACGCATGGGGCTGGTCCGTCGAGTACTACTTCAAGTGCGTAAGCGACTCCAATTATGACAGCGGCTGGCAAACCAGCCCCGACTACGAGGTCACCGGCCTTGCAGCCGGCGTGGAGCTGTGCTTCAAGCTGCGAACGCGCGACAGCGCCGACGTCAACAACGTAACGCAATATTCCGACATCGTGTGCGCCACGGCCTGCGCCGGCGCTGCCGAGGATACAACTCCGCCGGCACCTGCCCCGCACATTGAGGTTATCAATCCCAATTCGCCTACATCGATTACGATGCAGGCCAGCGTTGCCTACGACGACAGCGGCGTGGAGTACTACTTCGACTGCTATTCGGGCGACTGCAACGACAGCGGCTGGCAGGACGAGCCCAACTATACCGACGTCAACCTGATGCCCGAGACCGAGTACTGCTACCGGGTGATGGCTCGCGACAAATCGTCACGGCAGAACGAAACGGTCTGGTCGGATGTTGTCTGTGTGACCACGCCGACGCCTGCTGATACTACACCGCCCACGCCCAATCCTATGAGGTGGGACTACTCGCTCGACGCCAACGGTGTCGACGGCAGGCCTCACGAGGTCTATGGCGGCGGCGGGCCGTTCGATTACTACGTCGAGATGCGTGCCGATCCGAACACCACCGACGAAAGCGGCTACTGGGAGTTCTTCTTCGAGTGCACCACCGACAGCGGCTGGAGCAGTGATGCGCTGTATCCGGAGACCGACGGCTGGATTTACTTCGCGGGTACGCCTTACGTCTACAGGGTAAAGGTAGGACTGAGCGGCCATGAACCGGCCTTCAGGGTCAAGGCCAGGGATGCCTTCGGCAATGAGACCGACTGGTCGGTGATTGAAGTGGCTTCACCATCGTTTCCGTAACGATTAACCTCGCAGCGAGATGCGCAAGATATGCACCGGAGCAGGGACGGCGGATTTATCTCCGCCGTCCTTTTTTCAACCCTGCGATTGTCTTTGCTTCATCGCTTGGTAGCCGTAGTGGGCCAGCAGGTGGTCCAGCAAAATGATTGCCGTGAGGTTCTCGGCCACGGGCCAGATGCGGGCGACGATTGTCGGGTCACGCCTGGTAATGGCAGCGAGTTGCTTGTTTTCGAGCGTGTACTTGTCGATGGTTCTTTGCGGCTTGTCTATGGTCGGGGTGGGCTTGACCGCAAGCCTTACGACTATTGGCTGGCCTGTCGCCAGGCCTCCGGTGATTCCGCCTGCATTGTTGGATTCGAAGACGACCCTGCCGTTTTCGTTGCGCATCTGGTCGTTCGACTGCGAGCCGGTCATATCCTTGACGGCAAAGCCCGCACCGACCTCCACGCCCTTGACCGCTCCGATACCGAGCAGCCTGCCGAGTTCGGCGTCGAGCTTGTAAAAGACCGGCTCACCCAGGCCTGCCGGCACGCCGGTTGCCACGACCTCGACAACACCGCCTGCCGAGTCGCCGGTCGCCGATATCCTGTTGCACGCATCGGTCATTGCCTGGGCGGCATCGACGTCGGGACAGTTCAGGATATGGTGCACGGCGTACCTGTCCCTGACTTCGGCGGGGTCTATCTTCGGCGCCTTCTTACGGATCGCGTCGATTTCCTGCTCGAGCTGGGCCAGCACCTTCATTTTCTCCAGGAACCGCATCTCCATAGTTATCCGGCCCTTGACGTAAATCTCCTGGTAGAAGGGGTCCAGGTCGCACCTCATCTTCTTATACGAGGTTGTGTACCGCAGGGCGGCGTCGTGGTCGATGTCTCCGCAGCGAACCGACGCCAGTTCCCTGACGTAGGCGAAGACCCTGATGCCGCATTTTTCGAGGACCTTCTTTGCCACGCAGCCGGCGGCCACGACGGTCGAGGTGTACCGCCCGCTGAACATCCCCGCCCCTATTGCGTCATCGTCGGGCCCGTACTTTATGAACGATGCATACGAGGCGTGTCCCGGCCGGGGGGTGCGGTTGGTATCCTGGTACTGCTTTATGTGGATAAAATGCCGGTCGAGATTGGGAATCAGGATCGAAAGCGGCGTACCGTTGGTATGATTCTTGTTGGCGGCGCCTTCGACGGTGTCGGCCGCGTTAAGGCCGGAGTAGATAATGGGCAGGTCCGGCTCTTTTCGCGGACTGCTGAGCTCGTCGGCGCCCGGTTTTCGCAGCAGCAGGTCAGCGTAAAGCTCCTGCTCGGTCAACAACATACCGGGCGGGTGACCCTGGACTATTGCGGTCAGACCTTCCTGGTAGGAACCACCGGCCACCGTTACCTGAAAGAACCTTCCTATGTGACAGCCAATCATTTCTCAGCGTCTCCTTTCACGGAACATCTCGGCAGAGTTTACAATCACGCCGTGAAGACTTCAAACCTTTCCCAGAAATCGGGAAAGGACTTCGCCACGCACATCTCGTTATGAATCCGCTGGTTTCCCGTGGCCAGGCCTGCAACCGCGAAGCTCATAGCGATTCGGTGGTCGTTGTGAGGATCGATATCCGCTCCGTGCATATCGGCTCCACCGCGAATCGTCAGCGAGTCCTGCTGGCAACGTGCATCGACACCCATCTTGGCAAGTTCCGAGGCGATAACGGCTGGCCTGTCCGATTCCTTGTGGCGAAGATGGGCTATGTTCGTGAATCTGCTGGTGCCGGCCGCAAATGCCGCGGCAATCGCTGCAGGCGGCACAAGGTCGGGCAAATCGCCCATATCCTGCTCAATGGCCTTGAGGGGACCTCCCCGGACGCGAACAGCATCTTGCAATTGTTCTACTACACAGCCCATTTTCCTAATCAGGGTTAAAAACTCTTTATCGCCCTGTTTGGTCTCTGGATTAAGTCCGCCGACGGTCACCTCGCAGCCGCACACGGCCGCCGCCAGAAAGAAAAACGACGCGCTGCTGTAATCGCCTTCTATGGTTACGTCGGCGGGTGCGTATTTTACGTCGTTGGCAACGGTAATCTTGCGGTAGTTTTCGTTGTTTGCCTGCACGCCGAACAGCGACATCATCTCGACGGTTATGTCAAGGTAAGGCCTTTCAGTCATTTCGTCCACGCAGGTTATGGTCACGGCGTCGTCCGCACAGGGCGCCGCGATCGTCATAGAGCTGAAATACTGCGAGGTTTTCTTGCCGCTCATAACAGCTTCGCCGCCGGGGATTCCGCCGCCGTAAACCCTGACCGGCGGGAAACCTTCGCGGCCGAGGTAGTCAATCCTGCAGCCCAGTTGCCGCAGCCCCTTCACAAGCTCGTCCACCGGGCGCTGGGTGATTCTCTCGGCTCCCGTGATTATGACCGGCCGTTCGCACAGGCAACACGCCGAAAGCAGAAAGTTCATACTCACCCCGGATTCACCGACGTTCAACTGCTCGGCAACCGGGCTATACCTGCCGGCATTGCCCTGTACGATCAGGCAGTCGTCCCGGCGCGATACCTTGATGCCGAGGTTCTTGAGGCATTCTATGAGGTTGAGCTGGTCCTGTGCCAGCAGAGGCCGGCGAATGGTGCTTTCGCCGGCGGCCAACGAGCTGATTACCAGAGCGCGGAGACTGTGTGCCTTCGACGGCGGGGCCTGAACGGATACCTTTGTGTTGCGAATTTTATCAACGGTCTTCATAGGCGTACACACGGCTAATCCTGCAGATCTCCATCATTGTTGCCTGCTGCAAGTTCCTGCCGCAACTGCTCGACGTGCCCTTTTAGCAGAAACGGCGAAAAGTTCAAAATGATTTCCTGCCGCCCGACGGGGCCGGTGGGTGTGAATCTGTGTTCTGCGTTGTTTATGCTCTGTAGAAATCTTCCGCTGTCATTCTGAGGTGAAGCCGAAGCGTCTCGTTTCGCCGGCTTTATTGAGATTCTTCACCGCTGGGCAGCGTTCAGAATGACACTTTATGCAGTTCTTCGACAGGCCAAGCTGCTTGCAAGCCGTTTCACCAGAAAACCTGCAGGTAGCTCGTTCGGGCGGTGCTGTGAAGTCGCTTGTGGTGTGGCCTGGCCGAACAGCGGTGGCGAGCGCTTGAGCCTGCCTGCCGCGATCAGCCGAAGCAGGTTGTCGGGCGGTGTTGTTATGGGACGGCAGCCCTGCGTGGGGGTGGGCTGGTGGGCTGAACCCGCAAGGTCCTGAAGAAAAATGGTTGCATTGCTACAGCAGTTGCGGTATAATTTCGATAAGACAGGTGTTCAGGGTAAACGTGGTCATCTGAGCAAGATTCCGCAGTCGATGCTATAAGTCGTCCGAGTTAACGGTTCTGCCGCAGGAGTGCTGATTATGTCTGCTATGTTTTATTCGGTAAAAGAAGCCGCCGAAAAGCTCAATATGACCGAGCAGCAGCTGCAGCAATTGGTACGGGACGGCAAGCTGCGGGAGTTTCGCGACGGTGCAAACGTACTGTTCAAGGTAAGCGAGGTCGAGGCACTGGCGGCCGGGCCGCAGCCCGAACAGGTCTCTGCCGAAGCCCAGCAAGCCCCGCAGGCCGTGCCGGAACCGCAGCAGGTACCCGAAGAGGTAGTCCCTGAAGCGGCTGCAGAACAACAGCCTGAACCTCAGCAACCAGAAGCTGCCCAGCCGGAGCCACCCTCGCCCGAGCAGCAAGGGCAGGCTCCTCCGCCTGTGCAGGCTGCCGAAGAAAGCAATGTGGAGCTTGACCTGGTCGGCGAGGCCGAGGCCGGCGAGTCAGCACCTGAGAAGTCTTCTGATGACACGGCGATGGATACGGGACAGATATTCCTTTCGGCCGAGACGGGGGATGAGTCGGGGCTTGCGGCGGAGCTGAGCGGCAGCGGTTCGGGACCGGGCACGGAAGGTCTCAACGTCCTCGGTGAAACGGCCGAGGAACTCGGCCTGGGTGAAGACACGTCGGCCGAGACGAAGGCCGCCGGCGACGAGGCATCCCTGGAGGAAATCGAAGAGGATGTGAATCTTGATTCCTTCGGCAGCGGCTCCGGCCTGCTGGACCTTTCATTGCAGGCCGATGATACATCGCTGGGCGGAATCCTTGACGAGATATACACTGCGGAGGGGCAGACCGAAACCGCGGAAGGGCCGGCTCTGGAGATGCCCGAGGAAGCTGAAGAACGGCCCTTGCCGGAAGAACCTGAGTTTGCCGAGCCGGAAGTGGTGCCTGCTGCGCCGATGGCGGGCGCGTACGCCGAAGCCGCGCCGGACACCATCAGCAGCGCCTTTGGAATTATGCTGGTGCTGCCGCTTCTGGCGTTGCTTTACACGGCGATAGTCGCCATTGCAGGGTTCAACAATGTGATGCCCGCGATTCTGGATAAGTTGCAGGGACTCAGCGGACCGGGCGGTGTGCATATCATCTGGTATGTTGCCGGCGGTTTGATGCTTGTGGCGGGGCTGATTGTCGGCGGGGCGTTTATGCTCGGGGGCGGCTCAGCCGGCGGCAAGGAAAAGACCAAGAAGGCCGGGAAAGCCAAGAAGGCCGGGAAAGCCAAGAAGGGCAAAAAGGCCGCAGACCAGGCCGAATAAACAGCTTGCATCTGCAGCGAGAAGCCTGCCTTTTTCTCACAGGCCGACCGTTATGAAACGGCGGAATATGCCTTTCTCCAGTTTTCTCATTCTGCCCAAATTGACCGACATCGTTCTTTTGAAGGTTCGACAGTTCCACTTTCACATCGTATAATAACCTGCGATGTTCAAGCAGGATTCCAACGCGACGCTTTTTGGCAGCTCTGGCCGGGCGGCTACGGCTTCGGTGGCCCCGCTGGCGGTACGGATGAGGCCGCGCAGCCTCGAGGAATTCGTTGGCCAGAGGCACTTCCTCGGCCCTGACAAGCTGCTGACGAGGATGCTGCAGGCCGATTCCCTCAGCAGCCTGGTGTTTTACGGGCCGCCGGGTGTGGGCAAGACCTCCCTGGCGATGGTCATTGCCAATCACACGAAGGCGGACTTTCATTATCTCAGCGCGCCTGCTGCGACGGTCAAGGACCTCCGGCAGGTCATCGCTCACGCACGGAATCTGCTGGGCTCTGCCGGCAGGAGGACGGTGCTGTTCATCGACGAGATACACCGCTTCAACCGTGCCCAGCAGGACGTGCTGCTGGACGACGTGGAGTCGGGGCTGGTTATTCTCATCGGTGCTACGACGGAGAACCCGTTTTTTGCGATCAACTCGCCCCTTATTTCCAGAAGCACCGTCTTTCGCTTCGAGCCGCTGGGCGAGGAAGACGTTGTGAAGCTGCTGCAGACGGCCCTGAGCGACCGGCAGCGGGGGCTGGGCGGCCTCGATGTAAAGGCCGAGCCTGCGGCACTGAAGTTCCTGTCTGTGATGTGCGACGGGGACGCTCGAAGGGCCCTGACGGCTCTGGAAATAGGCGTGCGGTCACAGGCGGCCAGGGGGGGTACCGGGCCGATAATTTTTAATTTGGATGTGGCAAAAGAGTCGATACAACAGAAGGCCCTGGAATACAATGGAACCGGTGATACTCACTATGACCTGGCCAGTGCCTTCCAGAAGAGTATGCGGGGCTCGGACCCCGACGCCACGGTTTACTGGCTGGCGCGAATGATAGCCGGCGGCGAGGACCCGCGTTTCATTGCCCGGCGTATTGCGGTCTGTGCCGCTGAGGACGTCGGCAACGCCGACCCGATGGCGACGGTGCTGGCAGCGTCGGCCGTGCAGATTGCGGAGTTTATAGGACTGCCGGAGGCCCAGCTTCCGCTGGCCCAGGCGGCTCTTTATGTTGCCTGTGCACCCAAGTCCAACGCCGTTGCCTCGGCCATCTGGAAGGCCGTGGGCGATGTCAAGGCCCAGCCGACCGTCCAGGTGCCGCCGCACCTGCGTGACAGCCACTATCCCGGCGCACGCAAGTTCGGCCACGGTGCGGATTACAGGTATCCGCACGACTTCGACGGCGGGTTTGTGCCGCAGGAGTATCTGCCGGCACAGTTAAAGAAGAACTATTACAGGCCGAAGGATATAGGGTACGAGAAGAACATTGCCGACTACCTGCGGCGGTTGCAGAAATTGGTCGCCCAGTATGAATCGCAGGAACGGGACGCCTGAATGGATAAGGCACAATTGCGTCAGAGGTTGCGGCAGACACTGCTGGCAATGTCGCCCGAAGACAGAGCCGAGAAAAGCAAAAAGGCCTGCCGGAACCTCGTTTCGACCGAGCAGTTTCAGCATGCATCGGTGGTGATGCTGTACCTGCCGCTGCCGCACGAAGTGGACACTTCCGAGGCGATTCTCCACGCCTGGCAGCAGGGTAAGACAGTCGCCGTGCCGAAGGTTTCCTGGCAGCAACGACATATGATACCTGTTGAAATAACCTCGCTGGAAACAGGGCTGGCAACGGATGCCTGTGGGCTGCGAAGCCCTGTTAAGGGCGTGCCTGTTCCCATAGGCGAAATCGACCTGGTGGTTGCACCGGCTCTTGCGTTCGATGAAAAGGGCAATCGGCTGGGTCGCGGCGGTTCCTACTATGACAGGTTCTTCGCGAATCCGGAATTGCGGGCGGTCAAGTGCGGCCTGGCGTTTGCCGAGCAGCGCCTGGATTCGCTGCCCGCCTGCGAACACGACGAGCCGGTGGATTTACTGGTAACCGACGAAGGTGTAATGTATTTCGGCAGCGCTTGCCGGGAAAAACTGTAGGACAAGGAGTATGGCATGGCACGGTTTCCTATGAGCCTTAGGGACAGAAGAAGAAGGCGTATTCTCAACCGGATATACATCGTTTCCGCATTGGTGGTCGCCGGCGTGATAATGGTCTTTGTTTTCGGTGGAAATCCTTTCGGCCGGACGCAGCCCGTGGCTGGACCTGAGCCGGCGTCAGCCGCCACAGCGCAGCAGCCGCAGCCGCAGCCTGAGCAGACATCGCCTCCGCCGAGTCCGCCGAAGGAAGAACCGCAGGCGCCACCGGTAACGGGCCCCGAACCTGTTGTGCTGCCGGGGCCACAGCCCGAGCCGCCCAGTACCGTATCACCGGCAACCGCCGCCAGCAATCCGGAGGTCTCGAAACTGATTAACCAGGCGCTGGACTATATCAATGCTTCTCCCAGCAAGATAATCCAGGCGCGCGAGTTGCTGAACGAAGCGTTGCTGCTGCCTATGAACGGCGAGCAGTTGCGCTACGTCAAGCAGCAACTGTCGTGGCTGGCCGACAAGTGGTTGTTCAGCAGGAGCGTGTTTGCCAACGACAGGCTCTGTAGCAGCTACCAGGTCCGCCCGGGCGACCAGCTTCGCACTATCGGCGAACAGTTCAAGGTTCCCTACCAGATACTTATGGAGATTAACAATATCAAGCGTCCCGAACTGTTGCAGGCCGGGCAGGTCATAAAGGTCGTCAAGGGTCCATTTCACGCAAAGGTTTATCGCTCGAGTTTCACTATGGACCTGTACCTTCAGAGGACGTTCGTAAGGAGCTTTACCGTCGGGCTTGGCAAGCCCGGGATGGAAACCCCCACCGGTACGTGGCTTGTGGCGCCCGGCGGCAAGCTCATAAAGCCGGTCTGGACGGACCCGGTCAGCGGCAGGACCTATCGTCCCACGGACCCGGATTATCCGCTGGGTTCACGATGGATTGGACTGCAGGGCATCGAGGGCCAGGCCGTCGGCAGAACCGGGTTTGCCATTCACGGCACAAAGGACCCCGACGAGATAGGCGCCGCCGTTTCCCAGGGATGCATCCGAATGTTCAACGGCGACGCGATCCTGATGTACAACCTCCTGATGCCCGGCTATTCAAAGATACAGGTAATCGACTAAGCGGTTTCGTCGTTGCCCCGTCGAAGCTGCGAGGCGCCCGGGGGGGCCGGCGTTTGCAGGATGCGGTTGGCTGCAGTGCTTACGCGGATTCCTTGCGGGCCTTCTGTTGTTTCGCCGCCGACAGGTCCGCCTTGCCGGTTACTATCTCTTCGGTGATTACGTACTTCAGGCCCCGTGGTTGTTCGGGCAGTTGATACAGCAGGTCAACCATCAGTTCTTCGGTTATCGCCCGCAGTGCCCGGGCGCCGGTATCCCGCTCAAGGGCCTTGCGAGCCAACGCACGCAAGGCGCCCTCGGTAAACTCCAGTTCGGCTTCTTCCATCTCGAAGAACTTGCGGTACTGCTTGACGAGCGCGTTCTTCGGCTTGGTCAGTATGTCCATCAACGCCTGCTCGTCCAGGGCCGACAGCGTGGAGATCACCGGCAGCCTGCCCACCATCTCTGGTATCATTCCAAACTCGATGATGTCTTCGGGTATGACCTCGGCGATTATGTCGCTGTAGGCGGTTTTGTCGTCTTGTTGTCCGGCCAGCTCGGAGTCGAAACCTATCATCTTCTGGCCGATGCGTTTCTTTATGATGTTCTCCAGTCCCACGAACGTGCCGCCGCAGATAAAAAGTATCTGCGTGGTGTCCATCTGGATGTACGACTGCTCGGGATGCTTGCGCCCGCCCTGAGGCGGGATGTTGGCGATCGTGCCCTCCAGCATTTTCAGCAGTGCCTGCTGAACGCCTTCTCCTGAAACGTCCCTTGTAATGGAAACGTTCTGGTACGTCTTTCCTATCTTGTCTATCTCGTCGATGTACACGATGCCGCGCTGGGCGGCCTCGATGTCGTAGTCGGCGGCCTGCAACAGCCGCAGCAGGAAGTTTTCTACGTCCTCAC
>CAYSBK010000065.1:0-11968 GCA_964429265.1 uncultured Pirellulales bacterium | reverse complement strand
GCTACGGTGGTTACGGCGGCCGGTATGGCGGCATAGGCGGCGGCTACGGTGGTTATGGCGGTCGGTACGGCGGCTATGGCGGCGGCTACGGGGGTTATGGCGGTGGCTACGGTGGCTACGGTGGCGGTTACGGTGGTTATGGCGGCGGCTACGGAGGGTACGGCGGTGGTTACGGCGGCTATGGAGGGTATGGTGGCGGCTACGACTACGACCGCGAGTACCGGGAGTTCAACCTGATAAGACTTATACAGGATACCATAGAGCCTGATAGCTGGTGGGAAACGGGTACCGGTGAAGGCACGATAACCGTATATGAAGGCAAGAAACTGATAATTCTGCAGACGCCGGAGATTCACGCCAAGATAGACAAGCTGCTGAACGAGATGCGCCGGGCGCTGGGTCACCAGGTCTCCATCGAGGCGAGATTCCTGGTGGTCAGTGAAAACTTCCTGGAAGATGTGGGCCTTGACGTGGACTTCAGGTACAGGCCGGGCGGCAAGTGGACGACTATGGATTTCTTCCAGGGTTCGTCGGCGGCGGTTGAGCCTTCTGAGACCGGCGTTCCGGGAAGCCTGGCAGGCACTGTGTCCGGGCTGGACGTTGAATGGGGCTATGGTACGAACCTTGACGACCTGCAGGTACATTTTCTGTTGCGAGCGGTTCAGGCCCACAAGGACTCGAAGACCCTGACGGCACCGAAGATAACGGTCCTCAGCGGCGAATCGGCGACGTTTTCCGTTATGAGTGAGACGGCTTTCGCGACACCACCACTGATAACCTCTGAGGCCGTAACGGGAGCTGTTGGAGGCGCTGCTGTCGGGCAGGCTGTGGTGCCGCAGATAAACACGATACCGACGGGTTCGACATTGACGATCACTCCTATCATAACCAGGGATAAGAAGCACGTTCTTCTCAATATTATAACTAATCTCAGTAGCCTTCTGGGGATCAAGAGCTATACCTTCGAGGTACCTGTAGCATTGCAGGGGGGTGGTACTGGAATCGTAACACAACAGCAGGAAGTCCCGGAGACGGAAACCTCCGAGGTCTATACGCGCGTGAGCGTGCCGGACGGGGGGACGCTGCTTCTGGGCGGGCAGAAGATCACCGCGGAGGTCGAGAGCGAAGCCGGTGTGCCTGTGCTGAGCAAGATACCCGGGATCGGGCGGCTGTTCAGGAACAGAAGCAAGGTAAAGGACCGCAAGATACTGCTGATACTGGTCAAGCCCAATATTATCCTTCAGGAGGAGCGTGACCAGGAGGCCAGCGCGGTTGCCGAGACGCAGCTATATTGATTTTTTCGGGACGTTGGGGAGTTTCCCAGAGGAAGATGTGGCGAGGTTTTGTGAAAAGGACTTTTTGGCTGGACGGCCAGGGGCTGCACAGCCCGGCTGTGGTACTGCGCCAGGCGGCCGGGGTTGAAGGCGGGCGGTGTAGGTGCGGGTCCCCTGTGGAATAATAAGTAGGTTAAAGTTGTAAGTTGAGTTGTGATAAGGTCTTAGGACGAAACAGGCGCATTGAGTTGCATCACCGGGTTTGGGACAGTTGAGTACGGATATGCGTGGTCAAATGGCACAACGTAGACGTTCGGCCGGCAACCGGTGGTTATCGGACGTTCGTGTGTGTTTGCGGTGCTGCTGTTGCGCGGCGCCAGGCGGAAATATTGTTTCAATCGGTCCTTTCAGGGAGGCGATATACAGAAAATGGTGCCAAATTACTGCGATAATCACATTGTTCGGAGGCGATGGAGGCGGGTGATGGATAAGCGCGTGTTCTTTTTTGTGTGGGCGTTGCTGAGTTGCGGTGGCATTTCAGCGGCGGCGGTGCTGAACGTTCCGGCGGACTACCCGACGATTCAAGACGCTATCGATGCAGCCGTGACAGGGGTGGACGAGATAAGAGTTGCGCCCGGCACGTATCAGGAGAACATCAGCTTTCTGGGCAAGGAGATCGACATCCACAGCATCGACGTGAACGACCCCGCCGCGACGGTTATCCGCGGCAACGGTCAGGGGCCGGTGGTCAGCTTTTACGGCTGCGGTGGGGGCGCGAAACTCCGGGGCTTTACAATCACCGGCGGCTATGCCGCTTACGGCGGCGGGATCGAGTGCTTCGAATCGTCGCCGACGATAGCCAACTGTGTGATCCAGTCCAATATGGCGGGTTTCTACGGCGGCGGCATTGACGTAGATACTTCGTCGCCGACAATCGTGGACTGCGTCATTAAGAATAACTACGCCAGGTACGGCGGCGGCGTCAGTGTTTTCGGGCCGGGCTCACCGGTGATCACGTCCTGCGAAATCTTCGACAACGGTGCGCTTGTTCTGGGCGGCGGTTTGTTTTTCCAGAGTTGTGCGCCTGTGACGCACAACTGCCTGATAGTGTCCAATACCGTAAGTGACGGCTTTGGTGGGGCGGTGTACATCTTCGATGCGTCGGCGATGCTGAGCAACTGCACCGTAGCCGACAACGCCAGCGCGCAGAATGCGTTCGGGGGTATCTACTGTGACTATCGCGGCGAGAATGAGCCTGCAATAATAAACTCGATTCTGTGGAACAACGGCGACGACCTGTGGAATTGCGAGGGGCTGGTTTCGTACTGCTGCGTGGAGGACGAGGATGCCGGTACCGGTGTCATTCACCTGGACCCTCAATTCATAATCGACCCGGCGGTTACAGTCGGACCTTATTTTCTGAAGAGCATCGCGGCGGGGCAGTTGACGGACAGTCCCTGTATCGACGCAGGCAGCGGCGACGTCAACGACCCGAGTATCGCGCTGACGAGCTACTCGACCAGGGCGGATTATGTGGCCGACGTCAACACCGTTGACCTCGGGTACCACCGGCATACGGGCCCTCGGCCTCGTCCGTTCCTGGTGACCAGCACGGCCGACACCACGCATGGTCAGGGTACGATCAGCCCGGAGCACCCTTATCCCGGCGGGCGGTATGTGCCCTACGCCGAGATACGTTTTACCGCGACGCCGGCCGATCCAAACTACCGCATCAGCAAGTGGCGGGTTGACGGTAGCGATGTTTTCGTGGTGCCCGGTGACCCCAACTCGGGACTTTATACCGGCAGCACCTATGTCCTGGTGGTGACCAAGTATACGGACGTGGTGGTTTACTTCGAGACCAGGCCGAGGCACACACTAACCGTGAAGGTCGAAGGCTCCGGCGGGACGCTGGTGCAGCCCAGACGGGCCGGCAGCTACGAGTATCTCGAGGATGAAGTGGTCGAACTGGTCGTTGCGCCAAACCCGGAGTATATTCCGTTGTGGTCGGGCACGGATAATGACTATTCCATCGAGCCGAACAATTTCGTGACGATGGATGAAGACAAGACGGTGACGGTTTCGTTCAGGAAGCCTGTCGACCGGCTGGTACCCGGCCAATACCCGAGTATTGGTGCTGCGATGTATGCGGCGGAGAGTGGTGACTACGTTGTGGTTGCCAGGGGGACCTACCACGAGGTCGGGCTGGACTTTGGGGGCAAGGCGATAACGGTTACAAGCGAGAATCCGGACGACCCGAATTGCGTTGCGGAGACCATAATAGACTGCGGCGGTTGGGGTTCGGCGTTCGTGCTGCGCAACGGGGAAGGTCGGCGGTCGGTTATCGACGGGTTTACCATAATAAACGGCGGGGGAACGCCCAAGGCGAACACGATTGTCAACCCGGGCGACCGGGTCAGCGATGGTGCGGACGTGGTCGGCGGTGCGATAGCGTGCTTCGGCGGCGCCAGTCCGACCATATCGAACTGCGTGATAAAGAACTGCGTGGCTCGCGGGCGGAACGGAGAGGATAACACGTATACCTTTCCCGACCCTGAAGACCCGCCCGAACCGCCCGAGCCGAACGAGGCACCGCCCGCTCCGGAAATCCCGGGTATGCCGGGTATGCCGGGACCGAACGGCATTGACGGCCCCAACGGGCTTCCGGGACCGAACGCGCTAGGCGGCGGCCACGGGGGCTGGGGCTACGGCGGTGCACTGTACTTTGACGGCGACAGCACCCCGGTCATATGGAACGTCAAGATCATCGGTTGTTCGGCTATCGGCGGCAATGGCGGCTTCGGTGGTCGCGGCGGCGACGGCCAGGCCGGTGGCAACGGCCAGGACGGCGGCGCGGGCCAGGATGGCGCGCCCGGTGAACAGCCGGCTGATCCTAATCTGCCTCCAATTCTTCCTGGTGACGGAGGTGCCGGCGGCAATGGCGGCAATGGTGGAGACGGTGGTGCCGGCGGCCGCGGCGGTGACGGCGGCCACGGAGGAAGTGCCATTGGAGGTGCGATTTACTTCGGGCCGAACTGCCGGCCGGTGATAAGGTATTGTGAAATCGTGGATTGTAACACCGCCCAGGGGCTCGGCGCGCCCGGTGGAGCTGGCGGATCCGGCGGAGCCGGGGGCAACGGCGGCGCCGCAGGTGAAGGTGGCGAGGCTGGCGGCGACGAGGCCGAGGACGGCGAGGACGGTGAGCCTGGTGCCGGCGGTAAAGGCGGTCCGGGTGGCCGCGGTGGCGATTCCGGGCAGGATGGGACGATCTCCTATGGTGGTGCGATTTACTACGGGCCGAACAGTGTTGCCACTGTTCTGGATACGATAATCCGTAATAATGCTGCCGATTTCACCCGTTCGACCCAGAGGTACGCCGGTGGTGCCGGTGGTGCCGGCGGCAACGGGGGAATCGGGGGCCCCGGTGGTGCCGGCGGCGCCGCCGGCAGCGGCGGCAACGGCGCGCCGCCAGGCGAGCCGAATACGCCCGGTACGGGCGGCCCAATCAATGGTCCCAATGGGGTAGAGGGCGAGTGGGGCTGGTGGGTTACCAGTCATACCGACGCAGTAGGTGGGGCCGACTACTACTCGCAGGGATGCGTGGTTGAGCTGAACAATTGTACTATTTCCGACAATAATTGCGCCGATACGGACTGGGGCAGGTATAGTTATCTATTGTATGGCTCGAGATGGTCTGGCAGGGGGGGAGCGGAATACTATGGTGCCGGGTCGAGGCTCACGGCCAATCAGTGTGATTTTCTGAACAACTCCTGCGTGCGAGGTTCAGGCGGCGGACAATATTTTGTTTCACAGTGCGTGGTTGATATCAACGACTGCCGGTTCAACGGGAACCTGTCGGGCGGCAGCGGCGGCGCCCAGTACTTCAGCAGTTTTTGCACCGTCACCGCCGGGAACTGTCAGTTTAACACAAACTCGGCCTCAGGCGTCGGCGGCGGGCAGTACTTCGGCAGCACCAGTGCGGTCGATATCAACAATTGTGAATACGCTAATAATCTTTGCTGGGGCGACGGTGCAGGGTTGTTCTGCGGCTATGACACGTCCCTGGAGGTGACCGGCAGCAGCTTCCGCGGAAACGTAAGTTCGGGCAGCGGTTCATCCGGCGGCGGTTTGTACTTCGACGGAGCGCCGGACCAATCCGGAAGCCATTTGATACTTGACAGATGCAAGTTCCTGAATAACCGGGCAGCGTTCGGCGGAGGTTTATACTGGTACGGCTGGGACGCTGCGGGCGCCGATGTGGTGCTCAGCGACTGTCTTGTCAGCGGCAACAGGGCCGGCCACGGCGGCGGGATGTTTTATAGCGGCGGCAGTCCTCTTATCAGCCACTGTGAGGTGGTGGCAAACGTCGCGGACGGCCGCAAGCTCGGCTGGTACAGCACGCAAACCGTTTACGGCGGCGGCGGCGGAATACTGTCGTGGACCTCGGATGCGCGGATAGAACATTGTTTGATCGGGTACAACTACGCGTTCGGTTCGGGCGGCGGTGTGTATTTCGGCGGCGGTGCAAGCTGGCCGGTGCTGCACAACTGCTTCGTGCAGGGCAACTCGGCGGTGGTGGACGGCGGCGGTATAGTTTCGTACTGGCGGGCCGCGCCGACATTGAGTAATTGCACTATCGTGGGAAACAAGGTGTTCGACGCCTATGATTCCAGCCACGGCAGGGGCGGTGGTTTGTCCTGCAACTACGAAAGCCAGACCACGCTGCTCAATAGTATCCTGTGGGACAACAGCGGCATAAACGGCGACCAGATAGCGATCGGCAGCGATGCCGACCCGCACTATCTGCAGAGGCCGGCGGCGTTGTCGGTACTGTACAGTGACGTCCAGGGCGGCCAGGGGGGCGTTTACGTCGAACCCGGCCGCACACTGACCTGGGGCGACCCCAACGATGCCAATTCGATACCGATCGACGCCGACCCGTTGTTCGCGGGAGCGTTGTCGCTGAGCCAGATTGCGGCGGGCCAGAGCCAGGATAGTCCCTGCGTTGATGCGGGAAGCGACCTGGCGGCCAATCTCGGACTCGGTGAGTACAGCACGCGGACCGACGGCGTTGCTGACGTCAACGTGGTGGATATGGGTGCTCACCGGCCGGAGGCGACGGAGTTCTATAACCTTACCGTGCGTATTGTTAGGGGTTGGGGTACGGTTGAACCGACCGGCGGGCTGTTCGCTGCCGGTTCGGTCGTCGGCATCACCGCTACACCTGCGGAGGGTTTCCGCCAGGAGGTCAAGTGGACCGGCACAGACAATGACAGTGCGACGGCAGTCGGCAACACGGTTACGATGACGGGGGACAAGGAAGTCCTGGTGGAGTTTATCGGGTACAGAAGTTACCGTGTGCCGGGGGATTTTGATTCGATAAGCCAGGCGTTATCTGCGCGGGATGCAAGCGGCGATTACGTCGTGCGCGACGGCGACAAGGTCGTCGTCCAGCGAGGGACATACAGCGGCGGGATCGATTTTGCCGGCAGGTCTATTACCATAACCAGTGAAAATCCCGATGACCCGTGCTGTGTGGCCGAGACGGTTATCGACGGGGCTTATTATAGTCCGGGCTTCATATTCCGGGGCGGCGAAGGGCCTGATGCGGTTATCGATGGATTGACGATCAGGAACTGCGTGGCCTATGGCGGCTGGTTGGGTTGGTATGGGTACAGCTACAGCTACGGCTACGGCTACTACGACCCGAATGCCTATGGTGGTGCGATAGCGGCAATGGGCCCGGCCAGTCCTACGCTTTCCAACCTTGTCATAACCAACTGCAGCGCCCAGGCCTGGGATGGACGGGATGGCTACAGCGCCACCGAAGATTTGCCGGGTCCCGGCGGCGATGCAAATGACGGCGGCAGCGCGTACGGGGGGGCAATGTACTTCGCAGCCGGCAGCCGGCCGACTCTCATCAATTGCCGGATAAGCCGCTGTGCGGCAATCGGTGGTGACGGCGGCAACGGCGGCAACGGTTTTGGTGTTGATGCCAATTTGCCAAACACCCTCACGCCCGACCCGAACGATACCGGTATGGGGTACTGGGGCGGCAACGCGGGCGACGGCGGGGACGCACTGGGTGGTGCGATCTACTTTGGTCCAGGCTGCAGGCCCGTTATAAAGTACTGTACCATTACTGATTGCAATACCATCCAGGGAATGGGCGGACGCGGCGGCAACGGCGCCGCGGGCGGGGACGGTGCGGCCGGCGGCCTCGGCGGCGATGGCGGCGACGATGGATTTCGCTCGTTCGGCGGAGGCATTTACTTTGCGAAGGATTGCCAGGTTGAGATTGCGGATACGATGATACTGGGTTGCTGGACCGATGCGAACAGTCCGTCGGTTTACATGTGGCCGCCGCATAACGCCGGCGGCCTCGGTGGTGTGGGCGAGCCGAACGGCTGGGATGGTCTCTGGGGTTCAAGCGCCACTGAGACGCTTGGCGGGGGGATATACTACGAGTCGGGCTGTACGGCGCAGGTATCCGACAGCTTGATTGCCGCCAACAGAAGTGGTCCCAGGATTTATTACTATTACCAATCTCATTATGGCGGTCAAGGCGGCGGTGCGTACCACGAGGCGGACTGCAACGTGGTCTATACGCGATGCGATATTATGTCGAACGAGGCGACGGCTGCCGGTGGCGGTTACTACTTTGCCAGCGGCTGCTCGGCAGAGGTCAACGACTGCAATTTCATTGGCAACAACGCCTCCACGGAGGGTGGTGCGATTGCCTGCGCCAAGGACTGCAACCTCACTGTCGGTGGCAGTGGCTTTGCGCAGAACCTGGCCGGCGGCGGTACTTATGGGTATTATTACGGCACGTCGGGTACCGGCTCGGGCGGCGCGATCGCCTGGGGAAAGCTCGGCGGCGACAACAGCACCGTCAGAATTGCCGACAGCTACTTCGTGGGCAACCAGGCTGACCAGGGCGGCGCGCTTTTCTGGCAAGGCCCGTGCGCCGATGTCAACATCATCGAGTCGTTCGTTACCGACAACGTTGCCGAACACGGCGGGGGCTTTTACTGGAGCGGGGGTTCGCCGAGGCTTAGAGGCTGCGTGTTCAAGCGCAACAGGGCCCAGGGCAGTACCTACCAGCCGACAACCGGGACGATAGAGACGTTCTACGGCGGCGGCGGTGCGATGCTGGGCTGGGCAAGCGATGCAATCATCGAGAACTGTTTCATACTGGACAACACGACGCTGGGCTCGGGCGGTGGTGTTTATTTCGGCGGCGACACCGGAACCCCGGTGCTGCGGAACTGCCTGGTCAAGAACAACTCGGCGGTTTACGACGGCGGCGGGATAGTATCCTATTGGTATACCACGCCGATTATCACCAACTGCACGATACTGGAGAACACCTGCGAGGACCTTGAGAATCCCAATCGAGGAAGAGGCGGGGGGCTTTCCTGCTCTTACGAAAGCAGGACGCAATTGATTAACAGCATCCTCTGGGCCAACACTGCTACAAACGGCGACCAGATCGCGGTCGGAAGCGACAGCAGCCCGGTGTATTACCAGAGGCCGGCCGAGCTGACAGTTTCCTACTGCGACATAGAGAACTGGGAAGACCCGAACAATCCCGGGCAGATCGACCCGGCGGTGATATTCGTCGAGCCCGGCCGGATTTTGAACTGGGACTCGGCCAGCATATTTGACGCGGACCCGCTGTTTGTGGGTTCGTATTATCTCAGCCAGGTTGCCGCCGGGCAGTCGCAGGACAGCCCCTGTGTGGATGCGGGCAGCGACCTCGCGGCGAACCTGAGCCTGGATGATTTTACCACGCGTTCTGACGGTGCAGCCGATGCGGGCGTGGTCGACATAGGGCTGCATTACCCCGCACAGGGACAAGTGGAACTGACGGTTAATGTCATTGGCGGCGAGCACGGAACCGTCGAGCCGACCAGCGGGCTTTTCAACAAGTACTCGCTTGTTACCCTGACGGCAACGGTTGACCCCGGCTACAGGGTCCGGTGGGTCGGAACCGACGACGATACTTCTGTCTCGCTGACCAATACGGTTACGATGATGACCGACCGCACCGTTACCGCTATCATTGAGATGCCCCGGACCATCACCGTGCCCAGCGATTACGTCTCGATTCAGGCAGCAATAGATGCTGCAGGCAACGGGGACGTGGTGGTGGTCAACAGGGGCACGTACAGGATAGACCGACCCATTTACGTTTCCAAGCCGATAACGCTGACAAGCGCCAACCCGGATGACCCGTGCACGGTCGCCCAGACCGTTATCGACTGTGGCGGCTATGCCACCAGGGGGATAGTGATTTCGAACATCGTTGGCCGCGATACGGTTATAAACGGCCTGACGGTGGCCAACTGCACTTGGGCAGTTCTATCACCGGAGCCGCCGATTTTCGACGGAAAGGACGGCTACGACGGCGGCGACGCTATTGCCGGCGCGATACACATCGTTTCTCAGGCGAGTCCGACAATCATTAACTGCATGATTAGGGATGTCTCGATCATTGCGGCCAGCGGCAGCGACGGCACGGACGGATGGGAAGACCCGAACGACCCCGAGCAGATCCCACAGTGGTTGCCGGGCGAGCAGCACGGCGGCGACGGCGGCGACGGAGGGAACGCCTGCGGCGGCGGTATCTACTGCGGGGCGTATTCCAGTCCGCTCATACGCAACGTCAGGTTTGTTAACTGTGAGGTGACCGGCGGCAACGGCGGCAACGGCGGCAACGGGGTCAGCCCTGAAGGAGAAGATTCTCTGCCGAGCCCGGCCGGCGGCAACGGCGGCCTCGGCGGGGATGCAGGCGGGGCCTTTGGCGGTGGCATATACGTGGGTTACGCAGGCAAACCGACCATCGAGGGCTGCACGTTCGTCAATTGCTCGGCCAGCGCAGGCTATGGCGGTAACGGCGGTAACGGCGGCGACGGCGCAGAAAA
The DNA here is from genome assembly GCA_964429265.1 of uncultured Pirellulales bacterium. Classification (GTDB taxonomy): domain Bacteria; phylum Planctomycetota; class Phycisphaerae; order Sedimentisphaerales; family Anaerobacaceae; genus CAYSBK01. The sequence goes on along the minus strand of CAYSBK010000065.1, from coordinate 1,767 downwards.
CTGGCCGGGCGGTAACGGCGGCGACGGCGGCGAAAACAACCGGGCCTACGGCGGTGCTATATATTTCGATGCGGCAAGCAGGGCCACTGTGAGCGACTGCCGGTTCGTGGACTGCTCGACGGCAGGCGGCAGGGCGGGCGACGGCGGCAATGGCGGCGACCGGGGGGGAGCACCCGGCATCGGCGGGGCGTACCCGCTGGACATATCGATTGCCGACAGTGCCTACGGCGGAGCGGTTTACTGCGGCAGTGCCAGCAAGATCGACTTCTCGGGTTGCACGTTCAGCGGCAATTCCACCAGGGGTGGGATGAGCGGCCTCGGTGGCACCGAGAACTGGGATGCCCAGCCGTGGTACAGCTACGTTATTCCGAGCTTCGGTGGTGGCGTGTACTGTGCGGGCGGTTCCGAGGCGCAATTCCGAAGATGTGAGTTCCTGGGCAACTTCGGCGAGGAAGTGTATCCCATCCTTGGCCCGAATGAGCCAAACGAGCCGAACGATCCGAACCTTGTTGCTGATGTCAATGCGGCTGCATATCGGCTCACCCCGTACATCAGCTATGGCGGCGGACTGTGCTATGACGGTGTGGATTCGCTGCTTGTGAGCGACTGCAACTTCCGCGATAACTTCGCCACGCTCGGTGGCGGTCTGTATGCAAACGCCTCGGTCAGCACTATCGCCGACAGCAATTTTGCGGAGAACTCGGCGTTCAAAGGCGCCGGCATCTACTATACCGACAGTGCTGAGGCGACGATAAGCGGCTGCCGGATGTTGTACAACCGCGCCACCGACCCGACCGGCCAGGTCGGCGGCGAGGGCGGCGGGATATTCTGCGCTTCCACGCCTGCAGTGATTGAAGATTGCCGGATGAGCTTTAACTTCGCGCAGGCCTCCGGAGCCGCTGCGTATCTTACCGGTGGGGACTCGGGACTGGTGCGGATGAAGAACTGTCTGGTCAACAACAATACAGCCGGCCATGACGGAGCGGGCATCTCGGCCAATCACAGCGTTGAAGCTGAGTTGTCGAACTGCACCATAGCTGATAACAGATGCACCAAGTTGCTCTCTCTCGGCGGCGGTTTATATGCGTCATATGGAAGTTACGTCTCGGTTGTTGACAGTATCTTGTGGAACAACCTTGCCGATGACGGCTCGCAGATAGCCGTCGCCAGCGGCGACCCGGCCTATCCGCTGCCCTCGACAGTGGACATAAGCTACTGTGACGTTGACAGGCGTGTACCCGAGGCGGGCACCCAGATTGTTACGTGGGTCGACCCGAATGCGGAACCGGTCATAAGGCCCGGCTTTGATATCAACAGTCTTTTCGCAAACGACGACCTGTATACGGATCTCGTCGACATCGGTTTTGCTATAAACTATTACGGGACCACGTACGAGCAGCTTTATGTCAACAACAACGGCAATGTGACCTTCGATGCTCCGATGAGCACGTTTACGCCGTTTGGCCTGACAGGTCCGATCGGCACCGCGATTATCGCGCCGTTCTTCGCCGACGTTGACACCCGCACGGTCGACCCGAACGACCCGAACAATCCTTCGAAGCTGGTGACTTACGGCACGGGTATGATCGACGGCCACAAGGCGTTTGTCGTCAACTGGGTGGACGTGGGCTACTTCGGTATCCACTGGGACAAGCTCAACAGCTTCCAGTTGGTACTGATAGACCGTTCGGACCGGGCGCCGGGTGATTTCGATATCGAGTTCAACTACGAGCAGATACAGTGGGAGACCGGCGACGCCAGCGGCGG
>CAYSBK010000064.1:0-12229 GCA_964429265.1 uncultured Pirellulales bacterium | reverse complement strand
TATTCTTTACCGGCTCAAAGGCGTTTCCAAAGCGGTCTTTGCCGACGATGCCGATCACTATGGGCTTGTTCGGCTCTCCGAGCTTTTCCTCAGGCCACTCGACGAACTTAATGAAGTTGTACAGAAACGCCGCTTTTACCTTGTACTCGGGGCTGACCGAGGGTCCGTTTCCGGTCCCTCCTGCACCGGTGGCTGGAAAAACCGGCCGCAGTGACAATACGGCGATGCTGGCCGCGATTATGACTATCAGAGCATTGTCGTGCTGTTCGACAGGTATCATTTCATTTATCCGCATATTAGAATCGTAGCTGTATCCTTACAAAAAACATTCGGCCCGGCACGACGTGCGAGGTCAGATCGCTTTTCTGATATACCGGATCGTGGTCCTTGTTGAGCACATCGGCGACACCGAACATTAGTTCTCCTATTCCTTTGCCGAGTTCTTTTGATATACACAGGTCCAGGCGATGCGAGCTGGCGACGTCATTAGTGTCGTCGGGATCAGCGGGCGTTGTATCGGTGAACTTATAGTTGGCGTTGAAGACCCAGCCTTTATCGAAAAAGACCCGCCCTGTCAGACCTGCCTTGTGCCTTGCCGGAAGGAAGCTTCGAACGGACTGCCCACCCTCGTCCTCTTGGAAATCGTTGTAAGCGTACCACACCGAGAGTTTGCCTGTCTTGTGTTCGACGGCCAATTCCAGCTCCGCGCCCCATGAGTCGGCGCCGTCGATGTTGTCGGGGGTATAGTAGTATAATCCGAAGGCATCGGTAGTAGTACGGTAGCCGATGAGTTTACTGAAACGTTGATAATATGTGTTGGCTCGCAGAGTAAAGTTATCGGTGAGCCTGCCGGTATAGCCGGCTTCCAGCGAGTAGGTTTGTTCGTTGTCCAGGTCGTCCGAAGGTGGCTGGACGTTGAAATAGTACAGTCCAAGCACCGGCACGGTATGGCCTTGGGCTTTACGCAGTGCTATCAGAGGTGTGCGAAATGCCCTGGCTGCGCTAAGGCGAAGTGTGTGCCTTTTCTGCTCATCAAGGGCATAGAGTGCGGACAGGCGTCCCGCCCAGTCGGTCTGGGTTTCCTCGTACCAGTCGCCGCGAATCTGGCCCTCAAGGGTGAGGCGGTCGGTTGTCTGCCATCGGTCGATGAGAAACAAGCCGGCCTGGTGCTCGTCGAATGGTGAACCTGCGTAGGTGTACTGCTGATCGGTATCCCTGGCCGTGCTGATATGCGTCCAGCGCAGGTCGGCGCCGATTGATGTCTGGTGACGCTCACCCAGGGCGAAGTTTACTTGCCCGTTGATGTAGTTATCTGCAACCTTGTATCTGCCATAGGTCGGCCAGTTGTCGTTCGAAAAGTATCCGGACCACTGCAGGTGGGCGATGTTTCCGCTTGCGAACTTGTGGTCGACTCTGGTGAAACTGCGCAGCAGGTCGGCCCGGTTGTCCTTGCGAGGAAAATACCACAGCACCTCAAAGTCGCCGGATTCGAGGTGCGAGTAACCGGCCCCGAAGGAGACGTTGGTTTCCTCAGAGGCGTGATAGACTGCTTTGCTGTCCAGCCGCCACTGCCGCGCAAAATCGCGGACCTTGAAGTTGTCGAAGCCCATAAGGGCGTTGAGACCCGGCTGCGAGGATTGGTAAGAGGAGTCTCCGTCAAGGGCGTCGTACGAGGATTTTGTGTCCGCGTATGCGGTGGAGATACGCCAGGCTAGTCGGCCGGACTTATCAGCCCAGCGGAGATGGGTGAAGCTGTCGCCGAAATCGCTGATATTCGTTGAAGCGAAGTAGCGGTTTGCATCCTCGGGTTTTTTGGTAATTATGTTTATTACGCCGGTAAAGGCATTTGCGCCCCAGGCGGCTCCGCCGGGACCGCGGACGATTTCGATGCGTTCGATATCTTCAGGCAGAATGGGCAGTCTGTAGAATTCGGGGCCTCCGAAGATTGGGCTATCGGCTGGGCGGCCATCCACAAGCGATAACACCCGGTCGGAGATCGACCCGTGTAGTCCCCTGACGCCGACGGCGTAGCGTTTACGGCTTGTTTGGATCACGTCGACACCGGGGGCAAACTGCAGTATATCGGATATGCTGGTCAGTCCGCTGTAATGGATGTCCTCGGCCGTTATCACGCTTACGGGGACGGACAGTTCAGCCATTTTTTGCGCTTGCCTGGAGGCGGAGACGACAACCGGTACTTCCATCAACTGCTGGAGAGACATTTCGAAGAGGTTTTGCTGTGGGTTCTGTTGAGCGGCATTGACGGCATCTGCCAGCAGCGTCGAAAGCACGGCGGCGCAGATAATTCTGCTTGCCGGCGCGGCGGCGGCCGGGCGGAGGTATTGTGGGCGGGTGTGGCTGCGCGTTATTGCGGTTTTTGAACTTGTCGGCGCGGTCATTTTGTCACCTGCCCTTGTAACAATGGGGCGAGGCGCCGGCCCCTGGCTTGCCGAATCCTGCGGGGCCTTGTCGCAGGCGACGGGGCCGGGCGACTCGTCCGTCAGCAATCAAGAACAGCATTGCCTTTTCCGGTTTATGCAAACGCTTGATTCCAGCGGCACGGCCGGGCGTGGCCTGCGCGAGTTTCTTCACCGCGTGTTTGACAACTCGTAGGCCGGGGGCAGGCCTTTGCCGGTGATGTCTGCAGAGCTTGCTGCCCGGCGTGCCGCGCTGTTTATTCGGCGAGGGTGATAGTGCGTATAAGAAGCCTATTGCTGAATTTAGGGGTGGTTAAATCGCCGGCGCCGGGCGGTGTTCAGCGCCGGCAGATTTTGCGGAAAATACGCGCCTGCGGCTGAGCAAAAAGATAGTGCCTTGCTGAGGATTAAGGGCGGCGGTTGGTCGGCCGGACGATGGTTCGTGCGTGTGACGAATTACTCGAGAGACGTCAAGCCGCAGCGGATAGCGTACTTGGTGAGTTGGGGGAGGTTGTGGATATGCAGCTTGTTCATAATCTGGCGGCGGTGAGTGTCGACGGTTTTGGCGCTTAGGTGCAGCTCGAGCGCTATCTGTTTTGAGTTCTTGCCGTTGGCCAGGAGCTTGAGCACCTGTTTTTCCCTGTTGGTCAGGGCTGTGCCGTTCGAGCCGTTCTGGGAAAGGTCCTCGAGATAGCCGTTCATAACCACGCTTGCGGTTTTCGGGCAGAGGTAAAGGCGGTTCTGGACGACGCAGTTTATTGCTTTCAGCAGCTCGGTGAAAGGATGCTGTTTGTGTACGTAGGCGTGTGCGCCGGCACGGAGGACCTCGCGCACGAACGCCTTTTCGAGATATATGGAATGGGCAACGATCTTTACCTCGGGAAGGTCTTGTGCGAGCCGGCGTATGGAGTCGATGGCTTCCGGGCCGGCCAGGTTGATGCCGAGGTTGACGACGTCTGGTTTTATCCTGGAGGCAAGCTCAGCAACAATGGCCGGGCCGTCAGCCTCGCCGACGACGCTTATGCCGGCGCAGGTCTGCAACAGCGACTTCAGGCCGTCGCGCATAATCTGCTGGTCGTCTGCCAGCAGGACTGTTATCTTACCGTTGGTATTCACTGCGGAACCGTATCATAAGTCCGGACGTTCGGTGGACTGGTCCTTTCACGTTTGCCTGGCATCGACTACGTTGGCCAGTTTCTGTCGGAGCATCTCGCCGAGCTCGCGTGGTTCGAAGGGCTTGGTGATGTAATCGTCGGCGCCCTCGTAGAGTGCCCGGCCGAGTTCGGTCATCATAGTTTTTGCGGTGAGCATAAAGACGGGGATGTCCTTGGTTCTTTCATCGTTGCGCAGTTCACTGAGGACCGCCAGGCCGTCCATACCGGGCATCATCCAGTCCAGCAGGACCAGGTCAGGCCTTTGGCTGCGTGCGATTTCCAGGCCGGTACGTCCATCTCCTGCGGTGTAAACCTCGAATCCGTCCAGCTTCAGGTTATATTCAAGAACAGTGCGTATCCGCTGTTCATCCTCAATTACCAGGACCCTGATAGTCTCAGCCATAACGGCATCCTCCGCAGTTCCGTACACATAACAAGCAACCGTCCGCCCCTGCGGTTCGCCACGAGGGCAAGCCGCCCGGGGCAGGTTCATCGAAAAAAGTTACGCTGTTGCAAACCACCCCATAAGCAGGTGCGAAGTTTACGCATCTGTCTTCAGACCTTATCGGCAATACAATAAATGTTGATTAGAAAATATCGCGCAAAAAAGCAGGCGTGTCGGTTTTGCCGTTGTGCGAAAAAACTCCCGGCCGGAAAAAGGAGAACTGGGATGAAGGGGATTTCCGGCGGGAGCGGAGGGTTTCATCCGTGAAACGTTTCTTTCAGACCATCGGGTCTGCGTCCTTGCGCTGCGGTTTTTATAATCCTCGGCGAGGCAGCTCATCGGACGCTGTGCGGCCGACGCCCCCCGGCAAACCTGATCTGAAATCACCTGTTTGTCACACGGTCGAAGTACGGCCGCATTGCTGTACTTCGCCGCTCCATTAGTATGTATCGGTTGAATGCCCGAAAAAGGTCGATGGTATATTCCCAGGACAGGGATACGAAAAACCTATTTTCGATATGGGCGATCCCTACAGGGATGTGATCCTCATGTCCGCTTTCAGCTCAGGAGTTGATGGTAGTCAGGCCTTGGCGGATGGCGTACTTGGTAAGCTCGGCGATGCTGTATATGCCGAGCTTGTCCATAACGCGGCGGCGTGTGGCCTCTATGGCCTTGTTGCTTACGTGCAGCTTCAAGGCAATCTGCTTGGTGGTCTTGCCCTCGGCAACGAGCTGCAGGACCTCGCGTTCGCGGTCGGTCAGCGCGGCCGGCCGGCCGCTTGCAGATGAAGGGGCGTCTTTTACGTAGGTCTCGACGACGGCCTTGGCGGCGGCCGGGCTGAGGTACACCTGCCCGGCGACAACCGTACGTATCGCCCGTACCAGTTCGTCCGCAAGGCATTCCTTCAGCAGGTAGCCGCTGGCACCGGCCCTGAGCATATCGGCAACGAAATGCCTGCCCGAATGGATGGATAGCGCGATGACCTTCGTATCGGGCAACTGCGAAACGAGCCTGCGCGTGGCATCGACGCCGTTGAGGTTCGGCATCGTTATGTCCATAATGACCACTTCGGGCCGGAGGCGCTTCGCTTCTTCCATCGCCTGTCGGCCGTCGCCGGCCTCGCCGACGACCTCGATGTCAGGTTCCTGCTCAAGAAGCAGGCGGATGCCCTGCCTGATGATGCCGTGGTCGTCCGCCAACAGTACTGTGACCGCCATTTTCGTGATCCTCCCTTTCGGTTTTTTCCTGAATCGGCGCGGTCATTATAACGGTGCAGCCCCGGCCGGGTAAAGAGTTGATTTCGATTGAACCGCCCAGTTCGGAAAGTCTTTCGCGGATGCTGAACAGGCCGAACTCACCGCGACCGGCGCCGTGGGCGTTCACCTCGGCCACGTCGAAGCCGATACCGTTGTCTTCAATCCGCACCACCATTCGCGTATCGTCTCGCGCCAGCGAAACCCGCACCTCGGAGGCCCGGGCGTGCTTGATTACGTTCGTCAGCAGCTCTATTACGTTGCGAAACAACAGGACCTGCACGTCCTCGGCGAGCGGCTTGGGTTTGCCGTCGTCGCTGAAGATTGCTTTTATGCCGAATTTGCCCTGGACGTTGTCTTCGAGCCACTGGGCCACGGCCGCGGCAAAACCCATCGTGTAAAGCTCGGGCGAGCTCAAATCGAATATCAGCGACTTTACCTGGCGGATGGTTCGGCCCAACAGGTCGCTGATTTCTTCAAGCACCTCATCGTCTCCGCAGGGGGACCTTGACTTGCGAAGTGTCTCGAGTCGCAGCTTGGCAAAGGCCAGGGACTGGCCCACGTTGTCGTGCAGGTCCGCGGCGATCCGGCGTTTCTGGCGCTCCTCGGCAAGCGTCAACTGCGAGGCCAGCTTCTTCAGGTGATTCTGCTGGCGAACAAGCTTCAGTTCGGCCAGCTTTCGGTCGGTAACGTCCATCGCGTAGATGTTCACATAGTCCTGTTCCGGCACGGGGCAGATGGTCAGAGAGTAAACGCAGCCGTCCAGTTCCGTTTCGACCTGCCTGGTTTGCTTTTCGCCCAGGGCAGCCGAGACGTGATCGTGCCAGTAGCGGGGTACGTGCGAACCGGCGTCGCACTTCCAGTTGCTAAGCAGTCGAAGCCCGGCGGGGTTGCAGTAAAGCACCTTCCCGTCGCCGGCAATCCGCAGTACGGGGTTCGGGTCTTCCTCGGGGAATTTTGCCAGGCTTTCTCTTTCCTGCTCGGCGTGGCGCCGCTCGGTTATGTCCAGCCCCGAACTCAGCGTGCCGACGACGCGCCCGTGCCGGTTGCGGACCAGGGCATTATGCCAGGAGATTAACCTCTGGCAGCCGTCTGCGGTTACGACGTGGTTCTCGAAAACTTCGACGTTTTCAACCCGGCCAGCCATAAGTCCCCGGAAGACCCGCCTGGTGCTGTCACGTTCGGCAGCAGGTATGAAACCGTCGAACCAGTCCCTGCCGATGATTTCCCGCTCCGGGCGTCCGAGGATTTCACAGCCTTTCTTGTTGATCAGCGTTACACGTCCTGCCCGGTCGAGGGCGACGATCATCACCGCCGCTATATCGAGGTACCTTTGGGCCTGCTCGGCGGTCCTCTTCAGTGCTTGGCGGGTTTGCTTTAGTTTGGTTATGTCCTCGGCGAAGCCGCACAGGCCTATGACCTTGCCGGTGCTGTCAAAAAGAGGCACCTTCGTCGTGTGGAATATATGGCGCTTGCCTTTCACTCGCAGTATATCTTCATCTCGACGTACAGTGCCGGAGCGAAAAACTTCCTGGTCGATAGCCTGCAGTCTTTCGGCTTCTTCTTTCGTGAAAAGCTCGTGGTCTGTCTTGCCGATGATTTGGCTTATGGGCCTGGCGAAGATTTTCGTAAATGCGGCATTAACCAGGCAGTAGCAGCCTTCCAGGTCTTTCGTGAATATGATTTCCTCCGAGGCATCCAGAACCGCCTGCAGCCTGGCGTTCGAGTCCTGCAGGGCTTGTCGGGCCTTTTCCTGCCGGTCCAGCAGGCTGCGGAACGCAAGGCCGTAGGCCATCAGCATCTCCAGCAGGCACGCGCAGGCCCGCTGTGCCGTTTCGATGGCCGTTTTGTCCGCGGATTGCTCGGCGAGCCTGGTTACCGCCCCCCAGTGAATCTCGCCGATGTCTTCGGGCGGGACGTTTGCCTCCACCAGGTCGCGTCCGAGCTGTGCCGCTTCGGCAAGGTGCTGCTCCCGGCTGCTGCGAACGAAGTCCTCGACTATCGAGGCGTATCTGTTCTTGAAAGGCTCAAGGTTCATTCATTGCTTAGCTGTTTTCTGCATGACCACGACGGCCGCATCATCCGAACCGCTTGCGAATCGGTTCAGGATGCGATCGGCCAGTGCCTGGGCATCTCCGCCCGCCACCACAATGCAGGCCGCCGCGTTTATGCTTCTGGCCAGCCCGTCGGTGGAGACAATCAGCGTATCGCCGCCCGCAAAGGCCAGCGTCTGCACTTTGAGCTTCTTGTAGCCGCCCCCTACGATGCCGGGGGTGGCGGGGAGCCTGACGTTTCTGCCGGCAAGCACCGCCATAGCGCGGATGGCACCGACGGCTGCGTAGCTCAACCGGTGCAGGCCTTCTTCGACGACGGCCAGGGCCATTGCCGCGCCGCGACTGTCGCGAAGGGCCGCGTCGCAGCCGGCGAAAATATCCTCCAATGTCTGGTTGCGGCGGTCTTCCACAAGTCCCAGTGCCAACTCGGCCACCTGGGCGGCATTTTTTCCGTGCCCCAGGCCATCGACCAGGGATAGCAGGTATGCATCGCCGGTTTTCCACCACCGTGCCTGGTCGCCGCACCAGGGCGGCTGCCGGGCACAAGTGGCCGCCGCTATATCGATAATCGCCATTTTCTCGCCACCACGCGAGTGCCCTTTCCTGGCCGGGAGTGGACCTCGACCTCATCCATCAGCCTCTTGACACCGGGCAGACCGCCGCCGAGTCCGCCGCGGGTGGTGTAGCCGTCCTGCATTGCCGCAGCGACGTCCTCGATGCCCGGGCCCGAGTCGGCGGCGATTACCTCCACGCCGATTTTTGCACCGCGTCGCAGCGCCTTCAGGGTGACGGTGCCGCCGCCGTGAGCGTGAAAGAATATATTGTTGGCCAGCTCTGAAACGGCCGTAGCAATACTGTAAACGATGGTATCGCACAAGCCCAGCGCCTCGGCAAGCGCCCGTGCGGCCTGCTGGGCCTCGGCGACGTGGTACTCCTGGACCACGTTAATCACCAGGCGGTCTGGAAGCTGCGACTGCTCGGGGCAATTGCTCATATCTAACCCGTCCTGCATTTCATCACCATTGTAACGACGGTGTGTCCCGGTTTTGACCGCACGGTCAAATTGTGAACGAGTCTCTTGGCACCCGGCAGCCCGGTACCCAGCCCACCCGCGGTGCTGAAGCCCGGCTCGAGGGCCTTGTCGATGTCCTCGATGCCGGGGCCGTGGTCTTCGACGGTTACGCAAATGGTTTTCTGCCGTTGATTGCTTTGGCTGGTTACCACGCAGACACCGCCGCCAGCGTGCTGGATGGCGTTACGGGCAATCTCGGAAACCGCCGTTGCAAGCCGGGTCTGGTCGGCCGAGCCGAAGCCGAGTTGCCGTGCCACTTCCCTGCAACACTGGCGCGCGGCGATTATGTCAGCCGATCCTTCCAGTCGGATAGTCTTTTTCTGCACCTTGCACACTCCCGCCCGCCGAACATAATCAATCCTCTGTTCGGCCCTGGCTATCCCCCATCAACTGCTGCAACTTGTCATAAGCCTGGTCGAGGTTTAAAGCGGTGTGCACCCCCTTCATTTCGCGGCCCATTTCAACCAGGGCGACTGCAACCTCCGGTTGCATACCGCAAAGTACCACCTCTGCTCCCACCGCGCGCGCCATACGCGCGGTATCGTTGAGGACTCTGGCCAGAAACGAATCCACGACCTCCATTGCCGTGATGTCGATGACCAGCCCCCTTGCATCGGTCGTATTGAGCGTGCGCAGGATGTCGCTTTGAAATGCAACCGCCTGCTCGTCGGTCAAATCGACCTGGATCGAGGTAAGCAAGACGTTCCTTAATTTGAGTATCGGTATCTTCACGCGTGCGTTTCCTTCGGCAGGACCTGCAGCCCAAGGGTCTTGAAAGCGGCGGCCAGTCCGGCTCGCAGTGAGCCGCAGGTTCGAAGTTCGCCCAGTGGCGCCCCGAGCTTGGCGAGCGTCTGGGCGGCCTCGGCGCTGATGCCGGTAACAAACACCTCTGCGCCGAGCATACGGGCGGCGGTGACGGTCCTGAGCAGATTTTCGGCGACCTTAGTATCTATGACCGGAACGCCGGTAACGTCGAGCACGGCCACGTGGGCCTCGTTTGCGACTATTGCCTTGAGCAGGGCCTCCATCATCCTCTGGGCCCTGGCGGTATCGACCACTCCCACCAGCGGCATAGCCACGATGCCGTCCCACAGCTTCAGGGCCGGCGTGGAAAGCTCGATAAGCGAGCGGCTCTGCCGGGCTATGACCCGCTCGTGGGTGGCTGTGAAGGTATCGATCACCACGACCGACAACTGCTTGACCAGCTCCAGTATCGATCGTATGGAATCGGCCAGCACCTCCGAATCACCTGCACAGGCTTCTACGAGGTCTTTACGCAAGGCACTTCCCAACGCGAAAACGAAGGACACGACCTCACGCAGGGTAAAACCGTGTCGGGCGTGTGATGCGGTGATTTCACGCAGGTCGGATACCGCCTCGGCGAATTCGGGGCTTTCGATGTCGATTTGTCCGGCGCCGGTCAGGCCTGCCGCGAGTTTCTTCAGCAGTTGGTCGGCTTCCTTCTTTAGCTGCCGCTCGCTGATATGTTCGAGCAACTGGGGACCTGCGAAGGCCTCCATATCGGCGGCCCAGGTATCGACGATGGCCTTTCGCTGTGTCATCATCAGCTCTGCCAGTGCCCGCTGCGGTGAAGCAGTCCTGCTTGGTTCCCTCGTGGTGCTGGTGAGTCTGCTGGCCCTTTTCTTTCTGGTTTTCCTTCGCTTTGCTGCCATTTGTTTCGCCCACCTTTCAATCAGATCGACGAAGCCGCCAGTGTCCGCGGCCGTACGAAACCACCACCTGACCGAGATTATGGACTGCGGCGGATTGCTGTCAAGCGGTTTTCCGGACGGCAGAAAAATATCTCAAGGCCCTGGAGAGGGGATTTTTCCCGCGGCAGCGCGATGTCGGCTAAGGATTTTACGCAGTTGCGGCTAATGGCTATGCTGAATTGTTCAACTTGGCCGGGGGAAAAAAGATTTTGTTCCGCAATTGTGCCTGTTTAATTGAAGAGGCGTCCGTGGTATTGCCTATATGGGGCAGGTCAAATGGGGGTATGTTGACGCACAGCGGCAGAAAAACGCCCGGGTTGGTGTATCGGTTGCGCCGACGGCAGGGCAATTTATGGTAACGCGGCGGTAAGAAACGGAATGATGTAGTTTTTTGCAGGAAAGGGCTGGACTATGAACACAGTACGATGGTTTGGTTCGAAAGGCTTTGTTGCAGTGCTGGTGGGGTGGGGGCTCGGCAGTGTCAACTTCATTGTCGAAGACTTCCGAGAGCTTGGCCTGATCCTGCTGGTGGACAACCAGTTCGCCAGACGCTTTTTTGAAGTCGGCATCCTCGGCAGCATCTGTTGGGGCATGCTGTGGTTTGCGATCGCCGCCAGAATAGTCGGCGCCAGTCGGACAAAACCGGCCCACAACCTCATAAAGGACAGCGTCCTGGCCGTTGTTACCGTTATGTGCGTACTGTCGCTGGGTATGGAAGCGTTTCAACTGATCAGGCCCGCCTCAACATTCCACGCCCTGATGGGCCTGTTGATGGGTTTGTCCGCCTGCCGCAACACAGACGCCTGGCCCGGTAATTCATTATCGAACAATGACACCCCCCCAAATCACAACTGCCGTTTATGACCGGCGGGAAGCCGCGCCCGCCGCAATCACGCGGAAGGACTTGCACAGGTACACAATTGCCGGCGTACAATTTGACCTGATCAACTACGAAACGGTATTTGAGAGGCTCGAATACCATCGCCAGGCCGGCAACAAAGTGTACATAACCCTCACAAACCCGCACAGCGTGATGATGTGTCACCGCGATAAAGAAATGTGTCAGGCAACGGCAGGAGCGGCTTTGACTCTGCCCGACGGTGTCGGAATCATACTGGCGGCCGTTGCCCTCGGCTGGCCGCACGCCGGAAGGGTCACCGGCCCGTCCCTTGTGCTGAAACTGTGCGACTGGGGAAGACAAAGGAACTACAGGCACTTCTTCTATGGAGGTGCCCCAGGCATCCCCGAACTGCTGGCAAAAAAACTCAAGAGAAAGTACCCTGGCCTGATGGTTGCAGGTACCTATTCTCCTGCCTTCACACCGCTGACACCCCGGCAGGATGAGCAGGTCGTGAAAATGATAAATGCCGCCGGGTCTGACATCCTCTGGGTCGGCCTGGGTGCGCCAAAGCAGGAAAAGTGGATGGCCCGACATCTCGGCAAGCTCCAGGTCACCGCAATGATCGGCGTCGGAGCAGCATTCGATTTCCACTCCGGAAATGTCAAACGCGCACCGCGGTGGCTCAGAAAAGCCGGCCTGGAGTGGGCGTACCGCCTATGTCTCGAACCCAGACGAATGCTGCGACGCAACCTCGACAGCGGCCTGTTCCTGGCCGCTGTCGCCACCCAGCGCATCAGTACGTTTCTCCACGCTTCAACCTCCCTTACATAGCCCCTCTCCTTCCCGGACGTTTCTTTCTTGTTGTACTACTGCCCCTTCGTGGCCGATGCATAAGGGCAAGTGCGTTATTACAGGTTCTTGCGAGTAAGTGTCGGATGGGATATCAGAACAAATCCGGGCTCTACAGCTCAGGTCGCGCAAATCCTGTCAAGCCGATGTCACAATTCCGATCACACAGGTTGCTTCGGTTGGGCCGACCGCTCTGTTATTGATTTCCGATTAAACACTCGTACTCACCGTACCGAGCCTGTCCCATTCATAACATCAGTGATGCACCACACCGGTTTGCGCTTGTAGTCAAGGTTGTGGTAGGAATAAAAAGAAGTTGCTAAGAAGTTGTAACTCTTTATAACATAAGGACTTGGAGCAGTGGCCGAGTGGCTTAAGGCGACGGTCTTGAAAACCGTTGGGCCGAAAGGCCCCGGGGGTTCGAATCCCTCC
>CAYSBK010000063.1:0-12490 GCA_964429265.1 uncultured Pirellulales bacterium | reverse complement strand
CGGAGACATCACGACGGACCCAATTTACAGGTTCGAATTACATAGCCGGTTCGACGACGACTTTTTCTATTCTGAAAAGTCCCAGGGATGCGACAAGGCTGAAGAAGTCTTCGGGGTTGCCGTTTCCGACGGCCAGGGCGATATGTCCGGCGTCATAACCTCCGAGGCCCGCGCTTTTGAAGGCAGCATCAAGGCCGACCCACCTGTCTGCGATATATGCCTCGACCCAGGCGTGTCCGCCGAACTGGTTTTTCAAACCGGCAAACTGGTCGATGTATGCAAGGCCCGCGACCACCCTTGCCGGTATGCCTGCCGCCCTGCACATAGCCGCGGTAAGGACTGCGAACTCGGTGCAGTCGCCGGTCCTGCTTTCGGCTACCTCGGCGGCCGAGCCGTAGCCGACGGACAGGCTCTGGTTTTTCACGTAGCGGGCCACGAAGGCCTCAATTCTTTTTGCCGCCGTGGCGGCGTTATTCGTTGAGCCGACCGCCTTTTTCGCAAGCTCAACAACCTTTTCGTCATCGCACTGGAGGTAGCGCGTCGGTTTAAGCGCTTCGAGGATTTGCGGGTCATCACCTTTGTAAGGCAACGTCGCTTCCGCGGGGGCGGGCACCGGCCTAACGGTAACAACCACCTGCTCCGGGGCGAGGCGTTTGACGGACTGGTTGTCGGTGGAAGGGATTTCAAAGCTCTGGCCCCGCTTGACCGCTCGCAGGTAATAAGTAATCGACCTTGCCGAACCTGCGTCGCCCAGCGGGGAGGGGCTTGCGACAAACATTTTTTCTATGACGTCGATAACGTCGTTGTCGCTGAGTGCAAAATCCTTTGTGCAGGCTACCATTTCGACGTCCATACCGGCTATCGGCGTGATGACCTTCAGTGCTCGAAGTTCGTCGTCAACGTAACTTGTGGTGACGATCTTGCCGGCACCGGGCACAACAAGGTTGGTAGTGACCCTGGTCAGCGGCACGACCCTGCCGAGCAGGTCGACGTTTTCCCTGGGCCCGACAACGATGTTGGCATCCATTGCCTGGGCCATAGAGGGGCTGAATATCCTTGCGGAGTATCTTGTGCCCTGCTTGAGACCCTTCTTAAGCGCCAGCAGGCGAAGGCCCTCGGCCATCACGGCGCCTTCCGGCCAATCAATGGTCTGCACCTGCTGCGTGCCGGCGGAGGACACAGTGACGCGCAGCTTGTGCTGCGGGGTTAGTTCACCACGAATACGCATTTGCATCATACCGAGGTCCTGCACCGAGCTGAACGAGATTGGTTTGCCGTCCGTCGTCTCGATACACACCTCGGTCGTATCGACGGTCACGGGAACACCGGCCCTGCTGATGGTGATGGCGGCCTGTTCGGTAGTGGTGACCGTATCGCCGCCGACGACGCGGGTCTGGATGGCGTGGCCGACCTTTTTGCCCTGTAAGAAGATGGCCAGGTATTCAACGTCGGCCGACTCGGCGCCCACCAGCACGGTCGTTACGACAAGAACGAGACAGACGGAAAGGCGTTTCATAACAGCACCTCATAAATTACTTGGATGTGTTGGTCCCCAGGCCCATCTCTCTACTGTACACGGGCGGGGCGAATTTTACCAGGGATTCGTGGTAATTATGAACCGGCGGGGCTGTTATGCCCGATATTGCTACAGGCAGGCGCCGCGGAACGATTGATATTGGGGGTGGTTGCCTTGTCGCCGGTGGCGGTTAAAATGGCAGAGAAGATGGCCGGGATGTCAAATGACCTATAATGAGTTGCTGAAGCTGGTTGCCAGGCCTGGGGCACCGAAGGTCCGTGCAGACTCACGTTGCGTGGGGCCGGGCGATGTCTTCGTTGCTGTCAGTGGAACCACCTGTGACGGGCACAGCTTTATCCCTGAGGCCGTCGAAAAAGGCGCCGCATATATCGTCTGCGAAAAAGGCAAGTCAAACATCGTGCCCCCCCACCGGCGCATTACCGTCATCGAGGTAGAAGACACCACGCAAGCAGCGGCGATCCTTGCCCAGGCCAGGGAGGGTTTTCCAGCCTCAAGGCTTGTCAACCTCGCGGTTACCGGCACCAACGGCAAGACCACCGTGGCGTTTCTGGCCCGCCGATGTATCGAGCAGGCAGGCCGCAAGTGCGGCCTTGTCGGCACGGTCGTCTACGATACCGGCAAAGCAACCGTCCAATCTTCACTGACCACCCCCGACTGCTTCGACATTGCGCGGCTGCAATCGGAAATGGTCGAGGCGGGCTGCGAGTTTATGGTGGCCGAGGCCAGCAGTCACGCCCTGAGCCAGGGGCGGTTGGCGGGCATCGAGTTCGCAGCGGCGGCTTTTACCAACCTGGCCGGCGACCATATGGATTACCACAAAACCGAACAGGATTACCTATCGGCCAAGGCGGCGCTTTTTGAGCACCTGCCGGCGGATGCCACGGCCGTTTTGAACAGCCAGTCGCCCCACGCCCGGCAGATCTCGGAAAGACTGCCCTGCGGCGTCAAAGAGCTCTGGTACGGGGTTGACTGCGATGCCGAATTGAGCGCCCATATCCGCTCGATGGACGTCAGCGGCACAGTTTTTGAGCTTTGCTGCGGCGGCCGGTCGGCTGCGGTGCGAACCGGTCTTGTGGGTTTGTATAACGTCAGCAATCACCTTGCGGCTGCGGGCTTATGCCTGGCGGCGGGCCTGGAGCTGGAAACGATAGCAGCGGGGCTTTCATCGCTGTCAAGCATTCCCGGCCGGCTGGAGCGAGTCGACGGCGGCGGTGATTTTTCAGTGCTGGTCGATTACGCCCACACCGACGATGCCTTGCAGAACGTTTTGTCCACGCTTCGGCCGCTGTGTTCGGGCAGGCTGACGGTGGTATTCGGCTGCGGCGGCGACAGGGACCGCACAAAACGGCCTCGCATGGCAAAGGTTTGTCAGAAGCTGGCCGACAGGGTAATCGTGACCAGCGACAATCCGCGGACCGAACAACCGGATGCAATAATAGCCGAAATAATGGAGGGATTCGACGATCCCCGCAGCGAGGCGATTCTGGTAGAGCCTGACAGAAAGAAGGCGATCGAGGCAGCCGTCGAGTATGCCGAAAAGGACGACATCATACTCATAGCCGGCAAAGGACACGAAACGTACCAGATAATCGGCACCGAAAAGAAACCATTCAGCGACAAGGCTGTGGCCGCTCAATGCCTGCAGAAACTAAGACAGGGCAGTTTGCAATAGCAGAGCTGGCGCGGGTGATAAACGCCGAATGTTCCCAACACCCGGCCGGCAGTTTTACGTCCGTCAGTACCGACTCGCGGACCATCGAGCCGGGGCAGTGTTTCTTTGCGATAGCGGGCAAAAAATTCGACGGCCACGATTATATCGCGCGGGCGCTTGCCGGGGGCGCCGCCTGCGCGGTGGTCTCACGGCAGGTCGATGGTGTGAACGGCCTGTTGCTTGAGGTTGACGATACCGTTCGGGCGCTGGGCGAGTTTGCCCGCTGGTATCGGCAGGCGATGGATTTCAAGGTGGTGGGTGTAACCGGCTCGGTCGGCAAGACAACCACAAGGCAGATGATTCACCACGTGCTGGGGTGCCGTTTTCGGGTGCATCAGTCGCCAAACAGCTTCAACAACTGCATCGGTGTTCCCCTTACGCTGCTGGGCGCCGACGCCGAGCACGAGGTGGTTGTCACCGAGCTTGGCAGCAACAGTCCCGGCGAAATAGCAACTCTCAGCCGGATAGCCGGCCCGGATATCGCTGTCGTTACCAATGTCGCCGCGGCACATCTGGACGGCTTCGGCGATATGGAAACCATCGTGCGCGAGAAGCTCTCGATAGCCGAGGGTCTCAGGCCCGGCGGCGTATTGATAATCAACGGCGACAACGAGATGCTGGCGAATGCCTGCGGCGGTCTGGACGCCGAGGTAATAAAGTTCGGCTTCTCGGCGAGCTGCGACGTGCGGGGCCTTGACGTGGAGATAAGCGGTTCACACAGCAGCTTCAGGATTGACGATATTCGCGTTGAGCTTGCAGTTGCCGGTCGCGGCAACGTCGAAAATGCGCTCGGCTGCTGGGCGGTGTGCCGGCAGTTGGGCATTTCCGGCGGGCAGTTCGCCACAGCGATGAAGACCTTTCGGGCGGCGTCGATGCGTGCCGAACTGCTGGAAATCGGCAGGCTGAAGGTCATCAGCGACTGTTACAACGCCAACCCCGCCTCGATGGAGAACGCACTGGAAATACTGGCGAAACTGGCGGCCACGGACGACAGGCGGGCGGTATTCGTATGCGGGGATATGGCTGAGCTGGGGCGTCAAAGCCCGCAGTTCCACGCCCAGCTTGGGGAGAAAGCCGCCCGAGCGGGCGTGCGGTTGCTGCTGGCCGTGGGGCAGTCTGCGCAAGTTACGGCCGCGGCGGCCGTGTCAGAAGGCTCCGGCCGGGTTCGGGCGGAAACTTTCAGCGATACAACAGCTTTGTGCCGGCAGCTTGGCGAACTTATCGAAAGCCACGATGTCGTGCTGGTAAAAGGTTCTCGGGCGGTGGGACTTGAAAAGGCCGTCGAGGAACTCGAAAGACTTTTCAATCCTGCGGAACAGGTGGCGGCAAAAGACGGATGATATATCACTTGTTATACCATTTCAGGCAGGATTTTACCCATAAGCTGCGGTTCTACGCTTACCAGTACGTGACGTTTCGCTGTATGATGGCGGTTCTGGTAAGCCTGGTGATCTCGCTTTTGATAGGGCCGAAGATAATTCGCTGGCTTATGAAAAAAAAGATCGGCGACAGGCCTGAGTTCAACCACGCCGAGCTGAACGAACTGACCAGGCAGAAGGCCAACACGCCGACGATGGGTGGGCTTATCATAATCCTTGCGACGCTCACTTCGACGCTGCTGTGGGCGGACTTGACGAATCCGTTCGTGCAGAAAGCGATTGTGGTCGTAATCTGGTTCGGGGTCCTTGGCGGGGTTGATGACTGGTTGAAGCTGACGGCGGATGCACAGCATCGCAGTCGCAACGGGCTTCGGCCGTGGGAGAAGCTGATCTTCCAGATAGGCGGTGCGGTGCTTATCTCGTCGTTCTTGTTCATGGATTTCGTGCACATAGAAGACGCGCGGCGGTTCTGGTTGCCCTTTTACAAGCGGGGGCTGCCGCTGGCCGACTGGACCTTTGTGCTGATAGCGATTTTTTACCTTTCGGCC
The DNA here is from genome assembly GCA_964429265.1 of uncultured Pirellulales bacterium. Classification (GTDB taxonomy): domain Bacteria; phylum Planctomycetota; class Phycisphaerae; order Sedimentisphaerales; family Anaerobacaceae; genus CAYSBK01. The sequence goes on along the minus strand of CAYSBK010000063.1, from coordinate 7,315 downwards.
ACCAGCAACGCGGTCAATCTTACCGACGGAATGGACGGCCTGGCGGCGGGCTGCGTTGCTATGGTGTGCGGGGTGCTGGTGGTGCTTTGCTATGTCGCATCGGAAAGCATCTCGCGTGCCGGCGTTACCTGGGCCAGCTACCTGCTGCTGCCGCACATACCGGGGGCCGGCGAGTTGAGCGTCTTCTACTCGGCGGTCCTGGGCAGCCTGCTGGGTTTCCTGTGGTTCAACGCGTACCCGGCTCAGACGTTCATGGGCGACGTGGGTTCGCTGCCGCTGGGTGCGGCCATGGGTTACGGGGCACTGGTGACCAGGAACGAAATCCTGTTATTGATTATAGGTGGGGTGTTTGTGATAGAGCTGTTGAGCGTGGTGGCGCAGGTAATTTATTTCCGACGGACCGGTGGAAAACGCTTGTTGCGATGCGCTCCGATTCATCATCACTTTCATCTCGTCGGCTGGAGTGAACCGCAGGTGGTGGTGAGGTTCTGGCTTCTGGCGGCGGGGTTTGCGGCACTGGCGCTGGCGACGTTGAAGATTCGCTGAGCCGGTCATGCACCCGCACCGAGCAAGGGCCTACCAGTCGTCATTGCTGTCGAGGTAAATCCGGACGTTTTCCCTGTAGGCGTCCGAGTCGTCTGTGTGCAGGCGGTCGAACCGTCTCTGGGCCAGGAAGATTTTCACGGCGGTCACGATGCAGCCAAGCCCCGCCACGAAAAAGACAATGGCCGCAAGGGTCGCGAAAAACCTCGGCAGCACGTAAATCAAAAGCCCGAAGCCCACCAGCAGCAGACCCGTAACGAAGATTCCGGCCGCCACGGACCGCGACGCTCGTGATATGGCATTTGCATAGAATCGAAGAACCATTTTGCGAACTCCGGCCGATTAGAGAAACGGGCCCGTCAGCCGGGCCCGTTCTCATCGGTCCTGTTAGTACATCCCGCCTCCGGGCGACGCAGGAGGCGTTTCCTTCTTCTCGGGGATTTCGCTGACAACTGCCTCGGTGGTCAACAGCAACGAAGCGATCGACGCACCGTTCTGCAGGGCGGTTCTCTCGACCTTGGTCGGGACGATTACGCCGAACTTTATCATATCGCCGTACTGCTTTCGCAGCGCGTCGTAGCCGAAATTGGTATCGCTGCTTTCCATAACCTTTTGTGCGACGATGGAGCCGTCCAGCCCCGCGTTCACGGCGATCTGCTTTATCGGCGCCACAACGGCGCGGCGGACTATGTCGACGCCTATCTTTTCGTCGCCGTTGCATTTTATCTTGTCCAGCGCCGGCAGCGCACGCAGCATCGCCACACCCCCGCCGGGAAGTATCCCTTCTTCGACGGCCGCCCGGCAAGCGTGGAGCGCATCCTCGACGCGGGCCTTCTTCTCCTTCATCTCGGCTTCGGTGGCGGCCCCGACATTTATCTGGGCCACGCCGCCGGCCAGCTTGGCCAGACGCTCCTGCAGCTTTTCGATGTCGTAGTCACTGGTGGAGGCCTCTATCTCGGTCTTTATCTGTTCGATTCTGCCTTTTATGGCCTCGGTGCTGCCGGCCCCCTCGATAATCGTGGTGGTATCCTTGTCGATGGTGACCCTCTTGGCCCGGCCGAGCATCTTCAGGTCGATGTTTTCCAGCTCGATGCCGAGGTCTTCAAAGATAGCCTCGCCGCCGGTGAGCACGGCGATGTCGCTGAGCATCGCCTTTCTTCGGTCGCCGAAGCCGGGCGCCTTTACGGCGGCCGCCTGCAACACGCCTCGCAGCTTGTTGACCACCAGCGTCGCCAGCGCTTCACCTTCCACGTCCTCGGCGATGACCAGCAGCGGCTTGCCCTGCTTGGCAACCTTCTCAAGCAGTGGGACCAGCGACTTGACCGAGCTTATCTTCTTCTCGTGGATCAGGATGTAGGGTTTCTCCAGCACGACCGTCATATTCTCGAGGTTGTTGATGAAGTGGGGGCTGAGATATCCCTTGTCGAATTGCATACCCTCAACCAGCTCGACGGTAGTCTCGAGCGACTGGCCCTCCTCGACGGTGATAACCCCGTCCTTGCCGACCTTGTCCATCGCCTCGGCCAGTTTCTTGCCGATCTCGACGTCCTGGTTCGCCGAGCAGGTGGCCACCTGCTCGATCTGCTTGCTGGAGTCCACGCTGATGCTCATCTTCTGAAGCTGTTCGACTATTGCATCGACCGCCCTGTCGATGCCTCGCTTGACCTGCATCGCGTTGGCGCCGGCGGTGATGTTCTTGAGCCCCTCTTCGAAAATGCTTTCAGCAAGGATGGTAGCGGTGGTTGTGCCGTCGCCTGCTACGCTGGAGGTCTTCGAGGCCACCTCCTTGACCATCTGGGCTCCCATGTTCTCATAGGGGTCTTCCAGCTCGATTTCCTTCGCCACGGTCACACCGTCCTTGGTGACGGTCGGCGAACCGAATGATTTTTCCAGCACGACGTTCCGCCCGCAAGGCCCCAGGGTGATTTTCACGGCATCTGCAAGTTTCTTGACGCCGTCACGGATGGCTGAGCGAGCGTCGGTTCCGAAAGCTATCTTTTTTGCTGCCATATGTCTTATTCTCCTTCACATTTTCCAATTGCGGTTTCACAACGTTCGCCGCCGGGCACGGGCGACGCGCCCCCGTGTCCCCTCGGTTACTCGATAACAGCCATTATGTCCGATTCGTCCATTATGAGATATTCCTTGCCGTCAACTTTTATCTCGGTGCCGGCATAGCTGGTGAAAAGCACCACGTCTCCTTTCTTGACCTGCATCTTCCTTCGCGTTCCGTCGTCCAGCAGCTTGCCTTCGCCTACGCTGATGACCTTTCCTCTTTGCGGTTTTTCCTTTGCCGTATCCGGCAGAACGATTCCGCCCGCTGTCTTGTTCTCTGCTTCGAGACGCTGCACAAGCACTTTGTCGGCCAATGGTCGAATCTTCATTTTCTCTCTGCTCCTTTCAAAAACATCCTTCCGATTTTAACCGTGACCAGCCAACCCGGCTCGCGGATGGCTGTGCCGCCGCGCCGGGCGAGTCCTCTAATCAAATATGTAGCTGCCGTACTTTTTTATGAACAGCCTGTTGAGCTGTTGCCGTAACAGGCTCATATCCACGGGCTTGGCGATGACGCTGAACACATCCAGTTCCAGCGCCCTGCCGAGCACCTCGCGGTCCGGCGAGGCGCTGAGCACTATACACGGCACCAGCGGGTCGGCCATCCGCACGACCCTGACGACGCCGAACCCGCCCGAGTCGGGGCTGTCCAGGTCGATAATCGCGGTGTGTATTCGCCTCGACTCGATAATGCTGGCGAACTCATCGGCGCCGCGGGCAACGAGCAGGTTCACCCTGCGCGGCTTGAAAATATCCCGCAGCGCACCGGGCCAGGCCCAGCCAGCCTGGCTTGCCAGGACACTTACCTGGTCGCCGGCGAAGGTTTCGCTGTTGCGTACACCGTCGCCCGGCGCCCCGGCGAATGTACAATCGGACCACATCGCTACCATACGAAGCTTCAAGGTGCAAAACGCGTGCCAGCGGCGCAGGCGCTGCCGATGTGGTCTTAACTGTATGCGACTCAAGAAGTTGCGCATCGCCCGAAGCAATGTGCAGGCTGGCAAAATTGCAGGTCGCACCGGCGGCACTGCCAGCCTGGCAGAGATTCACAGGGCCTTGTGATGGAACGCTGCGCTGCCCCCGCCGCTGTTATCGGCGCGGCGGCGTGTTGCCGGCCTGCCCGGCAAGGGCCGACTCCAACTGCCTGCGGGCACGGTCCAGGTGCGGGTCGAGCCTGAGCGCCGTGCGAAACTGCTCTATGGCTGCCTGAAGCTGGCCCTTTTCGGCCAGCAGGCTGCCCAGGTTGCAGTGCATTTCGGCGTCGTCGGGATGGATGCGCAGGACGTGGCGAAACTGCTCGATGGCGGCGTCGATATCGTTGCGGCCGTGGTAAATCAGGCCCAACTGGTAGTAGGCGCGGGCGAAATTGCTGTTGAGCGCCACAGCCTTTTTCAGGTGCATTATTGCGCTATCGACTTTCTTCTGCTCTACCAGGGCAAGTGCCATGCCATAATGGGCGTCGGCATCGCCGCTGTCGAGCTGCAGGGCACGCTCGTAGTGCTTTATCGCCTCGTCGAACTGTCGGCTTTGGCGAAGGGCGTTGGCCAGATTGTAGTGTGCCTGCACGAAATCCTCTTGCAATGCGAGTACCTTCCGGTAGCACTCGATTGCCTGGGGTACCTGCCGCAACTGCAGGTAGGCATTGCCGAGGTTATTGAGCACTTCGACCGAGTTGCCGTTCAGCTCGACGGCCCGCTTGAATAGTTCAACGGCTTTTTCGGGACGACCCCGACCGGCCAGGGCAAGGGCATAGTTGTTCAGCAGCTTTGCATCCTCCGGCCACAGCCGCAGCGCACGGTCGTACCACTCAAGGGCCTTGTCTCCGCGCCCGGCGCGATCCAGCGCATAAGCCAGGCGGGTCATCGCTTCTTTGTCGTTCTTTTTTTGTCGCAATACGATTTGAAACTGCTCGGCAGCCTCCGCATATTTACCCGCCGCCGAAAGTGCAATACCGAGATTCAGGTGTGCGTGCGTATATCGTGGGGCAACGGCGACCGCTTTCTTGTAGTGGGCTAAGGCCTCGTCGAACCTCTCGGTCTTGAGCAGTATGTTGCCCAGGTTCAGGTGCAGCGAGGGTGCCTCCGGTGCCAGAGCCAGCATATATCGATACAGCCCCTCGGAGTCCTGCCACCGGACCAGGTATCGCCGACAGGCCGTGGATTCGGCCACGCCCACCATCAGGGCCACGGCGACCACGGCGGCAATCCTGGCCGGCGAATCTTGAAAGGCCCGAAACACCCGGCCAAGCACGAACGCCAGCAGCATTACCAGGCCGACGCCCGGCAGATATGCATACTTGTCCGAGGCGATGACGTTGGTGAAGCCAATTATCTGCATCGTCGGGAGGATACCGACGAAGAAAAACGACCACGCCGTAAAGACGCTGCGTGTCCACTTCAGCGACACCAGCAGCACCGGCACCAGGATGCACGTACCAATTACGCCGGCCAGGACCATCGGTGAGCCGACCGCCAAATGCTTGGGCATCGCGTAGTGCGAGGACAACCGCACGGGCCAGAGGATTTTGTGCAGGTAAAAGATGATGTTGTGGCATACAATAAGCGGAATCCTTGCCGGGGAATACTCGCCCGGCATTACGACCACGGCCGTGCGAGCCTGGGAGATGACGGTGATTATCCCGAACACCACCATAACAACGACAAACGGTATCTTCTCGATGAACGCCCGTTTTCCGAGACGTTTCAGAGGCCAGAAATCCATCAACAAAAGCAACAGCGGCACGACCGTCGTCGTCGGCTTGGACATCACCGCCAGCAGGTACGCCACCAGCGCCAAAACCAGCAGCGTCCGTCTTTGCCGCCGGGCATAGCGAACGTAGAGGATTATCGACCAAAGCGCGAAGAATGATGCCAGCAGCGTCTTGCGCTCCGAGACCCACGGGATAGGCTCAACGGTCATAGGGTGCACGCCGAAAAGCAATGCCGCAACGGCCGCGGCCCAGACGTTCCCGAACAACAGGTACATCAGCACGGCCACCAGGCAGACGTTCAGTACGTGCAGGGCCAGGCTGGTTACGTGGAAAGGCAGCAGGTTGTCGGCCCTGCCGGCGATTGCGTAGTCCAGCATCAGTGAAATCATCGCAAGCGGCTGGTAGTAGCCCCTGACCGTCGAAGGTTCCAGTACCTCCGACAGAAACCTCCACGCCGAGTTCCACGAAGGATTCTGAACCAGCTTGTTCTTTTCGAGGTACTGCTCGTCATCGAAGCTGGATGCCTTTGCGGTTAGCGCCGGTGCGTGTGTCGCCGCCACCCAGCCGGCCACCACAATCAACAACAAAAACAGCACCCAAGCCTTGCGGAACCCAGACCGTTTCGGGAGAGTTTGCGGCTCGGCGGGCGTAGTTTCCGCTTGTCGCCTTTTCCCCGTGCTGGTTTGACGTCTTCGGCCGGTCCGACCCATACGCATATCTTCGACGCCGCCACCGCCGCGGTCAAGCCTCCAGCAGCGTGGATTCGCCGGATTCACAGCACAGTTTGCCTGAGGCGCCGGGCCTTCGACGAAGGCAAAAACCCTGGAGGACCTCGATATACCGGCTATAATCGCAGTTATGGACTTGCGAAGCGAACACGTAAGCCTTTCGACCTTGTTGCTGGCTTATCGACCGAAATTCCTTACCGCCAGCGCAGGCGCCGTACTGGTCGGCTCAGCCGCGGGCTACGCAACCGCCGGCGCGTTCGAGCCGGGGCTTTTCATACTTGCCCTGCTTGCGATAATGTTGCTCCACGCCGGCGCCAACATCGCAAACGATTACTTCGACCACATCTCCGGCAACGACTGGGCAAACGCAAATCCAACCCCATTCTCCGGTGGAAGCCGTTACATCCAGAACGGCGTGCTGCCTCCGCGGCTAATTCTGCTTATGTCGTTCATCGCCTTGGCCACGGGCTCGATGCTGGGCGTGGTGATTGTGTTGCTTACCCGCAGCATCTTTATACTGCTGCTGGGCCTTGCCGGAGTGCTGGGCGGTTTCTTCTACACCGCCCCGCCGTTAAGACTGGGCTATCGGACGGCCGGTGAAATCAGCATCGCGTTGTTATTCGGCCTGCTGCCGGTTTCCGGCTCATATTACCTGCAGACCGAAACGCTCGAACCGACGATACTGCCGCCGGCCGCGATTGTCAGCATACTGATTTTCCTGGTAATCCTGATAAACGAGTTCCCGGACGCCCACGCCGACGCGGCCACCAACAAGCACACGCTCGTCGTCCGCCTTGGTGTCAGCCGCTCTGTCTGGGTTTACCGCCTGACACTGCTGGCAAGCTATGTTCTTGCGGCGGTTATGCTTACATCTGCAGGGACGTTCTTTGCAGGTCTTTTGTATCTGCTCACGATGCCCCTGGCGCTGGCTGCAATCAAATCCGCCAACAAGAAGGACCTTACCACTGCCGGCTTATACCGTGCCAACCAGCAAACCGTCCTGCTACACCTGGCCGGCTGCCTGGCGCTGTCCGCCGGCTTTCTGCTTCACTCTTGACCAGCCTTGCTCAGAAAGTCAAAAGCTACCACCTCCCCGAAGCCGCCCACCCTCCTCATTCAAAAGCCCGACTTCCATCCCCGGTTCTTCTTGCCGACCTGTACCCTTGTGCACCTACCTCCGGCGCAGAGCCGCCCCGTAAACCCGATTCCAGACACGATGGCACGGAAACCTATCGCCAGCCGAGCCGTGGAGGCTGAGCGTTGTTGCCATTGTCGCAGC
>CAYSBK010000062.1:0-12509 GCA_964429265.1 uncultured Pirellulales bacterium | reverse complement strand
ACCACCGGCAAAAGAACCGCGCCGTTCTTTATCCAGTGCCCAGGCCGGGCCAATCTTGTCAAGTCTCGCAAAGGCATTATCTTTCTCGGACCCAGGGGCGCCAGCTCGCCCAATTACATATCGTATAAACGGCCCGCCGATGTTAGAAACTTTACAAAAACCCACGGCCGCCGATGCCGAACCGGGATGCCGCGGCCCCAAACCTATACCGTTACCACCAGGTACTCGGTCCGCTCGGAAAACGCCACTACACCCTCGTAATCGGCCGGAATCAGCAGGCACCGGCCCGCCCGAAACTCCACCGGCTCGCCACGGCCGCCCTCGATTCGCCCCGACCCGCTTATTATTATCAGCACCCGCATCTGCCCCGGCGAAAGTGCCCGTTGGGTGTCCCTGTCGGCTTCGATCTTGTCCACGGCGAAGTAGTCGCTTTCGACCAGCCGGCCGGTCGTCGTAACCGGAAGCTCGCTGCCGCAAACGCCGAAGTGAATGCTCTCCAGCGCCTCATCAATGTGCAGCGGCCGAGGCTTACCGTGCTCGTCGAGACGGTTCCAGTCGAAAACCCGGTACGTCGTATCCGACGGTGTCTGTATCTCGGCAACCAGCAGGCCCGGACCTATCGCGTGCAGCGTCCCCGCAGGCAGAAAGTGACATTGGCCCGGCTTTACCGGCACGGCCTCGAGCAATTCGGCGACCGTACCGGCCTTGAGAGAATCGGCAAACTGCCCGGCCGTAACACCTTTCCTGAGACCCTTGTACAGCAGCCCGTCCGGCGGTGCGCTGATTATGTACCAGCACTCGGTTTTCGGGTCGCCTTTGCCCATCCGCCGGCAGGTTTCCGCATCAGGATGAACCTGCACGCTCAAAACCTCCTCGGCATCGAGAAACTTTATCAACAGCGGAAACGGAAGTGAAAAATCACGGTCGCCAGTTATCTGCTCTCGATAGGCCTCCACCGCCCAGGCCAGGGTCCGCCCGGCCAGTGGACCGTTGGCTATCACCGACTTATCCTCCGGAAGGTCCGCCACTTCCCAGCTTTCGCCTATCCTAACGTCGGGCGGTATATCCTTGCCGAACACCTCGCGAAGCTTCTGCCCGCCCCAGATGCGGTGCTTGTAGATCGGCTCGAACTTCAAGGGATACATCTGCATAGCGCTATTGTATACCCCGGCCGGCACGGCGTCCACCACCCGCTTGGCCAAGGCCCACGCTTACCCGCATCGCGGACATATCCCTTCGAGCCTGACCTGCTGGCGCTGCACCACAAATCCGTCACCCAGACCCCGCACTATGGGAAGGGAAAACTTTTTTATACAGATTGTCCGGCCGCACACCGTGCAGGTAAAGTGCGGGTGGCACTGTTTCTGTCCGCAGTTGACCGCAAGTTCATATCGGCCCGCCCGCTGGCCCGTAAACGCCCTGTGGACCAGCCCACAGCGCACAAGACTTTCCAGCACACGGTAAACCGTCACCCTGTTAGGGCCTTGCGTACCGAGCTTGCGACCTACCTCTTCCGGACTTAACGGCCGGACGGCTGCGGCCAGAACCTTCAACACGGTCAGCCGAGGCTGGGTACAACGAAGACCCGCCCGACGTAACATCCGCTCCGCGTCGTAGTGGTTGTCTCGTTTCATAATGACTACCCCGACAAGGACTTGTGCGGGTGACTGTGAAGCCGGTGGTCGGGACAGGCCCCGGCAAGGCTCAGGTCAGGCTCAACAAACAACAACGGAAACACGATGTCACTTATGCAACACGGCACCCACGTCGCTATGAAAAGCGTAAGCGCTATGCCGGCTACCACCCCTACGGACAGATCCGCCCGCAGACTCATCAGCAGGTAAGAAGACGAGGCCCAGGTACTTATCAATACGTGGCCGGAGTGGGAAAACTTCGTTCTGGGATAGAACAAGGCTATCAGGATACCTATCAGCGCCGCCGGGTTGACCAGGTACCATTCTTCGATGAAGCCCAGGTGCAGTTTTTGGCGGTCGTGGTGGTGTTCCGCATCGGTGGGGGCATCCGCCGCAGCATCAACGGCACTGTGGATCTGCGAGTGAGTCGGGATATCCAGGCCGAGTACCGAAGCGCCGATATGGGGGATGATTATGTCGCTTAAGGTCGCTATCCCCACCGACCCGAGATAGCCCACCACCAGCACCACCAGCACGCCCCGCTTGGCGTGAAGACGGAACATAGACGCCGTCACCATAGCGCTCAGGACCACGTGGGCGGGATGAAAGACCCTGAACAACGCCGTTCCGCCGCCGGCCCCCAGGTATCGAAATCCCATCATAAACAGTATGCCCAGCAACGCCCCAAACGCCGTAAACGGGATATGTCCCCGCAGTTCCACGAGGATGTGTCTTAGCTTTCCGTCGGTTTTCATCTTGTCGCGGCCTTGCAAGAGCGTCGTTCGCAGATACAGCCGTTTTGCCCGAGGCCGGCGCCGCCGGGACCTGTCTTGCCGGCTGGCCGGATTCGCCCGTGCCGACGCCATCCTAAGCAAATGCAACTAAGTTGCAAATAACAAATACGCTCATCGCCGATGAAGGTTCGCCCGAACATCGGCCAAGAGCGACGATGCCGCCGGTGAAAAACCCGTTGCGGACGTCCTGCCCAACCGCTAAATTAGCCCTCTCACCGGCTGCTGAAGCACCTCGCCTGTTACGGCGAAGGCGAAAAGGAACGGGACAATGAAGACCATAAGGCAGCAAGAAGCCATTGACCAGATTCCGAAAGGGTCGGTCGTAACCATCGGAAACTTTGATGGTGTTCACCTGGGCCATCAGCAAATCATCGCCGCCGGCAAAAAAATCGCCTCCGCCCGCAAGACCCAGCTTGTCGTGATGAGCTTCTATCCCCACCCGGCGGTGGTATTGAATCCAACCAGGGAAATTGGCGTTTTGACACCGTTGCAATACAAGGGCCACCTGCTGAGTCAACTGGGCGTCGATTGTCTTTTCGTCTTCGACACCACCGCCGAGCTGCTGAGCCTGTCGCCGCTACAGTTCGTCGACCGCTTTCTGTCGGGCTGCGTCAAGCCCGTGGCGGTGGTCGAGGGACCCGATTTCAATTTCGGCGCCGGCCGCGCAGGCAGCCTCGATCGCCTCCAGCAGCTTGGCGCCGAGAAGGGCTTCGAGGTTTGCGTGGTGCCGCAAAAGCAGATGACGCTGGCCGGCGGCGCGACGGTAAAGGTCTCAAGTACGACGGTGCGGAACCTTCTGCAAGCCGGCGCGGTTGCCGACGCGGCCCGGGCTTTGACCAGGCCGTACCGACTGCTCGGCACCGTCGTACCGGGAAAAGGCAAAGGCAGGAAGATCGGGTTTCCCACCGCAAACCTTCAGCCGCAACCGCAGATAATCCCCCAGGATGGCGTTTACGCCGGGTGGGTTCTCTTGGGCGATTCGCTGGAAGACCTGTTCGACGCCGACCGGAAGTTTACCGCCGTATTCAGCATCGGAACCACACCGACCGTAGAGCCTTGCGGCGGGCGGCTGATCGAAGCACACATCATCGGCAGACAAATGGCCGCCCTTGCCGGAAAATATATGGCGATGGACTTCGTCGAAAAACTGCGTGGTCAAAAGAAATTCCCCGGCGAAAAGGACCTCGCCCGGCAAATCGAAAGCGACTGTGAAACGGCGACGACTATTTTGAAGGCATAGGATGGTCAACCGCGAAGACTTTCAAAAAGCCATAGAGCTTATCGAGCATTCGAACAGCGTGCTGCTGACCACTCACACACGCCCCGACGGCGACGCCTGTGCGTGCGTGGCCGCCCTGTGGGAAGTTCTCAGCCGCACAGGCAGGAAAGTAGACACCCTGTTCTTGTCGCCGATACCTCAATGGTACGAGTTCCTTTTTGATTCGCCGCCGGCTGTGCTGGGAAAAGACCTTGCCGCCGACCATCTCCGGCAGCATTTGTCCCGGCCGGATTTGATTATCATCATCGACACCAACAGCTACAGCCAGTTGCCGGGCTTCGACCAATGCCTCCGTGCAAGCCCCGCCGCCGTGCTGGTTATCGACCACCACATCACTTCCGACAACCTCGGCAGCGTCCAGCTTATCGATACCGCGGCGGCAGCCGCTGGCCTGGTCGTCTACGATTTCTTCAAGTTCGCCGGCTGGCAGGTAACGCACAAGATCGCCGAGGCCCTTTTCGTCGCAATAGCCAGCGACACCGGCTGGTTCCGGTTCACGAACACCGACAGCAGAGTCTTGAGTACCTGCGCCGAACTGGCCGACGCCGGCGCCGACGTCGCAGCGATTCACCGCCGGCTGTATCAAAGTTTCTCGGTGCAGCGTTTTCGCCTTATGGTCGCTGTGCTCAACAGTCTCGAACTGCACTTCGACGGCCGGTACGCCGCCCAGCACATCCGCCTCGACGACTTCAGCCGCACCGGGGCCTCACCCAGAGACACCGAGAATCTCATCGACGAGTGCCGCCGCATCGCCGGGGTGGAAGTTGCGGCCCTGTTCGTGGAGCAGCAAGACGGCCGGATAAGGTGCTCGCTGAGAAGCAACGGCAGGGTCGATGTGCGTCGAATAGCCGAACGCTTCGGCGGCGGAGGCCACAAAGCAGCCGCCGGTCTGTACCTGCCGGGACCGCTGGAAAAAGCCAAAGCCCTCATCCGACAACAAATCGGCCAGGAACTGCAAAACGCCTGATGCCCCGGTTCGCTCAACCAGCGCCCTAACGCAGATTGTCGTGAATCTTGCCGTAGATGAAGTTGGACATCGTCTCGTCGCCGAAAACGCCGACTCGTATCGACAGCCTTGTTGCATTTTCCGCCGCCGGCGTCAGGCGAATCGTTATCTTTCTGTCGCTGGAATCGCGGGCCACGATCTCGGTCTTGGAATCAGCGACCACGACAAGGCCGATGTCGGCGATCGCCTTTTTCGTCGCGGCGTAAACGGTGTCCACGTCGTGCGACTCCACGGCCTGCAGGTCGCCCTTGGCGTACGCAACCGCACCTGCGGCACCGGCACCGGCCACCACGACCCAGCAGCCCTGGCACAAAACCGCAACCGCCAAGGCCACCTGCACCAGAAAAAATACCTTCACTCGCATCACTGGTTCTCCTGTGAATTATGCTGGAAAAATCGCCCCCGAAGGTACAAACATAGAACGCCGGTGTCAATCGCCGGCCGATACTGTGGGCGGGCCGGCGCTTGCAATAAGCCCCGCCGCAGGTTATCCTGCACGGCTGCAGGAAAAAAGGCTCATAAGCACTGTTCTAAGAGAGGTTTCCGGAAATGGACAACGAGAAAATCCATGAAGACGAACTGGAAGACCTGCGCAGAGAACTCGAGCATTTCCAGCAGGAAAAAGAGCGGGTCAGAAACATCATCGGCAGGATAGGCGCAGTGCCGAAGTTTCAAACCAGGTTTATCAACGCCCTGTTTGTCCTCGCGATTGGCGTGCCGGTGGTGGTGTCGATTTTCAGAGCGGAGCTGAGGCTCTTGATGGTTGAGTTCGCCACCATTGCGCTGTCACTGAAAATCATTTACCTGATTCACTGCCAGATGCGGGTGAACCACTTTCAATTCTGGATATTATCCTCCCTTGAATGGCGGCTTAATGAAGTGATGAGGACGCTGAGGAAAACGCGAAAGGGCTGACGCCTCGGTGCTAAACCCTGCCGACGACCAGGCAGGCGTTGTGTCCGCCGAAACCGAACGAATTGCTGATCGCCACGTCCACCTTCGCTTGCCGGGCCTGCCGGGCAACGTAATCGATCTTCGGGTCACAGCGGGGGTCCGGGTTCTCCAGGTTAATCGTCGGCGGAACAACCGATTCGTTGAGAGTCTTTACCGTTACAATCAACTCCACCGCACCGCTGGCGCCGAGAAGATGGCCGAGGCTGCTCTTGGTCGAGCTTACCAGCAGCTTGTACGCGTGCTGTCCGAACACCGCCTTGATGGCTGTGCTCTCGGCCATGTCGTTCAGCTCGGTGCCGGTTCCGTGAGCGTTAACGTAATCGACGCGCTCGGGCTCGACGCGGGCGTCTTTCAGCGCCAGCCTCATAGCCTCGGCCGCCCCCTCACCACCCGGTCTCGGCGCGGTGACGTGATACGCATCGTCGGTGGCAGCGTAGCCCAGCAACTCCGCGTAAATCCGCGCACCGCGTTTCCTGGCATATTCGTACTCTTCAAGGACAATCACGCCGGCGCCTTCGCCCAGCACGAAACCGTCGCGATCCCGGTCAAAGGGCCTGGAAGCACCTGCGGGGTCGTCGTTGCGGGTGCTCAGCGACCTTGCCGCACAGAACGACGCCAGGCCTATCGGCGTCAGCGCCGCCTCGGAACCACCGGTTATCATCACGTCGCTGCGGCCTGCGACGATGTTGCAAAACGCCTCGCCTATCGCGTGGCTGGCCGAAGCACAGGCGCTGACCACACAGATGTTGGGCCCCTGCAAACCGTAACGTATCGCGACACTGCCGCTTGCCGCATTGCCCATCAACTTTGGAACGGTAAACGGCGAGACCTGCCGCGGGCCTTTATTGAGAAGCCTGACGTGCTGCTCCTCGATTTCCTTGATGCCGCCTATGCCCGTCCCCACTATGACACCGGCGCGGTAGGGGTCCACTTTAGAAAAGTCTATACCGCTGTCCCTGACCGCCTGCTCGGCTGCGGCTACGGCGAATTGCGTGAAGCGGTCCATCCGCTTGCTCTGGCGTTGCTCGATGTACCTGGTCGGGTCGAAGTTCTTTATCTCGCCGCCGAAATGCACGGGATAGATGCTCGCATCGAAGGACTCAATGGTAGAAACGCCGCTCTTGCCCTGGCAAAGCGCAGTAAACAGTCCATCGACGGATTCGGCCAGGGCGGTGACACAGCCCTGGCCGGTGATTACTACTCGCCGTCTGCCCATAACAAAAGCCGATCCGCTACTGCTGGTTTTTGGAATGCAGAGCGTTGACAATGTAGTCTATCGCCGCACCGACCGTCTGGATCTTCTCGGCCTCCTCGTCCGGGATGCTGGTGTCGAACTCGTCCTCGAACTCCATAACCAGCTCCACCGTGTCCAGCGAATCGGCATTCAGGTCGTTGATAAACGACGTGTCGCGGGTGATTTCCGACTTGTCCACGCCCATTTGTTCGCTGATGATATCGATAACCTTCTTTTCGATTTCCTGCACATCTACCTCGTCGGCGCTCACTTGTTTGTCCTCCATAGTGAAAACCGAAACGTTACCGGCACTGCGCCGCAACAACACTGCCGCAGCAGCAGCCGGTGCTCGCTCAATTACAACAACTCCATATACCAGACATACGGCAAAAGCATCGAAAACCGTCCAACCAGCCTCATTTTGACGGCAGGTATAGTACTGCCTGGCCGACTTTGCAACAAACATTTTTTATTTTTTTACGCGCCTGCAAGCCCCTTCGAGGCGGTCGGCCCGGCTGGAAGCTCGCTGCTACATCGCCATTCCCCCGTCCACGCACAGCACCTGGCCGGTGATATAGCCCGCCTCGTCCGCGGCAAAGAACGCCACGGCCCTGGCGACGTCCTCAACAGACCCGAACCGCCGCATCGGAATGATCTGCCTGGCCGCATCCTTGACCGGTTCCGGCAGCTTGTCGGTCATCTCCGTGACGATAAAGCCCGGCGCAATGCAATTGGCCGTTACGTTCTTCCTGGCCAGCTCGCGGGCCACGCACTTGCTAAGGCCGATAAGACCCGCCTTGCTGGCGGCATAATTGCTCTGACCGGCGTTGCCCATAACCCCGGCAACGGAGCTGAGGCTTATTATCCGCCCGAACTTGTTGCGTATCATAGACTTTATCGCCACCCGCGTGGCCACGAACGCCGCGCGGAGATTGACCTCGATAACCCTGTCCCAGTCCTCGTCGCTCATTTGCAACAACAGCTTGTCGCGAGTGATGCCGGCATTGTTCACCAGGATACCGATGCCGTTGTGTTCGTCGGCAAGCGAACTCAGCACCTGCGTGAACTTCTCCGTGTCGGTGATGTCCACGCAGACACTCTTGCAGGAAAAGCCGTGCTGCTTGACAACATCCTCAAGTTCGGCCAGTTGCTCGGCGTTTATATCCAGTCCGGCGACGACCCGGCCTTGCCTGAGAAGCTCAAGCACTATGGCCCGGCCTATGCCCCTGGCCGCCCCCGTCACCACCGCAAGCCTTTTCTCTTCGGCCATCTTGCGCCTCCAAAAAGAATCCTCTTCGATTTTACTTTCCGACCCGGCAAAACATATATGCCCGGCCCGGACACACGGGTATAGCAGGCGGTACTATAATCCAGCGCAAAGGTTGGTTCAAATCAATTCCGGCAAGCTGTGGCGGACCAGCCCGGCCGAAAGCAGCGCAGCCGGCAATATGATTAAGGCCTACTGCTGCGCTTCCGGGCAGGACAATGCGTAGTCGAGCACTTCGCTGAGCCTGGCGATGGCAACGGCCACGGTACAGTCCGCCGCACCGTAATAAAGGTACAACTGGTCGGTCTCCTTGTGCACCACCGCGCCGGTGGGAAAGACCACGTCGCTGACGTCGCCGATGCGTTCGTAAGGGGTCCGCGGCCCGAGTATCCATTCGGCACTTCGCCGAAGCACCCGCCACGGCTCCTCCAAATCCAGCAGCGCAAGACCCACGCGGTAAATCTGGCCTGAAGTGGTGGCCCGAACGCCGTGGTACAGGATAAGGAAGCCGTGCGGAGTCTCAATCGGCTGGCACGCAAGCCCGACTCGGTGGCAGTCCCAGTACGCGTGTCGCGTCTTGATAAGGGTCCGGTGGTCGCCCCAATGCTTGAGGTCCGGCGAGAAACTTATCCATATGTGCGCCTCGCCGCGGACGATCGGCCTGTGGATCAGGGCAAATCGTCCCTTGAACCTCCGCGGAAGCAGGCAGGCGTCCTTGTCCTCCGGCGGCAGCAATGTGCCGAGACGCGCGAAGGTCCTGAAGTTCTTGGTAATCGCCAGCGAAACGACGGGCCCGCCCTCGCTGAACGAAGTATACGTGATGGCAAACTGCTTCTGTTCTTCAAGCCAGACCACCCGCGGGTCTTCCAGGCCCCACTTTTCCTCGCGGGAGTTCGGGTCGGCCTCGAGGCTTGGCTGGGGCTCTATCTGCCAGTTCGTCAGACCGTCGCTGCTGCGGGCCACCGTCAGATGGGAGAAACCACGCATATCCTCGGCACGCACCAGCAGCAACGTTTCGGTGTTGAGCTTGGCGGCGGCGGGATTGAAGACCGCGTTGACCGGGTAAGGCCAGTTGTCCGAGGTCAATATGGGATTGCCCTCGTAGCGAGTGAAAAGCTCGTATGCCTTCTTCTGTCTGATTACGTCCTGCATACCTGACTCTCAAACCATCAAAACCAAAAGTCTCAACGCCGCGCCGCCGAACCTTTTGTCGGCAGGTGCCGGCCCTGCTGCAGCGCCGCTAGCTCCAGCCATACGATAATTATAATCGGCAATACCACGTCCCAGCACCACCTTAAAATGCCCGTTGGCCTGATATTATGGGCGAAAGCGACCGGTCGCCGCCGGCCCGGCTCTACGTGCGGACCAACTGCGTTTCATAAAGGCTCTGGTATAGCGGGCAACGCCGGGCAAGTTCGTCGTGCCGGCCCTGGTCGATGACCCGTCCGCCGTCCATAACCACTATCGCATCGGCCGCCACTATCGTACTGAACCTGTGTGCGATTATGAAGCTGGTCCTGTCCCTCATAATCTGCTCGATGGCACGGTGAATCTTTGCCTCGCTGTCGGGGTCCACCTGGCTGGTGGCCTCGTCAAAAATCAATATCGATGGGTCCTTCAGAATCGCCCTGGCGATGATGATTCTCTGGAGTTGTCCGCCGCTGAGCCCCACGCCCTGTTCGCCGATGACGGTATCGTACCCGCCCGGCAGCAGCGAAATAAACTCGTGCGCGTATGCCCGCTTGGCCGCGGCGATCACCTCCTGTTCGGTGGCGTCCGCCTTGCCGTAGGCGATGTTGGCCATAATCGTATCGTTGAAGGTTACGATGTTTTGCGTAACCATCGCTATCTGGTCGCGCAGGCTGGCCAGGGTTACGTCTCTTATGTCGGTGTCGTCTATCAGCACCCGCCCGCTGTCGGGGTCGTAGAACCTGGGAATAAGGTTTGCCAGCGTCGTCTTGCCCGAGCCGTTCGGCCCCACGATCGCCACCGTCCGTCCGGCTGGAACCGAAAGGTTGATCCCCTTCAGCGCCGGCTCATCGCTTCCGGGATAGCTGAACACGACGTCCACGAACTCTATCCGCCGCCTCAACGGCCCCAGCACAATCGTGCCCTGAAAGTCGGTCTCCTTCGGCTGGTCCATTATCGCAAAGACCCGCTCGGCCGCCGCGTTGGCCTGCTGGACCCTGTTCCAGATGCCGCTGGCCTTCCGAACCGACTCCGCCGAAGCACCCATCAGTATCAGCAAACCGAGAAACTCGCTGGCATCCATCTGGCTTCGGCCCACCCATTGAACGCCGATAACCAGGGCAAGTCCTCCGCCTATCATTCCAAGTACCTCCAGCACCGGCATAGTGGCCGCGTCAACCTTCGCAATTCGCAGCAACTGCTTCAACAGCCTCCTGTTGATCTCGTGGAAGGCCCGGCGCTCGTATCCCTGGCGGTTATAGACCTTCACCACGCCGAGGCCTTCGAGCGTCTGCTGAAGCCTTCCCAGCATCACGGAACCGGCCGCCAGCGACTTGCGCGTCGCCTTTTTCATCTTTCTGCCGAAGATGCTCAACAACCCCACCACCAGAGGCGCCGCGCACAGGAAAACAAGTGTCAATTGCCAGCTTATCAACGCCGCACAGCCCAGCATAAACAGCGCGTTCAACGGCTCCCTCAGTGCCTTGCCCAGCAGCACCTTTATCGCACCCGAAATAACGCCCGTATCGCGCATAATCCTGCTGACCGTGTCGCTGGGCCTTTCCCTGGCGAAAAACCCCATCGGCATATCGAGCACGTGACCGAACGTATCGGCCCGCAGTCGGTTCACCGAAACCTGCACCACCTTCTCCGCCAGGTAAGCCTGGTAGAACTTGGCGCCGCACCGGATGATGGTCAACACCCCTATGCCCAGAATTATCGCAATGGTCGCCGTGGTCCTGCTCTGCGCGGTTCGTTCTCTCGGAACAAAACCAGCCGCCCATTGCGCCGACTCGACCGCGAAAAGCTTCAGGTCAAGGGTAAACCTGCCGAACCTGCCCCACCCCAGCCCCTCCACGTAAGACCTGTCGTAGGGCGTGTGCAATTCCACGGTTCTGGCTGCAGCCGTGCCTTCAGCCTCATCTGCCACAACCGCCAGCCCCACGTAATCGTCCTTCGCTGTCGCAAGCGACTGCAGCAGCCTGAAGTATGTCACCGGACGGCTGGCATCACTTTCGCCGTCCACCGCGACGATTCTATCGCCGGCTCGCAGGCCCGCCGTCCAGCCGAGGCTGTTTTGCTCGACCCTGGCAATCCGAAGTCCCTCCGCACGTTGTCTGCCGGCGATTATCTCGGCGGCCTGGGGAACATAAAAATCCAAACCGTACTTGTAATGGCAGCTTTTCCTGTCGATCCACCCGTGCAGACCCTCCTCGCTGATCATCACCTTCATCAGCGGTATGACCGTCATAAAACTGACCGACAACAGCAGCGCCACCACCATGGCACTTAGCACCACGGCCGTAACCCGCGGCCATTGCGGCCGGACGTAACCCAGGATTCGCCAAAAAGCTTTCATAGCACCTGTCACTGCCCCAAAGCCTGAAGCACCCTAACAGACTCACCCCGGCCGGTCAAGCACAAACAACGTCGGCCCGCCGCAGGTCTGTCTTGCCGCCGCGCTGAGCCGTTGACGACAAGCCCGCATTTTGCTAACGTGCGGCTTTTTCGAGGTGTCGAAATTATGAAAATCGACTGTCTGGTTCTCGGTGACTACCAAACGAACTGCTACGTGCTGCGGGCGGCTGACGACGCCGTCGATTGCATCGTTATCGACCCGGGGATGCAGCCTGAACCGCTGCTGGATTTTCTTTCCGCTCACCGGCTCAACCCCCTCGCCGCCGTGCTCACTCACGGCCACGCCGACCACATCGTCGGAGTGGCCGCTCTGCGAGAAGCCTTTTCTGCAATCAAGGTCTTCATCCACGAACTGGACGCCGAGATGCTCCAGGACCCCGCTCGAAATCTCTCGGCATTCGCCGGTGTCGCCTTTACCGCCGCTGCTGCCGATGTGCTGGTGCGGGACGGCAGCGTCATTGAAGTCGCAGGAATAAAGCTACAGGTGCTCCACACCCCCGGCCACACGCCCGGCGGAATCTGCCTCTACGCCAGGGATCATAACCTGGTCTTTACCGACGACGCGCTTTTCGCCGAATCCATCGGCCGAACCGATTTCCCCGGCTCAAGCTCCGCACAATTGATAACGGCCATCAGGGAAAAGCTGCTCGCGTTGCCGGATGATACGGTCGTCTATCCTGGCCACGGCCCGGCGACAACCATAGCCCGCGAAAAAACCACCAATCCCTTCCTGTA
>CAYSBK010000061.1:0-12559 GCA_964429265.1 uncultured Pirellulales bacterium | reverse complement strand
GACGCCTCGGTCGGCGTGCAGACCCCTGCGATGATACCGCCCAAGATAATAAACGGCATAAGAAAAAACGGAATCGCCCGCAGCGTTACCTTCACTATCTCCAGAACCGAGGTCTTGATTTCGAACCTCGGGAACTTTCGTTTTCTGGCTACCACAAAGATAACCGCGCACTGCGCCAGCCCGACCATTATCCCCGGAATCGCCCCGCCCAGAAGCAGTCCGCCCACCGATATCCCCGTAACCGCCCCCACCAGTACAAGCGGAATGCTCGGCGGAATAATCGGTCCCTGTATGGCCGAACTTATGGTCAGCGCTGTGCTGAAGTCCCTTTTATAGCCGCCCTTTTCCATCATCTCTATCTCCAGCGGCCCCAGCCCCGCCACATCCGATATCGCAGAACCCGAGCAGCCGCCGAACAGCATACTTGCCAGCACGTTGACGTACCCCAGCCCCCCGCGAAACCGACCTACCGACACGTTTGCGAAATTGAGCAGCCTCTCGGCCGTGCCCGAATAAACCATAAGCTCACCGGCCAGCATAAAGAAAGGTATCGCCATAAGCGTGAACGTATCTATGCCGGTGAACATATGATGCACCATCAGCCAGGGCGTCTCGCCCGCCAGCACGAGGTACACCGCGGAACTGAAAAGCATCGAAAACGAAAGCGGCATTCCCGTGAACATCAGGAATATGAAAAGCCCCACCATAACAAGAAGCGAGCCGGGCAAACCTATCCTCCTTCCCTGGTCTCGACGCCGTCGGCATCGCCGGCCGTCTCTGTGGGCGCGGTGACGTATTTCGCAACAATCTCCAGTACCATCAACGCCGCACCGATCGGCAGCGCAAGGTAAACCCAGAAAAACGATATCCGCAGGGCCGCCGTCATACCGATTCGTTCCTCAATCGCCATCACCAGCCCCTGCTGGAAAACGATCACCAGCACGACAGCCACAAGCACGTCGACAACAACGTCCCATCCCCGCCGAAGATTTGCAGGCAACCTGTCCACGACGAACGACAGGGCGGGATGGCGTTTCTCCCTGATTCCCGCGGAACTGCCCACCAGCACCATGTAGAACATTACGTAGCGGGCCAACTCCTCGCTCCAGAACAGGGGAGAATTCAAAATATACCGGAATACTACGCCGAGAATAATCACTATAAACATCACCACCAGCAGCAAACCACTTACGGTTCGAACGGCCGAGAGGATTATGTTGTTAAACCGTCGAAAATCCATCGCAAAGGTCGATACCCTCAACCGGACGTTTCATTCGTGGGTTCGCTGCGCCGCTGTTGGAGTTGCCTTTCGGCCCGTTCGATCGTATCGAAAAACTCCTGCACGAATCGCCCGCCGTGCTTCGCCTGCATCCACCGGCGAACGTAAGGCCTGGCTTTTTGTGCAAACATCGACTTCTCCTGCGGGGTCGGGACATAAACCTCCATCCCCAACTGCCCCAGCTTCACCAGCGCCTCGGCGTCAAGCCGTTCGCCCACGACGTCGTAGGTATGCCGGGCGACTTTTTCGGTGTCGATGACCGCCCGCCTGATGTCTTCCGGCAGGGATTGGTACCATTTCTCGTTGCAAAGAAACGCCCCCACGCCCAGCAGATGCCCCGTTACCGTCAGATGTTTCTGAACCTGGTACAGCTTGCCCATAACTATGTTCTGCAGCGTCGTCTCCTCACCGTCAACCACACGAGTCTGCAGGCTGGTGTACAGCTCCAGCCAGGGTACCGGCACAGCCGTTGCACCCAGCGACTGCATCATCTTCATATGGGCCGCTATCTCCATCGTTCTCATCTTCAGCCCCGCCATATCCTGCGGAACCCTTATCTGCCGAACGTTGTTCGTCATATGTCGATACCCGAAGATACCCAGCGCAAGGATTCTTATCCCCGTCTTTTCAGCGCAGTCCTCGATGAGCCTGTGCGTAAAGGGATTGTCGTTGTCGAGCACGATTCTTGCCACGTCCCTCGAGGAAAACAGGTACGGTATGTCGAGAATCTCCAGCGGTTCGTAATACAGCGAAGCCAGCACTCCGGAGCTGATGTCACAAATGTGGATCGTGCCCTTGCGCACCTGCTGCACCGACGAAACCTGGCCTCCAAGCTGGCCTGCCGGGAAAATGTCGACCCTGACCCGACCGGCGGTGCGGCTTTCAAGCTCGGCCTTGAAGGTCCGCGCGTGGGCGCTCGATGCCTGCACATTCGGGTCGGCCACGGCCACGTGGCTGTATCTTATCACGTACTGAGGCCCGGCCGAAAGATGCGATGTGCATCCCGTGATAATGCAAACAGCCATATACAGCCGCACGGTTGCCATTTCGCTTGCATCTGCCCTGCCGACACGGCGATTCAGTTCGCCGCTGTTTTACTGTGCTGCTGCCGTATGTCAAGCAATAGTGGAAAACGACCTGTCCTGTTGTCCCTGGTGCAGGGATTTTCTTGTGGTTTTCCCGCCGGATGGGCGAGCCGGTGTGCAGGGGTCAGTTCGTATGGATGCCCGCCGCAGTGCAGCCGAAGTGCTTTTGCTGCAACTCATAGAGGGAGCTGTTTTTCTCGACGAGCCTTGCGACCAGGCTCATCTGGTTCAGGATGACCTCTACCAGGGCGATGTTGGCCAGCGTCGCCTCCGGCCCGTACTGCGGCAGGACCATCACGATGTACCCGCAGTCGGTCTTGTCCGTGGCCAACTGGCTGGCTATCACGCTGCCCTGGTCGAGCTGGGTAACGACCGGTTCGCCGCCGTCGTCAACCCTCGCACGAAGCTGTTTCAGGAAGGATTCACTGATACCCAGCTTTGCGAAGCCCTCGGAGTCGCTCGGCCAAAGGTGGCCCTGCTTGTCGATGATTACAAGGGTCGGCCCCGCTTCCGGCAGCACCTCGAAGACCTGTCGGGCTATCTGCTCTACAAGCACACTGGCCGGCGAGAAGAGTGCGTCATACATTACCATAGCTGGTCCCTGAATTCTTGCGGTGACTGTTTTATGCGAAAATCGGTACTTCTGGTGGAAGACTTTTCGTTGTTCCAGAGGATTTGCGTTTTTCGTCGTACGGGCCAAGGCAGGGTTGCCTCCGGCCACGGCGTTATGGGACGCTGGCGGGTGCTATTCCAGAGCGGCCTTGAGCTGCTGCATCGGAAAGTACTTGCCCGGGCAGTCCGTAATACGTGCCCCGGGTGTATCGCCGTGCCCGTAAATCCGCCAGGTCGGTATCGCGTAGCGCCTCTGAAGGAAACGAACAAGCTTCAGCAGCGAGTTCATCTGGCGCGCGCTGGGCCTGTACTTGTTGAAATCACCCACCAGGCAGATTCCAATCGCCTGCTCGTTGGCCCAATTGTTGGGCGTTTTGCAGTGGGCGCCCGTCAGCTGCCGCCGCCAGCGAAACGTCACCTCCACCTGCCCGTCGCCGCTGTCGCTGCCGTTGCCGATGACGAAATCATAACCGACACCCCGCCAGTGCCGGTGCTCACGATGCCACCTGTCGAAAATTGCGGCATTTCCCGTGTCGGTGCCGGAGTGGTGGATGATGATGGCGGTCCATTTCCGTTCCAGCCTCGCAGGTGGAATCCAGCTTGCCGGAACGTCGCTGGGTATCGCCCTGGGCGCGACGCGGTGATAGCTGCTCGGCGGCCGTACCGGTCGGGTGCTTGAAGGGACGGTGCCCACTATCTTCGGTACGGGCTGCTCGGAACCTGAACAGCCGAAAACCACTACAGAACAGCCGGTCAACAGGCCTGCCACGGCCAGCCTTGTTATCGGCCTGCCTGCTCGCAACCACGCCAACAGCTTCATTTTGCGATAGTTTTGTGGCACCAGTGCTCCGGGCACCCGGCGGGACTACTGGTCCCGCGGCAACACAGGTGGTTTTTCACGATACCTTATCATATGTACGCAATTGCCTTTTTCGTTGTATTCCACGATGTCCATGTAGCTTCGCATAAGCAGCAGTCCCCGCCCTTCCGGCTTGTAAATATTCGTGCCGCAACGCGGGTCGGGCACCGAATCCGGGTTGAAGCCCTCGCCCTCGTCGGCCACGTATATCTCAACTTTTTCCGCGTCAACCGTGTAGTCCAGCTTGATATGCCTGCTCGCGTCCATCTTATTGCCGTGCTTGAACGCGTTCAGCAGGGCCTCCTCCAGCGCCAGATGGACGGCGAATACATCCTCGTTGCTGAAATCGCACCGTTCCAGCTCAGACAGGACCTGCTGGCACAGCTCGGAAATCGCCGAGGGCAAGCTTTCTATCTCGATCGACCGACTGATTGGTCTCTCCAACGTCATAAAACCAGATTTCGCGATTAGGCAGGTGCTCTTAGACGGCACACAAACCCACCTGTGTCAAATCGGCCATTTTCGGTACAGGGCTTTAACAAGTGCCTCTCCACGCCGGTGGGTGCACAAAACCGGCCGAAACACGCAACCAAAGCGCCATCCTACTGCTGCTCGGCCAGGCCTTCCAGCGCGCTGTCAAGGTCTTTGTAAATATCGAAAACCTTGGTAAGA
This sequence comes from uncultured Pirellulales bacterium, assembly GCA_964429265.1. GTDB lineage: Bacteria > Planctomycetota > Phycisphaerae > Sedimentisphaerales > Anaerobacaceae > CAYSBK01. Next base: position 8,052 of record CAYSBK010000061.1, on the reverse strand, counting down.
CGGGTAATTCTGAAAATCTCCTGAATCTTGGGGTCTATGTTGCACAGTCGCAGCTGCCCGTTGCGCTCGTAAACCCTTTTGCTTACCCTTATCAGCAGGCCCAACACGGCCGACGACAAGAAACGAACGTTCCGAAAATCGATTATCAGGTTCTGGTCGTCGCCCTGCTCAACGACCGACATTATCGAGTCCTGGAGGTTGCCGATAGCCTGCTCTTCCAGCAGCTTCTGGTCTGTGACGGTCAAAACCGTGGCCTGGCCGATGTATTCCACGCTTATCCTGGGCTTTACAGAATCCATCATTAAAGTACCCCTGAAAAACACTGTCTTGCACAGGACCGAATCGTACGCCTCGGCGCCGGGGCTGTCAAGTTCTTGGGGTCGCCGGGTAAAAAATTAAAAAAATTCATTTTTTTTCGAAGATTATGCTTGCAATTTCACGTTTGTATCTTACATATCTAATCTTTGGTGCCCCGAGGCGCTTTGGGCTGCTGAACGCCCGCGCTCGGGAGGCCGTTCGTGTTATGGGTTGGTGCTCTATGTATAGGGGGCCTTGCCCGCCGGTTCAACGCCACACCCGGCGAGATAGAGCACAAATTTGAAGCATCTGTAAACAGGGTGTGGTGCGCCAGGCTCGATGCAGCCGAGCACCCAAAGAAAAGTTTGTAACTTTTTTGACAGAAGGAGGCTGACATGAAGATCAGTAGGTCGACCGGGTACGGACTGCTGGCTGCGGCGTACATTGCCAAGCGCAAAGGCGAAGGCGTGGTGCTGTCACAGGAGATTGCCAAGAAGTACAAGATTCCGCTGGAGTACCTCTTGAAGATACTGCAGCAACTGGTCAAAGCGAATCTGCTGCGAAGCAAGAGAGGGCCGCGAGGAGGCTTCTCACTGGGCAAGACACCCAGAAGCATCACGCTTCTGCAGATGATCGAAGCCATTGACGGTCCGATGGTGAACCAACTCAACCTGATGGAGCACGCCAAGGGCGACAAGTCCGCCAAGAAAATCGAGCGGATTTACGACAAGGCGATCGGACAGGCCAGGGACGTCTTCGCAAAGACAAGGTTGTCGGACCTGCTTTAGGTCGGCCGACGACCCGCTCCAAATGCAGATTCGGGAATTTCAACAACTGATTTCGCACAGATATAAGCAGCGGGATCAGCAACGAGGAACTGCAGCAACATTTTTGTGGTTCATCGAAGAAGTTGGGGAGCTGGCGACCGCTCTGGCCGATGAAAATGCGACCAATCGTCCCGAGGAGTTTGCCGACGTGCTGGCGTGGTTGTGTACGCTTGCAAATATCAACGACATCGATATTGAGCAGGCCTGCATCGACAAGTACGTCAGCAACGCAGAGGAAGGTTGCAAGTAAGACGGTCACCGGCTTCCCCTTCCCCCTGAGCCGTCGCAGACCGCAATTCGGGCATCGGCCGCGCCGACAGTCCGGCAACTTGCAGCGATCTCGACCTACTCGTCGCCCGCTGTCCGTCGTGAGTTACCCGCAGCCAGAATGGCCCGGTAGAAGCACCAGCCCAGCCCTGCCACGATAATCAGAAATACCACTGTCAGGATGACATAGGATGTTCCGCCGAGCTCGCGGCGGATGGCCGGCTCGGAAACCGCCGGCTTGACCGCTGCGGCCAGCCGGAAAAGTACGGTGGCCAGACAGCCGCTCAGCGCCAGCGTCGAAGCAATCCCACCCCACCGAGCCAGCCAACAGGGCCTGCTGACGGCTGTAGAGTGCTTTTCAACGACCCGGCAGCTAAGAATCAACCCCGCCAGTCCACCCACCGCAAGGCACAACAGCCCAACACGTCTCGCAAACGGCCCTGCGTTGAGGACCAGAGCAAGCAGTGCAGCGGCCGCCGGTACCACCGCCAGCACCAGGGCGATCGCCCCGGCGGTCTTGCCTGCGGTGGTGAGGCCCTGTTCGCCGTAGCTTGAAGATTGCTGCCGGTTCCGCCTCGGTCTTACGACGCTGAACACAACCGCAAGCGCAGGCGCCAGGCCCACAACACCAAGTCCTACACAGTTATATACGTTCCACGTGCCGTCCGGGCGACGGAGAAATCCCTGCTCACTGCCGACGTCGTCGAACAACTGCCAGAAGAACAACGTCCCCAGCACCAGCGGAATGACAATGCGGATAAAATAATCCCACCACTTGCCCAGTTTCCAGTCGCTGCGGACGTTGGCGTGCTCGCGCAACAGCTCAACCCTCCACAGCCACCCCAGCACCACCGCTTCCAGCAGCCCCAGAAACGCTATGCCCCAGGTTCCGTTGACGAACCCGTCGATCGTGCCCAGCCAGTCAAGCCCGGCGGCCGTAACGTAAACCAGCCCGAAACCAAGCCCCACCAGGCTCATCAAGATAAGCACCACGTCCCGCCTCCAGCCCGTCTTGTCAACGACGCTTGCCAGCACCGACTCGGTAATGGAGAAGGCCGAATCGATACCCAGCGTCACCAGCGCCAAGAAGAATATGAAGCTGAAATAGGCCGAGTACGGCAGCTGTGCCAGGGCATATGGAAATGCAACGAACGCCAGCGACGGGCCGCTTCTGGCGACGTTCTCAACCGCGACAGGATGGCCCGCCAACTGTGTTGCGTGTGCCATTCCGCCAAGCGTCGAGAACACCGCCAGCCCCGCCACGAAGCTTGTGGCGAAATCGGCAAGCCCGATAATCAGGGCGTTGTTATTAAGGTCGCTTTCGCGGTGGAGAAAACTGGCGTACGTAATCATCACGCCGAAGGCAAGGCTCAGCGAGAAGAATACCTGTCCGAATGCATATCTCCAGGTGGTCGGCTTGGCCAGCTCCGACCAGACAGGGTCGAGATAATACGCCAGGCCCTGCATACTGCCGGGCAGCGTCATACCCCGGATGGTCAGCACAAGCAGCATCAGCCACGGCAGCGGCACCGTCAGCCACACTATGCGTCCGACCAGCCTTACGCCTCTGAATATGCACAGGTACATCGCAACCCACGCGATAACCAGCGGCAGCACCAGATTCCAGCGAATCGCCCCCGGTGCCGGTCCCGCCCGGTAGCCGAGGTACGTCTCGAAAAAGAACTCGTGTGCTTTTTGGACGCCCTCGGCGCCGACCCCGGCCCACGGCAGGTTTCCACCGTTGAACATACCAACAACGCTGTAGCCCAGGAAACTGAAGCAATACGCCAGGATGACCGGGTAATAGGTTACAATTACGAACCCCAGTATAATTCCCCACCATCCCACCATCTCGAACTTGGGGTGAGCCTGTCTGAAGGCATCGGGTGCAGCCCGCTGGGTGAGATGTCCGAGGCTGAACTCGAGCACCAGTAATGGTATGCCCACCACCAGCAGCGCCAGCATATACGGAATAAGGAACGCGCCGCCGCCGTAGCTATACAGCTTGTAGGGGAATCCCCAGAGGTTGCCCAGCCCGACCGCCGAGCCGACGGCCGCCAGAATGAATCCCCCGCGTGTTCCCCAACTCTCTCTTTGCTGTGGCGCAAGGTCAGCCATCGTGGTTCAAGAATGTCAGAGGGTTGTGGGCGGTCTTGCGGACATCTACCTTGCCAGCCCCAACACTTCGAGAGTATCACGTTCGATGATTGCGCGTATGCTGCCGCGGGGCACGGTCGGCAGGTTGGTATCGGCCAGTAGCTTGTTGAACCCCAGCAGGGTTTCGATGCACTGGCTTGCGGTGGCGAACGGAAAACCGCTGCCGAACAACAGCTTGTCCATAATGCCGTGTTCGTAGGCGCAGATTACGGTGTTGTAAGTCTGCCAGACGTTACCGGGCCTTATGGTCAGGTCACCATAGACGTTCGGATGCTTGGCCACCATCGCGAAGGTCTGCTCCACGAACGGTGCACCCATATTGCCGATGATGATTTTCAAATCGGGCAATTGTTGTGCCACTTCGTCAAGCAACATAGGCTGGGCATAGGCCAGCACCGCATCGGCCCCTACAGGCCCGGCGTTGTGAAAGAATACGGGCAACGCCATTTGCTGGGCGGCCTCGTAAAGCTGCATCGCCCGGCTGTCGGCCGGGTGAAAGCCGCAACGGCAACAGTACAATGCCAGTCCCCGCAGCCCGAGCTTCTCCGTGACCCCGGCAAGGTCCCTGGTGACACCTCTGTCGTGTACCGGGTCCACGAATGCAAAGCCGACCATCTTCCGGCTGTGCCGCGCGACGTACTCTGCCAACTCGGAGTTGGTTTTTTCTCCCGCCTGGTGCGGCTCAGCCAGCACAATGCAGGCGTCAACGGTCTCCGCGGCAGCGAGGTGTTCCGACAGACCCGTCTGGCCGGTCGACATATCCACGTGTGTATGGCAATCGACTATCATCAGCTATCGCCCATACGTTAAACACCCGCTATATTGGCGTCAAGCACAAATATGAACAGCCGCCGCCGGCAAAAATCCCGCCTTTGCACGCGCCGAAAAGATTCGGGCACTTCTGGTTGACTTGCTGTGTTGAGCCGGTTATGATACCGCCCGGTCGGCATATGATTACGGGAAATACCTATGGATTGTCCCGTTTGCAAAGATGCGATGATAACGGCCGAGTTGGCTGACGTGGAGATTGACTACTGCAGCGGCTGCCAGGGTATCTGGCTGGACCGTGGCGAACTGGAAATGCTTCTGGCCGACGGCGAAAAGGCTCACCGTCTGCTGGAATCGTTCAAGGTCGACCAGCACTGCAGGGAAAAGCCGAGGCGATGCCCGATTTGCGACAGGAAGATGCAGAAGGTGCTTGTCGGCAGCGACCGGCCGAAGCTGCTCATCGACAGATGCCCCAGGGGCGACGGCCTTTGGTTTGACGGGGGCGAGTTGCAGAATATCGTGCAGCGGGCGACGCTGGACACAGACAACCGGATCGCCAGGCTGCTGAGTGATATGTTCGGCTGCGAACCGGATACGGGGAACACGTAAGGCCCGAACCTGCTGAGGTTAGCATTTAAGGAGAATTGCTATGTGGAAGTACAGTGCCATCCTTGTGGCCGTTGGCGTGGTCATACTGATTGTGGCGTTGGTTATGAAGAAACGCTCGCAGTAGCGTCCCGGCCGCCAGGCAACAGTTCGACAAAAGGACCTGAACTATGATAGCAGCGATAATTATTGTCGCGGTGCTTGTTATTCTGGTTGCGATAGTAATCGGGATTTATAACTCCCTGGTTCGGCTTCGCAACCAGGTTGACAATGCATGGTCTCAGATCGACGTTCAGTTGAAAAGGCGTCACGATTTGATACCGAACCTGGTGGAGACCGCAAAGGGGTATATGCGGCACGAGCGAGAGACCTTCGAGGCCATCACCAAGGCTCGAAGCCAGGCGATGGGCGCAAAGAGCGTCTCGGAGGCATCGAAGGCCGAAGGAGCGCTGGGCGAGGCGTTGAGCAAGTTCCTGCTGGTGGTCGAGAACTATCCCGACCTCAAGGCGAACCAGAACTTCCTGTCGCTGCAGGAAGAACTCAGCAGCACCGAGAACAAGATCGCCTTTGCAAGGCAGAACTACAACGACCAGGTCCTCTTTTTCAACAACAAGATCCAGATGTTTCCTTCGAACCTGATCGCCAATATGTTCAACTTCACCACGCGGGACTTCTTCGAGGTTGAACTGGCAGCCGAGCGCGAGGCACCGAAGGTAAGTTTCACCTGAGCCGCAGGCAGACGCGGTCAAACAGGTTTTCGGCAACCGTCCCGACCGAAACGGGGGGCGGTTGCTTCGTGACGTTCGCATCGCAGTATGTGGGAACTGATACGCGCAAACAAAAGGAACTCAATCATCCTTATGCTCCTGATGGCGGCCGTGCTGCTGCTGTTGGGGTACCTGATAGGGGCTTCGGTCGGTGCGTACATCCACTCGGCCAGGCGGTTCCAGCCGCACCGCCCGGTTGCCGAAACCTACTACAGCACGGTCAATGCCGGCATTTGGGGCATGGCCGCGGCCGGTGGCCTTTGGCTGGTGCTGGCGGGCCTTAGTCTGTCCAGCGGAGACAGGATACTGCTGGCCGCAAGCAAGGCCATACCCGTCACGCACGATGTGCACCCGCAACTCTTCAATGTGGTCGAGGAAATGAAAATCGCCGCGGGCCTGCCGGCTATGCCCAAGGTTTACATCATAAACGACCCCGCGCCCAATGCATTTGCGACGGGCCGCTCCCCGAAATCCGCCTCCGTGGCGGTTACCGCAGGTCTGCTTGCGAAACTCAACCGCGACGAGCTCCAGGGCGTCGTCGCACACGAGATAAGTCACATCCTCCACCGGGATATACTCTACGTTACGGTGGCCGGCATTATGCTCGGGGCGATAGTGCTGCTGTCGCAGGTTTTTCTGCGGGGGGTGCTCTACGGCTCGGTAGGCGGAGGCAGAAGATACTCATCGGGCGGCCGTGGCGGCGGCCAGGCGCAAATTGTTCTGCTGGTCATTGCGCTGGTGGCGGCGATAGTTGCGCCCATTATGGCGTATCTGTTGTACTTTGCATTGTCGCGTCGGCGCGAATATCTCGCCGACGCCGGCGCCGCAAGGCTCACCCGCTACCCGGAAGGTCTGGCCGGCGCGCTGGAAAAGATAGCCAACGACCGCTCACCGCAGTTGGCCACCGCCAACAAGGCCACCGCGCCGATGTACATCGTCAATCCCTTCAAGAAAAAAGCCGGAATGAAGCTCTCGGACCTCACCAGCACTCATCCACCCATTTCGGAGCGGATTCGGATACTGCGAAGTATGGCAGGCGGCGCCTCGTTCAAAGCCTACAACGATGCCTTCAGCAGGGTCGCCGGCAAACCCTCGGTCGTTCCGCCGTCAGCCCTGGCCGAGGAAGAGATCCCCGTCAGAAAACCGACGGCACAAGAGCAAAAGAAAGAGAAAGCCCAGCAGCAGATGCGGCAGGTCGGCGACATAATCCGCAGGGTCAACCAGTTCGTCTTTCTTACCTGTGCCTGCGGCTTGACGCTGAAAATTCCCCCGAACTTCAAGCACAACTCCGTCACCTGCCCCAGGTGCAAGCGGCGTCTGGAATTGCCCAGGAAGGCCGGCTGAAACGCTGGCATCACTTCAAATGCACGACAATCTCAACACGCCGGTTCTTCGCCTTGCCGGCGGCCGTCGCATTCGAGGCGACGGGCCTGGCAGCCCCGCAGCCGATCGCGCGAATCTGGTTCTCCGGTATCCCCCGCTTAACCAAGTACCGCAATACCGACAGCGCCCGCTCGGCCGACAGCTCCCAGTTGTCCGCCCAGCCCGAAACCTTTATCGGGTCCGAATCCGTATGGCCTATCACGTCGATCTGCTTGCCGGCGTACTTGCTGTTCAATACCGACAGGATGTGGTCAAGCTCCTTGCTGGTTGACTTCTTGAGCTTGGCCTTGCCGGGACTGAACAGAATCTTGTTCTGCAGTGTCACGGTGATAGTCCCCGCCGCGGCGTCGAACTTCACGTCGTAGCCTTCGCCGAAGCCGGTTGCCTGGCCCGGACTTTGCTTGAGCTGCTCGATCTTTTGCTGCAGCTCGTTGATGGTCTGCTGGCTTTCCGACAGCTGCTCTTCGAGCTGGCCCTTCGCCGCCACCGCATGGTCGAACTGGCCCTTGAGGCTCTGGTACTCGATGTTCAGGGCATCGTATTTCTGCTTCCAGTTCGTGCACCCTGAGAACAGCAGCACCGCCGACGCCAGGGACACCCACAAAACGCTTCTGCTTTTACCCGCTCGCCACATATCAGAACTCCTTAACCGACCGACTCCTACCTTACCAACTGATAGTTGTACCGGAATGTCACCCAGTAATTGATTATCCAGTCGTGTAGAATGATAACCACAAAAACAGCCGCCGACAAGAAGGGCCCGTAGGGAATTTGCCGCGTCTTTTTGAAAAACATCTGCACGCCGGCCCAGGCCAGCCCGAAAAAAGGCGCTATGAAAAACGCCGGTACTATCAGCAACGCCCCAACGACCGCACCGGCGGCCCCCATCAGGTGCACGTCGCCCAGACCCATCGCCTCCCTGCCGAACAGCAGCGTCCCGAAAATTCGCGTCGCCCACACCACCCCGCAGCCCACGAAGT
>CAYSBK010000060.1:0-12581 GCA_964429265.1 uncultured Pirellulales bacterium | reverse complement strand
GTATTCGAGCCGGACAATACGATCCTGCTGAGTACCACCAACGAATACAGTGACGGCCCGATCGCCTGGGTGAGGCATTACGAAAACGCCCGAATATGCTACATCCAGCTCGGCCACGGTCGAAGCGCTTATGAGAATCCCAATTACCGCCGCCTCGTCACCCAGGCAATTCAATGGTGTGCACACGAAAGATGAAAACAGGTATTACAGCAAATCAAGAACCGGAGGTCGGTATGACAAGAACTCAACAGCTAACGCGAAGGCATTTTATCAAGCAAACAATGGGCCTTGCGGCCGCCTCGGTGGGCTTTCCTTACGTCATTGCCTCGTCGGCACTTGGTAAGGCCGGAACCGTCGCGCCCAGCAACCGCATCGTTATGGGTGCTATCGGCGTAGGCTCGATGGGCACCGGCGATATGAAAGGCTTCCTGCGGAGAAAAGAGGTCCAAATGGTGGCCGTCTGCGACGTTGACAAAAAGCACCGCGACCGCGCCAAGAGCATCGTCGACAAGAAATACCAGAACACTGACTGCAAGGCCTACCTCGACTTCCGCGAGCTGATAGCCAGAGGCGACCTCGATGCGATTTGTACGGCCACGCCCGACCACTGGCACGCAATCATCGCGATCGCCGCCGTCGAGGCCGGCCTCGACGTCCACGCCCAGAAACCGCTGGCCAGAACCATCCGCGAAAGCAGGGCGATCGTCGAGGCCGTCAAGAAGTACGGCGTGGTCTGGCAGACCGGCAGCCAGCAGCGCTCGGAAAGGAACTTCCGCCGGGCCTGCGAGCTGGTCCGCAACGGTCGCATCGGAAAGGTCTATCGGGTCGAAGTGGGTCTGCCCGACGGCTTCGACACGGGAATAAAGCCGGTTCTCGACGTCCCCGAAGGGCTCGACTGGGACTTCTGGCTCGGACCGGCTCCCTGGCGGCCCTATATGGACTTCGGCCAGGGCGGCTGCCACTGGCACTGGCGATGGATTATGGATTACTCGGGCGGACAGCTAACCGACTGGGCAGGCCATCACATCGACATCGCAAACTGGGGCCTCGACCTCGAAAGAACCGGGCCCGTCGAAATATCCGGCAAGGGCGTCTACCCCACCGAGGGACTCTACGACGTGCCCATCGCCTACAAGTTCACCTGCAGGTATGCCAACGGCATCGAAATGGTCGTGGCCAACGACAGCCAGCAGCCCAAGGGCCGGGGTGCCGTCTGGTACGGCGACAAGGGCTGGATACAGGTCAACCGCGGAAAGTTCGACGCCGAACCGAAATCCGTTCTCGACTCGGTCATAGGCCCCGACGAGATACACCTCTACCACAGCGACGACCACAAGGGCAACTTCCTCGATTGCGTCCGAAGCCGCGCCGAGACCGTCGCACCGCCGGAGGTCGCCCACCGTGCCATAAGCGTCGGCCTGCTGGGTGAAATCGCGATGCTGACCGGACGAACGCTCAAATGGGACCCCGAGAAGGAAATCTTCATCAACGACGACGAAGCCAACAGGTTGTTGTCCAGACCTATGAGAAGCCCCTGGCATCTGTGACAGAACCTGTCGGCCGAAAGTTAAACACAATAACGAGCAAAGAAAGGGTTGAAAATGAACCGCAGTACGAAATTGATTCTATGGTTGTTGTCGACGGCCTGCTCCCTGATGACGTTGGGAACCGTCTGGGCCGACTTACCCGCCGACGATGTACAGAAGATCCGCGACGCCGCGCCGGACAAGGCGTTCGCTGCTCCTGCCAAGGCCCGCAAGTTGTTGGTTTTTACCCTCTGCAACGGCTACAAGCACAGCTCCATCCCATACTGCACAAAGGCCCTGCAGGTTATCGGCGAGAAGACCGGCGCCTTCGACATCGTCGTCAGCGACGATATGTCGATGTTCCAGCCGGAAAATCTCAAGCAATTTGATGCACTTTGCCTGAACAACACCACCCAGTTGAAACTCAACCCCGCTCAGAAAGAAGCCTTGCTCGATTTCGTGAAGTCAGGAAAGGGCCTGGTCGGGATTCACGCCGCAACCGACAACTTCTACGACTGGCCCGACGGCGCCGCAATGCTCGGCGGGCAATTCGACGGCCACCCCTGGCGGGCCGAGGGAACCTGGAGAGTCAAGATCGACGACCCCGACCATCCCGTGGCGGCACCTTTCCAGGGAAAGGACTTCGACATAAGCGACGAGATTTACCGCATCAAGAACTTCTCCCGGCAACATCTCCGGGTCCTCGTAAGCCTCGATCTGTCCAACAAGACAAACCGCCAGGTGAAGGACCTCCGCCCCACCGACACCGACGTACCCATAAGCTGGGTCAGAAGCTACGGCGCAGGCAGGGTGTTCTACTGCTCCCTGGGACACAACCACGACGTCTACTGGAACCCCGCCGTTCTGGGACACTATCTGGCCGGCATCCAGTTCGCCCTCGGCGACCTGCGGGCCGATACCACCAACAGTTTCGACAACTGGTTCAAGGACATCGCAGCCTACCAGCCCGGCCAAAGCCGACGCTCACTTGCGGCGCTGGATGAATACCTCCGCACCATCGGCGACAAACCCGATCTGGTGAGAACGGTCGAAATGCGTTGCCTCGGCCTGCTTCGCTCAAAAGACGCCACCGACTACGCCAAACAGTATGCCTGCAGAAAGCTCAGCATAATCGGAACATCGCTTTCGGTCCCGGTGCTTTCGCGGATGCTCACGCAGGAACCGACCTCGCAGATAGACCCCGCCGACATAGCGCGCTACGCCCTTGAGCGGATACCCGGCGATCGCGCCGCAAGTGCACTTCGCAACGCCTTGGCGCGGACCACCGGAAAGAAAAAGGTCGGAATCATAAATTCCCTCGGCAACAGGCGCGATGCCAACTGCGTCGCGGACTTCGCCGGCCTTATCGACGACGCCGACCCGGAAGTCCAGGCCGCCGCGGTCAATGCGCTGGGAAAGATAGCCGACGAAGCCGCCACAAAGGTTCTTGTAAAGGCTCTTCAGCGGACTTCGGGGGCTCTGCGCAGGGCAGTCCTGGACGCCTACCTCAACTGCGCCGACAACTTCCTTGCCGCAGGCAACAAGAACGTCGCAGCAAAGATATACTCCCAGTTGGCAGCCAAAGAGATGCCGTCGCCGATTCGCGTTGCGGCGCTTCGCGGCAGCATCGCCGCCGTCCGCGCGAACCGTGCGGCTCGGATTATCGCCTCCGCCGCCGGGGACGACGACCCCGCCGTGCGGGCCGCCGCCATAAAGCTCTCACGAACCGTAAAGCACAGGCGAATGACGACGGCTCTTGCGTCGCTTCTGAAGAAACTGCCGGACGACGGCAAAATCCAGGTGCTCGCAGCCCTGGCCGACCGGCGCGACTACGGAGCACGTGACCCGGTCGTCCACACGGCCAAAACCGCAACCGGCGAGGTTCGAACTGCCGCCCTTGCGGCACTGGGAGCCCTTGGTGACGGCTCAACCGTGGAACTTCTGGCCGAAGCCGCCGCAGAATCATCCGGCGCACAGCAACAGGCCGCACGCCGCAGTCTTTACCGTATCACCGGCCCGAACGTCAACCGCACAATCCTCAACGCCATCGGGCAGGCTGAAGCGCCCGTCAAGATTGAGCTGCTGCGAAGCCTCGGCCCAAGAAACATCACCCAGGGCATCGACCTGCTTTTGCAAACGGCCGCCGAGGACAAAGACCCCGACGTCCGCCGGGTCTCGCTCAGCGTCCTTGCCGAACTGGCCGAGCCCAAACACCTGACAAAACTTATGCAACTGCTGGTCAACGCAAAAACCGACGCCGAGCGCTCCGAAGCGGAAAACACCGTCGCGGTTGTCGCACGCAAGATCGAAGACCCAAGCCGCCGGGCCCAGCCGGTCCTGGCGTTTCTCGCTTCCGTCAGGTCGCCCGCCGGCAAAGCCGGCCTGCTCAACGCGCTGGGCCGAATCGGCGACCCTGCGGCCCTGGGTGCACTTAAAGCGGCCCTGGCCGATTCGAACGCCCAGGTCAGGCTTGCCGCCATTCGCGTACTGTCGCAGTGGCGTGATGACACACCCGCACCAGAGCTTCTCAACGTCGCCCGCGGCAGCGCCGACCAGGTTGAACGCACACTGGCCTTGCGGGGCTACATCCGCCTGGTGGGCCTGCAGGGCGACCGCTCCCCCGACCGGACCACCGCGATGTACAAACGGGCGATGGAGCTGGCAACCGCAGACCAGGAAAAGAAAATGATCCTGTCGGGCCTGGCGAACGTCAGGGACGTCGCGGCATTGCAGATGGCCGCCGACTACCTCTCGCAGCCCAATCTGCAGCAGGAAGCGGCAACGGCCGTTTTGCGAATCGCCGAACGGCTGCGAAAGACCCACCCCGACCAGACGACCGCCGCCTTGAAAAAGCTCATCGAAAGGGTACAAGACCAGTCGCTGCGCGACCGGGCTCGGAAACTGCTGAATCGAACTGATTAAACCCGGCATAGTATGGCTGATACTTTTGAGAGGACATAAAATGGAAAACGACCGACAAAAAGCGAAGGCGCAGACCGCAATCTCCCGGCGGGGTTTCATCGGCGGTGCCGCAGCGGCCGTGGCATTTTCATCGCTCTCGGCCGTGGCAAAGGCCCAGCCCCCCGCAGGCAAAAAATTCAAGCTCAAGTATGCCCCCAGCCTGGGCCAGTTCAGGCACCTCGCCGGCAAAGACCCCATCGACAGGCTCAAGTTTATGGCCGACCAGGGCTTCTCAGCCGTCTTCGATAACAACATCGCGAGCAAACCACCTGATTTCCAGCGAGCAATAGCGAAAGAAATCGACAGGCTCGGTATGACGCTGGGGCCGTTTATCGGCTACGCCGAGTTCGGCAAGCCCACCTTCGTCAAGCGCGACCCGGATATCCGCAAGATGCTGGTTGCCAAGATGAAGGATGCCGTTGAAGTCGCAAAGCGCCTGAACGCGAAATGGACCCTCATCGTGCCCGGCCGGTTCGACCTGAAGCTCGATTGGCCCTACCAGACCGCCAACGTCATCGAGAACCTCAAGTACTGCGCCGAGGTCTGTGAACCTTCCGGCCTGGTGATGGTCATCGAGCCGCTCAATACGCTGCGCAACCACCCCGGCGTGTTTCTGACAAAGATTCCCCAGGCGTACCAGATCTGCCGCGCCGTCAACAGCCCCTGCTGCAAAATCGTCGACGACCTCTACCACCAGCAGATAACCGAGGGCAACCTCATCCCCAACATCGACGCCGCCTACGACGAAATCGCGGCATTCCATCTCGGCGACAACCCGGGCCGGAAGGAACCGACCACCGGCGAGATCAACTACAAGAATATCTTCAAGCACCTTTACAAGAAGGGATATTCCGGCGTGCTGTGTATGGAACACGGCAACAGCAAGCCCGGCAAGGAAGGCGAACTGGCCGTCATCGAAGCCTATCGCTGGTGCGACGACTTCCTGCCGGCGTGACAAACTCTGAAGGAATAAAGAATGCGACTAAGACTACTATCGCTGGCGGCGGCATTGGCCGTGGTCGCGGCAGGCGGATGTGCACGGCAGAAGATAATGCTCTTCAACGGCAAGGACCTTTCGGGGTGGAAGCTCTACGTTCCCGACGGAAAAATCGACCCCCACGCGGTCTGGTCCGTCAAGAACGGCGTCATCCGCTGCGAAGGAAAGCCGAACGGCTACATCCGCACCGTCAGGCCCTACTCGAACTACAGGCTGCACGTCGAATGGCGCTGGCCGGAAAAACCAACCAACAGCGGCGTGCTGCTGCATATGACCGGGCCGGATAAAATATGGCCTAAATCCATCGAATGCCAGTTGTTCGCCGGCAACGCCGGAGACTTCTGGCTCATCGGCGGCACAAGCATCACCGTTGACGGCCGCACCGTCAGCTCCGCCGACGGACCTACAAGGGTCAAAAAGAAAAAACCAAGCAGCGAAAAACCACCCGGACAATGGAACAGCTACGACATATACTGCCGCGGCGATACCATCCGCTGCCTGGTCAACGGCGTGCTGCAGAACTACGGCACAGATGCATCCGAAAGCATCGGACGAATATGCCTGCAGAGCGAAGGCTCGCCCATAGAGTTTCGCAATATTTTCATAGAACCGCTGGACTGAGTCGTCCGCCCGTCGGCGATGCCGACAGCGGACCAACGAAAGTTGTAGAAAGGAAACAATGTCATGAGCAGTAACAGCAAAAACCACCAAACACCGAAAAACCTGTCCCGGCGGGATTTCCTCAAGAGTTCCGCCGCCGTATCCGTTTCACTTGCCGCCCTGGGAGCAGGGCGAAGTCGGCTCTATGCCGCCGGCTCCGACAAGATTCGCGTCGGCTTCATCGGCTGCGGAGACCGCGGCACGGCCGATGCATACTCCTGCGCAAAATCGGTACCAGGCGTCGAAATCACCGCGATGGGCGACATCTTCCGTGACCGCCTCGACCGTTCCCTGGCCAAGCTCAGCAGACGTATCGACGACGCCGTCAACGTGGCGGACGATAACTACTTCACCGGGTTCGACGCTTACAAAAAGGTTATCGAATCCGACGTCGATATGGTGATCCTGGCCACGCCCCCGGGCTTCCGGCCCGAGCACCTGCGGGCCGCGGTCGAGGCCGGAAAGCACGTCTTTATGGAAAAGCCCGTCGCCGTTGACCCCGTCGGCATCCGCTCCATCATCGCCAGTGCTGAGCTTGCCGAGAAAAAGGGCCTGTCCATCGTCGCCGGCACGCAGCAGCGCAGAATGCCCCAATACATCGAGGTCATAAAACGCGTCCACGAAGGCCAGATCGGCGAAATCCGAACCGCGCAGTGTTACTGGCACTGGGGCGAACAGAACTGGCACTTCCACAAGAGACAATCGCAGTGGTCGGATATGGAATGGCAAATCCGCTGCTGGCCCTACTTCACGTGGCTGTCGGGCGACCACATCGTCGAACAGCACGTCCACAACCTCGACGTCGTAAACTGGGCGATAGGCTCCCCGCCCGTTCAGTGTCTGGGCGTCGGTGGAAGGCAGGCCCGCACCGGTCCCGAGTACGGCAACATCTTCGACCACTTCGCCGTCGAGTACGAATATCCCAACGGCATAAGGGTCCTCAGTATGTGCAGCCAGATGAAGGGCACCACCGAGAAGGTCGCCGAACGCATTGTCGGCACGAAAGGCTCCACCTACACCACGCGCGGCGTCGGTTACATCGAAGGGCAAAACCCCTACAAGTACGACGGCCCCAGATACAGCGCCACCGAGCGGCAGTTCGCCGACCTGGTCGAAAGCATCCGCAACGGAAAGCCCATCAACGAGGGAAAACGGGTCGCCGAAAGCACACTTACCGCGATCATGGGCCGCATCAGCGCCTATACGGGCCGGGCGGTTTCCTGGGACTGGGTGATGAACGCCTCGCAATTGGACCTCAGACCCGAAAAGTACGAGCTTGGCGAGCTTCCGGTAAGACCCGTGGCTATCCCCGGCAAAACCCAGCTTATTTGATATCGGCAAAGACTCAATGAACGCGTACGATTCGAGGACAACGAGATGAAAAGCAGAAAATCGCAACATAAAAACACCATTTCGCGACGGCAGTTTATGAAAACCTCCGCAGCGGTTTCCATTGCCGCTCTCGGCTCCGGCGCGTCACGCATCTTTGCGGCCGGCTCCGACACCATCAGAGTGGGCCTGATAGGCTGCGGCGGCCGCGGCACCGGTGCCGCAATGGACTGTGTAAGATCCAGCGAAGGCGTGGAAATCGTCGCAATGGGCGACGTGTTCCGTGACCACCTGGACAAGTCCCTGGCCAGGTTGAGCCGGCAGGTCGACGACAAGGTCAAAGTCACCGACGATACCAGCTTCACCGGCTTCGACGCGTATAAGAAAGTCCTGGCCTGCGATATCGACCTGGTAATCCTGGCCACGCCGCCACACTTTCGACCGATGCAACTGGCCGCCGCGATCCAGGCCGGCAAACACGTCTTTATGGAAAAACCCGTCGGCGTGGACCCCGTCGGTATCCGCTCGATAATCAACTCGGCCGAACTTGCAAAGCAAAAGGGCCTGGCCATCGTCGCCGGAACGCAAAGACGCCACCAGGCACACTACATCGAGGTGATGAAACGTATCGCCAACGGAGACATAGGCCAATTGCGCGGCGGAGCCTGCTACTGGAACCAGGGCGGGCTGTGGGTAAAACCCAAACGACCCGAATGGTCGGATATGGAATGGCAGATAAGAAACTGGCTTTACTTCACCTGGCTTTCGGGCGACCACATCGTCGAGCAGCACGTCCACAACCTCGACGTGATCAACTGGGCTATGGGTTCGCACCCGACCAGGTGCCTCGGTACCGGCGGAAGGCAGGTCCGCACAGGCCCCGAGTACGGCAACATCTTCGACCATTTTGCCGTGGAGTACGAATATCCCAACGGCGCACGCGTACTGAGTATGTGCCGCCAGATAAAGGGCTGTGCCAACCGTGTCTCCGAGCGGGTCATAGGCACAAGAGGCATCGCCTACACCGACGGTTCGAACGGCCGCATCGAGGGCGAAAAACCCTACAAGTACGAAGGCAAATCCCCCAACCCCTACATCCAGGAGCACGCAGACCTGATAAAGAGCATTCGCAGCGGCAATCCGCTCAACGAGGCAAAACGGGTCGCAGAAAGCACCCTCACCGCCATTATGGGCAGGATGAGCGCTTATACCGGCAGGGAGCTTTCCTGGGACTGGGTGATGAACGCCTCCAGGCTCGACCTGAGCCCACCGGCCTACGACTTCAGCATCGACCTGCCGGTCAGGCCCGTTGCCATACCCGGAAAGACCGAACTAATCTGAGAAGCCTGCGATGAGGTGATGATGGCCCTGCTGCTGGGATATGATGTCGGCAGTTCGTCGGTCAAGGCGGCGCTTTTGGACGGCCTTACGGGTCGGCTGGTCGCCTCGGCAACCTCCCCCGAAACCGAGCTTGAGATTATCGCCCCCAGGCCCGGCTGGGCCGAGCAGCACCCGCAGACCTGGTGGGAGCATCTCGTAAAGGCAACCGCCAAGATAAAGGCGGCTGCAGCATTCGACGCAGCCGACGTTGAGGCCATCGGCATTTCGTACCAGATGCACGGACTGGTGGCCGTCGACAAGGACCTGCAGGTGCTCAGGCCGGCGATCATCTGGTGTGACAGCCGCGCCGTGGAAACCGGCCGGCGGCTGGCCGAAACGATCGGCCCAGACAAGTGCCTCCGGCGGCTGCTGAACCTGCCGGGCAACTTCACCGCCGCCAAGCTCAAATGGGTCAAGGACAACCAGCCGCAGCTTTACGCCAGGATCCACAAGGTGATGCTGCCCGGCGATTACATCGCTATGAGGATGACCGGCCGGGTCGCAACCACCGCCTCGGGCCTGTCCGAGGGCATAATGTGGGACTGCAAGGCCGATGCCCCGGCCGACTTCGTACTCGATGCCTGCGGCATCAGCAGCGACCTGCTCGCCGAGGTCGTGCCGACGTTTTCCGACCAGGGGGCCCTGACCCGCCAGGCCGCCGACGAGTTGGGCCTGAAGCCCGGCACCAGGATCACATACCGCGCCGGCGACCAGCCCAACAACGCCTTCTCGCTGGGCGTGCTCGAACCCGGAGAAGTCGCCGTCACCGCCGGGACCTCCGGCGTCGTTTATGGCATCACCGACAGGGCAAACTACGACCCGCTTTCGCGGGTCAACACCTTCGTCCACGTAAACCACCGTAAAGATAATCCCCGCTACGGGGTTCTGCTGTGCGTCAACGGAACGGGCATCCTCAATAGCTGGCTCAAGCACAATTTCACCGCCGACCAGCAACAGGGCCTGAGCTACGACCAGATGAACGAGCTGGCCGCAACCGCTGACGTCGGCTGCGAAGGCCTGGTCATCCTGCCTTACGGCAACGGCGCCGAACGGACTCTCGAAAACACCGACCTCGGCGCATCGGTCCACGGCTGGAACTTCAACGTTCACAAGAAGCCGCATTTCTTCAGGGCCGCCCAGGAAGGAATCGTTTTCGCTCTGAACTTCGGCCTGGAAATTATGCGGGATATGGCTATGCAGCCGACGACCGCCCGTGCGCCGAACGCGAATATGTTCCTCAGTCCGCTTTTTGCAGAGGCGTTCGCCACCGTAACCGGCGCGACCGTCCAGCTTTATAATACCGACGGCGCCCAGGGCGCCGCCAGGGCCGCCGGCGTCGGCGCTGGAATATACCACAACTTCGACGAGGCATTCGTCGGCCTCGAACCCGTCCGCACCGTGGAGCCTGACCCCGGCCTGGCCCCTCGCTACGCCGACGCATACGACAGGTGGAAAAGCGTCCTCAGGCATATGATGCAACGCGCCCGCTGAGCCGCGACTTCCGCCCCGAACGTCCCGCCAATCCCGGCTTGACAGGGCCGGCAAACCCAGCGACAATACCGCCAAGACTTTCGGCAAGAAAAGGAGGTCGCTATGAACAAAGGCAGTTCTTCCAGAAAGGTTCTCGCTGCAACGAGCATTGTGCTGATTTGCCTGGGTGGGTTCGGCTGCGCGGGTATGGGCACAGGCGGTAAGTGGGCCGTTGCCGAGCCCCGGCTGCTTACGCGCTGGGCCAAGGATGTTTCGCCTCGCAACGCTCACCCCGAGTATCCCAGGCCGCAGATGGTCCGCAAGAGCTGGCAAAACCTCAACGGGCTTTGGCAGTATGCAATCCGCCCGAAGGGCACGCCGCGGCCATTGGAATTTGACGGCTGGATACTGGTGCCTTTTCCCATCGAGTCGGCCCTTTCGGGGGTAGCGAAGCAGGTAGGCCCGGACAACGTTCTCTGGTATCGCCGGACCTTCAAATTGCCCCGCCGATGGAAAGGTAAGCGGGTGATGCTGAACTTCGAGGCCGTGGACTGGGATACGACCGTCTGGGTCAACAACAAGAAAGTCGGCACTCATCGCGGCGGGTACGACCCCTTCGGCTTTGATATCACCGACGCCCTGCAGCCATCGGGCCCACAGGAAATACTGCTGGCCGTCTGGGACCCCACCGACGCCGGCGGACAACCGCGGGGCAAGCAGGTACGGAATCCACACAAGATATGGTACACCCCCACCACCGGCATCTGGCAGACGGTCTGGCTGGAGCCGGTGGACGCAGCGCATATAACCTCGCTGAAGATAATTCCGGACGTGGACGGCCGGCGCGTGCTGGTCAAGGTTTCCGGCTCCGATGCGGCGGCGAAATGCAAAGTCAACATCAGAATCAAGCCGCCCGGGCAGCGAAAGTGGACGATCCGATCAACCGGCGGCAGGCTCGGCCGTAGAATAGCCTTATCTGTTGAAAACCCACAGCTCTGGTCGCCGGATGAGCCGGTGCTTTACGATATGGAAGTCAGCCTTGCCGACCGCAGCGGCAAAACCGTGGATACCGTCCGGAGCTACTTTGGTATGCGTAAGATAGAACTGTGCAAGGACGACAAAGGGATACTGCGATTGTGCCTTAACGACGAGCCTTTGTTTCAGTACGGCACACTGGACCAGGGCTTCTGGCCGGACGGGATTTACACCCCGCCCACCGACGAGGCGATGAAGTATGACATCGAAATGCTCAAGCAACTCGGCTGCAATATGATGCGAAAGCACGTCAAGATCGAGCCTCGGCGGTTCTACTACTGGTGCGACAGGCTGGGCATACTGGTCTGGCAGGATATGCCCAGCGGCGACAACCGGACCGACGCCGAGAAGCAGCAGTTCCAGCGGGAACTGCGAAGGATGGTCGATACGCATTTCAATCATCCGTCCATCATAATGTGGGTGCTGTTCAACGAGGGCTGGGGCCAGCACGAAACCGAGCGACTGACAGGCTGGCTGAAGCGATACAATCCCCGCCGGCTCGTGGATAATGCCAGCGGCTGGAAAGACCAGCAGGTCGGCGACGTCCACGACGTGCACAAGTATCCCGGCCCGAAGGCGCCGGAAAACGAGCCGAACCGTGCGGCGGTGCTGGGCGAGTTCGGCGGGCTGGGCCTGCCAATCAAAGGCCACACGTGGCAGGATGAGAAGAACTGGGGCTACAGGAAGTTCACCGGCCGGGCAGAGCTTACCGATGCGTACCTGTCGCTTCTGGAGAAGCTCAAGCCGCTGATCAGGGATGGGCTGTCGGCGGCCGTTTATACCCAGACCACCGACGTGGAGGCGGAGGTGAACGGGCTGATGACCTACGACCGCGCGGTGGTAAAGATGGATGCCGAGAAGATTACCGCCGCCAACAAGAGCCTGTATTCACAGATGCGCTGAGCCTGCTCGACGGCGCAAGCACCGCAGCCGACTCACCGGCCGTGGCGGGATTCGGCCGGCGCAATTGGGTTGGTTCGGGTTTGCTTTTTCCATCACGCCGGGCGTCCAAACGGCCGTAACTTCTTTTTCCATAACGACTTAGGCGCATTTCGGCGGTCCGGAAATTGCCCTTGTCTTGCAGAAAAGGGGTGGGTTTGTGCGCCGGGCATCACGGCAATAGAGGCACGGGGGGATTTCGATCAAATGCGCGGGTGGTTTTCGGGCGGTGGGGATTTTTTTGAAAAATTTTAAGTCCTTGTCCAGCAAGGACTTAGGGACGA
>CAYSBK010000059.1:0-12731 GCA_964429265.1 uncultured Pirellulales bacterium | reverse complement strand
TGATAATAAAGCCCAGCTCCCTGGGCGATCTCGTTCTGGCCTTGCCGGCGGTTTTCAGTCAACACCGGCAAAGAATCCTTGATTCTGCCGGCTCATGCCGCAGTCTCCGGGACAGTCAGCGGCGGGTCAGGCGTGAGTGTGGGGCTCTGCTCGTGAGCGTGCGAGCTGGTCGATGGCGACGGCGGCGATGATGATGGCGCCGATGACAATCAACTGGACGTTGGTGGAGATTCCGAGCAGCGTACAGCCATTTCGCAGAAGTCCGATGAGCAGGGTTCCGACTATGGTTCCCGTGACGGTTCCCTGTCCGCCGGCGAGGCTTGCACCACCGATGACGACGGCGGCGATGATGTCAAGCTCAAGCGAGATGCCGGCGGTGGGCTGTGCGGAGACGACCCGGCTTGTGGCTATCATAGCGGCGATCCCGACCAGCAGGCCGGTGATGGTGTAAACGGCGATGAGGTTTCGATCGATGTTGACTCCGGCGTGGAAGGCAGCCTCTCGGTTCGAGCCGATGGCGTAGACGTGTCGGCCGAACCTGGTGTACTTCAGGAGGAAGCCGGCGACTGCGACGATTACGACGAAGATTGCAACGGATACGGGGATTCCATAGGTTTGGCGGATGACGTTGCCGGTGGCGTCGGTGTGGGCGGTGCTGAACAGCGGCAGGATTCCTTCGCCGAGGTAGTCGTAGTGCGGGACGTTGAAGGGCTGGCCGTCGTTCATTACGTATGATATGCCGCGGTAGGCGCTCATTGTTCCGAGCGTAACGATGAAGGGCTGGAGTTTTAGCTTCGTGATGAACAGGCCGTTGAGCAGGCCGCAGACGGCCGCAGTGAGGATTCCTACGAAGGTCCCGACCAACAGAGGCCAGCCCTGGGGGTCCGGCCCGCCGAGGACTATCATACTATAGGCGCCGACCATACCGGCTAAGGCGAGCATTGAGCCGACCGACAGGTCAATGCCGGCGGAGATGATAACGGCGGTCATACCGACGGCCATAATTCCGTTGACGCTGCAGCGGCGAAGAAGATTGAGCAGGTTGGTCAGCGTCAGGAAGGTGTTCGGCTGGAGCACCGACAGGCAGCAGACAATCAGGGCCAGACTGGCGAAAGGCAGGAGCTGGCGGGCGAACTTGTTCATAGTGAGGTGCTTGTCGCTCATGGCTTAATTTTCCTCGACAGCGGCCAGGTGCATAATTTCTTCGGGACTTGTTTGGTCGGTAGCGAGGTCGGCGACGAGTCGGCCTCTTCGCATCACAAGGATGCGGTCGGCGATACCGAAAAGCTCGGGCAGCTCGGAAGATATGAGCAGGATCGCCTTTCCCTGCTCGGCCAAGGCGTTGAGCAACTCGTAGACCTCTTTTTTTGCTCCGACGTCGATGCCGCGCGTTGGTTCATCGAAGATGAGGAACCGGGAGTCAGCCAGCAGCCACCTTGCGATGAGCAGTTTTTGCTGGTTTCCGCCGGATAGTGCACTTGCCGGGGCGTCCGGTGCGACGGGCCTGATTGCTATCCGGCGGGCGATGTCTGCGGCGATCTTGTTTTCGCGGGCGGGGCGTATGATGGACTTCATGCCGATGGATGCGAGACTGGGCAGCGTGATGTTCCAGGTGCAGGGAAGCTGGGGAAACAGCCCGGTTCGTTTTCTGTCTTCGGTGAGGTAGGCGATGCCTGCGGCTATGGCGTCGGCGGGCGAGTTGAGTCGCAGCGGTTGGTCGTTGAGCAGGACGATGCCGGTTGCCGGTGGTGTGACGGCGAAGATGGACCTTGCAAGGGTGGTTCTGCCTGCGCCGACAAGTCCTGCAAGGCCGACTATCTGGCCGCGACGAATTTCAAAAGACACGCCGCTGACCTGTGGGGGCTGGGAAAGGTTTGAGACCTTTACCAGCGTCGGGCCGATTTTGGCGTGGCGTTTCGGAAAGAACTGGTTGAGTTCACGTCCGACCATAAACCGGACGATTTTGGGTATGTCGAGGTACTCGATAGGCTCGGAATGTACGACCCGGCCGTCGCGGAGGACGGTCACCTCGTCGGCAAGTCCTATTATTTCTTCGAGCCTGTGGGAGATATAAATGATGCTTATGTCGTTTTCGCGGAGCTGCCTGAGGATGTCGAAGAGATGGTGGACCTGCTCCTCGGCCAGCGAGGCTGTGGGTTCGTCCATTACGACGATGGTGGTGTTGCGTGCCAGGGCCTTGAGGATTTCGACTATCTGGCGTTTTGCCGTGGGCAGCTCGGCCACGAGTGCGTCAGGGTCGATGTCGAAATTGAATCGGCGTGCCAGGCGGGCGGTCTCGGCTGCCATGGCGTGGCGGTCGATGGTGAAAGGGAAACGGCCCTTGGGCTCATTGGCGAGAAATACGTTTTCGGCGACGGTGAGGTGGTCGGCGAGATCGAGTTCCTGGTAAATCATCGCCACTCCGGCGGCCAGGGCATCTTTGGGTGAGGTGAAGCGGCAGGTTTTGCCGTGCAGTTCTATTGAACCGGTGTCGGGCTGTTCGGCACCGGCGAGGATTTTCATAAGGGTGCTTTTTCCGGCGCCGTTTTCCCCGACAAGGGCGTGTATGGTGCCGGTCTTGAGCCGGAAGGTGACGTCTTCAAGGGCCTGTACGGGGCCGAAGCGTTTCGAGATTCCGACCATCCGCAGTGCAACGGCAGAGGCCGAAGGGCTTTTCGAGTCGGCGTTGGTCATTGCGAACGGAGCAACTCCTGGATATCGGGGTCGTTAAGGTTTTCGCGTGTTACCAGGCGCACGCCGGTGTCGATTCTCTTGGGTACGGTTTTGCCCTGAAGTGCTGCGAGGACGGCCTTGACTCCCTGATAGCCCATCTGGAAGGGGTTCTGGACAACGAGGGAATCGATCTGGCCGGCCTTGAGGCCGTTGATAAGTATCTCGTCGGCGTCGAATCCGACCATTTTTATTTTGCCGGCGAGATGTCGGCTCTGGAGGGCGCGCAAGGCCCCGGCGGACGTGGAGGCATTGCAGGCATAGAGTCCGTCGAGGTCGGCGTGCCGGGTGAGCATGTCTTCGGTTGCTCGCAGGGCGGTTTCACGGGTGTCGCCTCCATACTGTGCGTCCACGATTTGGATGCCAGGAAATTCGCTTTTTATCGTGTCAATAAAACCATTTTCCCGGTTCGTTGTTGATGCCGAGCCCTGGACGTACTTTACGACGATGATTTTTCCGGTTCCGTTGAGGATTTTTCCCATTCTCCTGGCGGCCATCACGCCGCCCTTGTAGTTGTCGGTCGCGGCGAAGCAGACGTACTTGTCGGTTTCTATTGCGGAGTCGATGATGGCGCAGGGGATTCCCTGTGCGTGGACACGTTCGACGACCGGCACGAGGGCCTTGCTGTCGAGCGGCGCCAGGACGATCGCAGAGACCTTCTGGACGATGAAGTCCTCGACTATCTGCGTTTGCTTTTCGCGGTCGGTTTCACGTTCCGGGCCGTTCCAGAACATTCTGGCTGCGGCCTCGTCGGCGGCTTTCTGGGCGCCGGCGCGGACGGACTGCCAGAACTTGTGGGTGGTGGCCTTGGGGATGACGGCGATGGTGACCTGGTCTGTAGCGTGTGGGCCTGACCTTCGCAGCAGTCCGACAACGATGGAGAGGACCACTACGGCGACGATGATAATCGGGAGAATGGCTTTCTTCATTTGCGCAGTTTTCCTTAAAATGTTTCGACGATCGTCATTGCGGCCGGGTACATCGACCCGGCGGTAACACACGGACATTTTATACGGGTGGAATAGTTGGGACAACCATTTATCGGTGCCGCGGCCGGGGTGAGTCGGCGGTCTTTTGCCTTTGACAAGGGCAGCAAGGAGTTTACGATAGGCGGCAAAGCAGGCGCGGAGAGGCAGCGAAATTGAAAATGGCTATGAGATGGGGAATGTTAATGCGAAGTGGGAAGTTGTTGTGGTTTGCGGCGGTGTTGGTGATCGTGTGTGGTGCCGGGGGCGGCGTAGCTCTTGCAGGACAGCAGGAGGCAGCCGAGGGTCACATCGGGCCCGACGGGTTGTGGCACGAGACGGAGGCGCTGAAGGAGTTGCGGCTTCGGTGGTGGAGCAAGGCAAGGTTCGGTATGTTTATCCACTGGGGGCTTTATGCGATACCGGCGGGACAGTGGAAGGGTGAGAAGTCGGCCGGCTACAGCGAATGGATTATGTGGAAGAAGAGGATTCCGGCGGCGGAATATGCCAAGCTGGCGGACCAGTTCAATCCGGTGAAGTTCGATGCGAGAAAGTGGGTGAGCCTTGCGCGGCGAGCGGGGATGAAGTATATGGTGATCACCGCCAAGCACCATGATGGATTCGCGATGTACCATTCAAAGGTCAGCAGTTACAACATCGTGGATGCAACGCCGTTCGGGCGGGACCCGATCAGGGAGCTGTCGCGGGAATGCCGAAGGCAGGGAATCAGGTTCGGGTGTTATTATTCGGTGGACCGTGACTGGCATCATCCGGCGGCTTTTTGTGCGAACCAGGGCGAGGGCAATACGTGGGATTATCCAAACACCACGCGGGAGGATTTCGACAGGTACCTGAAGGCGAAGGCCCTGCCCCAGTTGAGAGAGTTGCTGGTTCAATATGGGCCGCTTGACATTATTTGGTTTGACGGAGTGGGGACAAAGACACCGCAGCAGAATGAGCAAATCATCGCGATGGTAAGAATACTGCAGCCCGACTGTTTGATAAACAGCAGGCTGGGAGACTGGAAGAGCTTCAAGTGGGGCGACTACCGTTCGATGGACGACGACAGGGTGGCCGACAGGCTGCTGCCCTACGGCTGGGAGAATCCGGGCACGCTGAACAAGACCTATGGCTATAACAAGTTTGCCACCGACTACAAAAGCCCGTCGGCGGTGATTCAGCTTCTGGTGGATATTGCCAGCAAGGGAGGCAACTATCTTCTGAACGTCGGTCCGACGGCTGAGGGCGTTATTCCGGAGCAGGCGGTGCGGATACTGGAGGCGGTGGGGAGGTGGATGGAGAAGAACGGCGAAAGCATCTACGCCACGGAAGGCAGTTGCATCGGCAGGCCTGCGTGGGGGCGGTGCACGGTCAAGCCGGGGAAGCTTTACCTGCACATATTTGACCTGCCGGAGGACGGCAAGGTGGTTGTGCCGCCGGTGCAAGGGAAGGTTGACGTTGCTTACTTTCTGGCGGACGAGCAGAAAAAGCCGTTGAAGTTTGAGCAGCGGGACAACGGCGAGGTGGTGATTGGGCTTAAGACCGACAATACAGCGGTGTTTGACCCGGCTGATACGGTGGTGGTATTGAGGCTGGGGCAATAAGCGGGGGGCGTCTATCGCCGGGCAATGATTTCTTTTATCAGTCGGCCGGCGTCGGTGACCGTTGGTTCGGCGGCGGCATTGACTTCGGCGTTGCGGACGAACAGGAAGGCGTCGTGCTGGGTGTGCTTGCCCCTAAAGGGGCCGGTGTCGGTGAGCGTTTCGGCGGCGGGTTTTCCCTTTAGATTGAAGCCCTTCTCGGGAACCAGCACGAGGTCCGGGCCGTGGTCGACGTAGGGGCCCTCGTAGATGTGCTGTTTCTGGTAGATGTGCTTTATGACGGGGGTGTGGGTGATTTCGAAGGTCCGGAAAAGCTCGCTCAACTGCTGGAGTACCTTCTGTTTCTGGTCTGGCCGGACGCCGCCGGCCGGAAACCGGTCGGTGGTGTTTACGTATATCCTGGCCGGGTCCATCGCGAAGGCTTTCGTGGCGGGGCTTAGGTGGGCCAGGTCACGGGCATCGGGCGGGTCGAAAGACAGGAAGCCTTCGGCGGCGAGCAGGTGGTTTATGTAAACGTCGGTTTGCAGCCTTTCGAAGCCGTGGTCGGAAAGCATCATCAGGGCGTCGGTGTCTTGCATCTGCGACAGCAGCCGGCCGATGCAATCATCGATCTTGCGGAAGTGCTCGAGAAAGCGGTCGTGCAGCTTGTGGTGGGGGTCCTCGTAGGCATCGAACGCAAAGTGCATCAGGCGGTCGGTTCCGGTGAAGGTGAGCATAAAGGTTTGCCATTCGATGCAGTTCCAGAGGAACATCGCGGCCTCGATCCTGGCGGCCAGCGTTGCGTCGAGGTCTTGGAGGAACATTTCGATGTCCTTGTGTGCCAGTTGCGAGTCGACGTCGAGGCGGTAATCGATGTCGCGCAGCTTAGGGATGAGCTGCGGGGGGTGGACGCTTCGGTTTATGTCGATGGAGACGAAGCCGGAGATGTGCACACCGTTCATCGGCCTTACGGGGTAGGTGGAGGGCACGTTGAGGATTACGGATTTTCCGGGTGCGGATTCCCAGAAGGCCGGTGCCCGGAGGTCGGCGAAGTTGGGGAAGCGCAGGTCGTATGAGCCGGGCCTGAGGTCGGTGAATCCGAATATGCCGTGTCGGCCCGGGTTCTCGCCCGTTATGATGGAGGACCAGGCGACGGAAGAGATTTCGGGGATGGAGGACTGCATCTTTCGCAGGGTTCCCTCGTTGAAAAGCGTGGCGGTATTGGGCATAAGGCCGGTGTCGGCGAAATCGCTTATCATCCGAAAGGGCACGCCGTCGAGGCCGATGATAACGAGACGGTTAGCGGCCATTTGTCTTTCCGGAGATGATGCCGCCGGCACAGATGTCGTCGCCTTCGACGAAGACAAACCTGCCGAGCTCGCGGACGTCACTGAAGGGTTTTATGGCGATGGGTTTCTTGGTCTTGATGGTTACGGTGGCGACCTCGAGGTTTTTCAGCACGGCCGCGTCGCGTTCGATGACGTCGAGCGTTGCGGAGTCTATCCTCTCGTGTATTCGCTCGACGGCGGCGGTAGTCTGCTGGGTGGCGCAGCGGATGGTTACCCTTGAGGCCTTGTTGAAGTCGCGCTTTGACATCCAGAAGATGGTGGCGTCGAAACGGTCGGCCACGGCAGGCTCGGCGGCGGGGGTGCACACGACGTCGCCGCGATTGAGGAAGCAGGGGTCGACGGTTACGATTCCTATGCTTTCGCCGGCGACGGCCTCGCGGGGCGGTTCACAAAGCGCAGGATAGAATCTCGGTTAATTCCTGCTCCGTCAGTTCGATTGGATTTCCCTTCATACTGCTTGCGGCGCGTGCCCTGGCAACGGCGGCAGGAATATCCTGCGGCTGCAGGCCCAGTTGCGCCAGTGGCGGCACGTTCAAATCCGAGCAAAGCCGGCGGACCCAGTCAACGGCATCATCGGCACCGGCGGTTGCGCTGCCGGTGAGGATGCGTGCGATTTCGTCATAGCGGGCAAGGGCGGGCGAGCCGGGCGACCTTTGCTGAAGGGCTGCAACGTTGGTCTGCATAACGTGGGGCAGCAGTGCGGCGCAGATGGTACCGTGTGCGGCGTGGATCATTCCGCCGAGCGGCCCTGCGAAACCGTGCACCGCGCCGAGCTTGGCGTTGGCCAGGGCCAGGCCGCCGAAGAGACTCGCCAGTGACATATCCTGTCGGGCGTCGGCGTGCGTCGGGTTGGAGTAAGCATTCTTCAGAGAGCGTGCTGCCCGGACAAGGCCCTCGCGGCAGATGCCGTCGGTCAGTGGATTTGCCTTGTTGGATACGAAGGCTTCCATAAGCTGGGTCAGGGCGTCGAGGCCGGTGCTGGCGGTAACGGCCGGCGGCATCGAGTATGTTAATTCGGGGTCGACAAGCGCAACCCTGGGCAACATCAGGATGCTTCGCAGGCTGACCTTGACGGCCTTTTCCGGTACCGCCAGGACGGCGTTGCGCGTGACTTCAGCACCCGTGCCTGCCGTCGTGGGAATCGTGATACAGGGGGCGGCGGGCCTGGTGAGTTTGTTGCCCGCGCCGACGACCTCGAGGTAATCTTCGAGCCGGCCGGGGTTCGCGAGCATTGCGGCAACGGCCTTTGCGGTGTCCATAGCGCTGCCGCCGCCTATGCCGATGACGCAGCGGGGGTTTTGACGGCGGGCCTGTTCGAGGGCACGACGGACATCGTCGGTGGTCGGCTCGCCGCGGACGGTGAAGGTGATGAAGCTGATGTCGTGGGCGGTTAGCCGGTCCAGAAGCGGTGCGGCCTGGTCGGCAGTAACGTTGGTGGCGACGAAGGCGGAGTTTCCGAACTCAGCGACAATCCGTCCGATTTGCTTGATGGCACCCGGTCCGAAGATGATTCGGCCGGCAGTGGCAAACTCAAATTGCATAATCATTTCCCCAATTATTCAGCCCGGCTGCGGCAACGACGATTGTTCGAACGGCCGGTGTCATATTATGCGCCGGCGGGGGATATTGCAACGGCGTGTTTTTGAAGATCAGGGCGCCGCCGGGGGCTTCAGGGTCTGCGAGAAAGGCGGTTTTTGCGCGATTTTCCGGGGCCGGCGGCTGCGTCACAAGCAGCGTTTGTAAAAGTTGTGTAAAACCTGTCTTGCGGTGTGGGCAATGAAACTTGACAAAGGTTTGAGCGTATGATTGAATAAGAAAGGCACTTTGCGGAAATAGTTGAAAGGTCGGGTTATGGACAAGGTCCTCAAGGTCAAGCTCGGGCGGGTGCGGTTTCGGTGCAGTTTGAACATCCTGCTGGAGTATGCCGCACGAATACTGATTGCAGGCGGAGTTCTTGCGGCGGCGGCGGTTGCGGTCGAGCGGCTCGTGGCGGTGGATGTCGTGTCGTACTGGTCGGCATGGGCGTTTGGTGCGGCCGTGGCGGTGATGACGGTAGCGTTTTGGCTTTTGAATCATCCAAGCCGGATGTCCGCGGCGTTGCTGCTGGATGAACGGCTCAAGCTGAAGGAGCGTTTCAGCACGGCGCTGGCGCTGGGCAGTTCGGACGATGCGTTTGCACGTGCGGCCTGCGGGCAGGCACGTCGGACGGCCGAGCGGATAAAGCCACAGCAGCAGTTTCCGGTGCGGCCGTCGCGGAACTGGGTATATGCCGGCGGTACGTGGGCGATAGTGGCGGCTATGGTGATGTTTATGCCGCAGAAGGACCTGCTTGGTCTGCTGGCACGGAAAGAAAAAGAAAAAGCCCGCACCAAAGAGGTGGAGACGGCCAAGTCGCAGGTTGCCGAGACGGCGAAGGTGGTGAAAACGACGCTGGACGCGCTTGGGCAGGAGAAGCTGGCCGAGGAGTTGGCGGCGCTGAACCAGGTGCCCGAAGGCGCGCGGGCCGAGGACATAAAGCGGCAGGCGATAAAGAAGCTGGGTGACATCTCGGAAAAGCTCAAGCAGATGCAGAACCAGACGAAGTTCGAATCGATGCAGGTTCTGCAGCAGATGCTCAAGCAACTGCCGGGCTCGCCGGATGCGGTTTCGCAGCAGTTGCGGATGGCCCTTGCCAGGGGTCAGTTCGGCAAGGCGGCGGCGCTTTTGAAGCAGATGCAGCAGGAGCTTTCGGAAGGGAAATTGTCGCAGGAACAGCAAAAGGCCTTGGCGCAGAAGCTGCAGGAACTGGCAAAGCAGCTCCAGCAATTGGCGGCTGAGAACAAGAAGCTCGAGGATGAGCTGGAGAAGCTCGGACTCGATAAGAAGCTGGCGAAGCTGAACCAGCAGCAGTTGCGGAAGGCGCTTCAGAAGCAGGGACTCAGCCAGCAGCAAATCGAGCAGTTGCTTCGCAAGGCGGCGGCGTGCCGGATGGCGTGCTCGCGGTGTTCGGGCCTGGGCCAGGCGATGGCGGCGTGCGGAGTGGGCGGCAGTCTTGGCGGCGACCAGTTGGCCGATGCGGCCGAACAGTTGAGCCAGCTCGAGAGCCTGCAGGAGCAGTTGAAGCTGACCGAGGCTGCGCTGGCGCAGATTGAGGGGGCGTGCAAGGGAATGGGCCGCGGTATGTGCAAGGGCATTGGTTGCAGGAAGCCATTTGCCAGCGGGCAAAGCAACAGAT
The DNA here is from genome assembly GCA_964429265.1 of uncultured Pirellulales bacterium. GTDB lineage: Bacteria > Planctomycetota > Phycisphaerae > Sedimentisphaerales > Anaerobacaceae > CAYSBK01. The sequence continues at coordinate 2,893 of CAYSBK010000059.1, read as the reverse complement.
ACGGCCCCGGTACGGGCGGGCCTGGGAAAGGATTCGGGCCGCGGGGTTATGATGATTCGGGCAAAACGGGTACGAAAACCACAAAGGTCAAGAACAAGCCGGGCGAAGGGCCGATTATCGCGAGCTGGTACTTCAAGGGTCCGCAGGTAAAAGGCGAAGCGAGGCGTGATCTGGCGGAGGTTTTGCGTGCCGGGCGGGACAGCGCCGCCGAGGCCATAAGCGACAACGAGATACCGCGTCGGTACGAAGGCGCGGTGAAGAACTATTTCGGCCGGTTGGAGAAATCGGGGGGGCAGTAGACCGACGGGCCGAGGTATTATTCTCGAGGCACTTTAATTGAAGAATTCATCCAGAGCCACCGACACTTTCGAGCGTGGACATCAATGCGGCAGGTGGGGGCGGCGGTTATCGTCTGCGTTTCCTTATGGAGAGCGGGCCGGAAAGTTCATCGCGGTTTGCGCCTGGGCGGCGGTTGTGGCGGTGAGCGTGTGTTTTTTTTCGTGCGGGCGGCGGGTCGGCGAGAGGGAAGTTGTGCTTTATTGCTCGGTGGACCAGGCGTATGCCGAGCAGGTTATCGAGGAGTTTGAGAAGCGAACGGGGATAGAGGTTCGGGCGCGTTTTGATACCGAAGCGACGAAGACAGCGGGGCTGATTCAGCGGATACGTGCGGAGGCCTCGTCGCCGGTGGCGGACGTATTGTGGTCGAGCGAAATCTTTTACACGATTCGGCTGGCAGAGGAAGGCTTGCTGAGTGCATTCGAGGATGCCACGGCCACGGACCGGCCGGCAATTTTCAGGGACCCACGGGGCAGGTGGTACGGGTTTGCATTGCGCGGGCGCGTGATTGCGTACAACACCGAGAAGGTGACGCCGGCGGAGGCGCCGAAGCGGCTGGAGGACGTGCTGGACGGTCGGTGGAAGGGTCGAGTGGTTATGGCGGACCCGGGCTTCGGCACCACCGGCGGGGACGTTGCGAGCTGGTTTGTGCATTACGGTCCTGAGCGGGCGAGGGAGATTCTGCGGGGGCTGAAGAGAAATGAGATCCGGCTTGTTGAGGGCAACAGCACGGCGGTGAGGATGGTTGCGACGGGCCGGGCGGATATATGCTTTACCGATACCGACGACGTTTACGCGGCGCAGCGTAACGGCTGGCCGGTCGCGATGAACTACCTCGACCAGGGCGGTGACGGCGTGCTTGTGATACCGAACACGGCGGCGATTATCAAGGGCGCGCCGCACCGCAGCGAGGCCGAGGCGCTTATGAGGTTTCTCTTGAGTGAAACGGTGGAGCGGATCCTGGCCGAGAGCGATTCGCATAACAGTCCCGTTCATCCGGGGCTTGGGGAACAGTTCAAGAGCTACCACATCGACAAGCCTCTCGATGTTGATTACGCAGAGGTGGCCAGGCAGTTGGCACCGGCGGTTGCGACGGCACGGGAGATTCTCAGATGAGTGTCGTGGGTGATTTGTCGCGCCGGCCGGCGGCGTGCTGCGAAGAGGGGGGGTCGAGGGTACTGTTTTATTTTTCGGTCGTATTGTGGATGGCGGTTATCCTTATTCCACTTGTGCTTCTTTTCGGCAGCGGGGTTGTCGTGGCCTGGAGGGGCGGCTACGAAGGGCTGGAGAGCAGTTGCGTGCTGCGGTCGTTCGCCCTGGCGGCGGCAGTGGCTGCGGCCGCGGTTGTGCTGGGGTACGTGCCGGGGAAGGTGCTGGGAGGCTGCAGGCGAGGCTTTGAGGCGTGGCTGCTGGTATTGCTGATGCCGGTGGTGCTGCCGCGGTACGTTCACTATTATGCGTGGATGCTTGTGCTTAGCCCGACCAGCAAGCTGGGGGCGTATCTGGCGACTCGAATGGCAGTTGCGCGTGCGGTGCATACCGTGGTGTGTTGTGCGGTGCTTGTTTTGTGGCTGTGGCCGCTGGCGGCGCTGGTGCTTGCGGGAGGCTGGCGCAGCACCGAGCGCGGAGTGTGGGATAGCGCGCTGCTGGAGGCGGGTCGGCTGAGGCGATTATGGTCGGTGGTGTTTCCGATTCTAAGGCGGTGGTTGTTGCTGGCGTTCGGAGTGTGCTTTGTGCTGGCATTGTCTGAGTTTGCGACGTTTCACCTGGGTGGGGTCAGGACGATGGGAACGGAGCTGGCGGTATTGTACCAGCAGAGCGGCTCGGAGGCGGTGGTGGCGACGGCGGCGTGGCCGGTGGTTGTGGCCGCGGCGCTGATTGCGGTTGCACTGACAACGACCAGTAAGAAATGGCAGATGCGGGAGGTGGTTTCCGAGGCTGTTGAATCGCGACGCTGGGGCGGCTGGCTTGTGGTTGCGGTTCTTTTTGCGGTGAGTTTTCTTGTACCGGTAGGGTTGCTGGTCGGGAACGTCAGAGATGCTCGGCCGTTCGGGCAGTTTATCACGCTGCATTATGACGGGTTGTTGTGGTCTCTGGTTGTTGCGGGGGCGGCGGCCGTGACGGCGGTGGTGATTGCTTTTGCCGCGGTGGGACCCGAGGCGCCGGGACGCCGCGGTGCGGGGATGAGCGGAAGGCTTGGGCGGATTGGGTTTTCGGTGGTTAGGTTTACGGTCTTTGTTGCGGCGCTTGTACCCGGTTCGGTGGTGGCGGTGGCCTTGCTGAAGATGCTGGGATGGGTGGGGCCTGAGTTGCTGCGGCAGAGCTGGTACGTGGTGTCGGCGGGACAGGCGACGCGGTTCGCGGGGGTGGTGGTGATTCTTTTGATTCTTGGCCGGGCCGGGCGGCGAAGGCAGATGCTGGAGATGGCGGTGCTGGACGGGGCGTCGCGGCGGCAAAGGTGGTGGTACGTGTGGTGGCCGCAGAGCTGGCCGATACTGCTTTGTTCGGTGCTGTTGGTTGGTATGCTCAGCGTCACCGAGCTTTCCGCGACGATGGT
>CAYSBK010000058.1:0-12983 GCA_964429265.1 uncultured Pirellulales bacterium | reverse complement strand
GGTCTTTACGTGATCGACTTCGGCGACCATGCCGGCGTCGGCTTCACCGCCCAGGAAGCCGCCGAGCTGCTCGAAAGCGAAAAGTACCGCCACTGCAAACTCTATAAAATCCACCGTGCTTACCCCGACGGCAGGCTTGAGCTTAAAGGGATCCCGGCCGAGCTTTTCCACCTCGAGGCCGGGATGGTCTTCTACAGCTACGACCGCGCTGCAGCAGACGCCGACTTCAAAAGACTTCTCGAGCTTGGCTCGCAGACGCCACCCCCCTGCCGCGCAAAGGTGCACCTGGCCGACTATGGTGCCGGCAAATATGCCGTGGTCATTATTTACCCCGCCGAGTACGACGACGAGCTAAGCAAATGGCTGCTCGATACCGGCTACAGGACGGCCGGTCCCGCCGAAGGCGGCACCGGCGCAGTCGAAAGGTATTACGCTCAAGCCCCGAAAATACTCAAAAGGCACCAGTTCTTCCCGGCCGAGCAGCAACAAAGCAGAACCGGGCAGGAACTGCTGGCGTCAGTCAAGTATGCCATCCAGAGATAACAAGACAGCGGCGCCGGTCCGCCTTACGACCCGCCGCGGAGCCAAACACTCGCTGCTGGGGGCCCTTGCCGGCCTGGCCTCGATGCTCCCCCGCCGCCGCCATCGCCCCACAGGCCCCGATTTGAGCCGCGCCGACTTCAAGACGAGCACACAGCGGCTGGGCGTCCGCTACACGGAGAAAATCCGCCGCGTTTTCCGCCTGCGGTGGATAAAACGCATCTGACCCCCCTACTATCTAACAGCCTCGCGGTGCAAAACCTCTGCCGACGGCCCTGTCGGCAACGCCGAAAAACCGCTGTTTTGGCCTCCCTGCCGCATCCTAAGCAGCCGCCACCCGGGACGTAACTGCTTTCCTGCAAAGGAGTTACGACACAAAGGCGGGACAAACGGCCCCCGGCTCAAAAAAAATTTTTCCTGCCGGACGGATTTTTTCGTTGACTGCCGCCTCAAAACGTGGAACATTTTCGGACTCTAAACGTACTAACATTTAGAGTACCGAAAACCGGAGGTTGCTAAAGTATCTACGGCCTCGTGCCGATTATGACATATAGCCAAGAGTTTTTCTCCCCTCCGGAAAACATCGGGTAGCTGGACGTTACTCGATGTTTTCTTTTTGCGCACCGCCGCTGGCTACCGGCCAAACTTGCCTGAACAATTTTATCTCGCTTAACTCAACAGCCTATTTTAACGCGCCGCCGCCCTACCCCGGCTTCCCACAGCATTTCTTGTACTTTTTGCCGCTGCCGCACGGGCACGGGTCGTTCCGCCCGACCTTCGGATGATCCAGTTGTATCCGCTTGACTCTCACCTCGCCCTGCGGGGCCTGGGCCGCCGCACGCTGCCGCTCCGCCATCGCAAACTGCCCTACCTCGTCGTGGGCCATGCTGCTGACCTGCCAGACGCTGCGGGCCCGGGCACCGGCCTCCAGCCGCACCCGGAATATCACGTTCGTGACGCGGTCTTCTATCGTCTCCAGCATCTCGGTGAACATCCGGTACCCCTCCCGCTTGTACTCAACCTTCGGGTCTTTCTCCGCGAACGAGCGGGTCCAGATGCTCTCTTTGAGATGGTCCATCGCATACAGGTGGTCCTTCCACGTGCTGTCGTAAATCTGCAGCAGCACGTATTTCTCCAGTTCGCTCAACTCCGAACGCAGGAACTGCCTGGCAACCTGAAACAGTCTCTCCCTGCGCTGTGGGCCGTCACCCAGTTCATCTTCGCTCAACGACGCCTTGAACCTGTTGTTGGCCCAGTTGACAAGCTCAGACGGGCTCAGCTCAGCCATCTTTGAATCCAACTCCCGCTCGAGCTGCCCGTCGTTGTAACTCTCGCTGAGCTCCAGCAGTTGTTTGTAAAGCTTCTCCGGACGGGTCCTGGCTATGTCGTCGGCGGAAAGACCCGCGTTGAACTTGCTGTTCGCCCACTCCGCCAGCGCCTCGTACGCGTAAACATTTGGTTCGCGCTGGCCGTACACCATGTTCATCGCAAACTCAACCGGATACTCTATCTCACGCCGCCTGTATTTTGCCGATGCCGCTTCAATCAGACGTTGCTGGATTTCCTGCGGCTTCTCGGCCTTCAGATACTCAACGTCCAGTTCAATGTCGAACTTGGCCAGTGCCCAGTCCGCGAATTGCCGCGCCGCGAAATCGTCCGAGAGAAACTTCCTGAGCGGCGAACAGTCCTTCTTGTCTATCTGCGCACACGCGGCCGCAACCAGTTGCTCTTCTATCTCCTCGGGCTGTAGCTTCTTGATCTGCGAGGGACTGAGATTCACCCGGAACGCGCTCATCGCCCACTTGCTCAAGCCCGAAACATCCCAGCTCCGCGGGTCCTGGTAGTCCTCGAGATACTCGCCCAGCGAAAGTGAAATTTCGTTCGTCGTTCTGTCCTTCGCACGGTCCTTTATCAACCGCTCAATATCGGCCACTTCAAGGCCTGAAATATCCGATTCCTTCAGGTCCACCCCGAAGTTGGTTCTCGCCCACTCGATTATGCAGCGAAGCGGATAATTCCTGTCGAAAATCGTCGCGCAGCTCTTCGTGATCGTGTTTTCTATCATCTCCAGGATGATGTTCTTCAGGTCCTTGCCCGCCAGAATGTTACGCCTGCGGGCATAGAAAATCTTCCGCTGGTAGTCCATCACCTCATCGTATTCCAGCAGGCTCTTGCGCACCTCGAAGTTCCGCTGCTCAACCTTCTTCTGCGCCTTTTCGATGCCCTTGCTTATCCTCCTATGGTAGATGGGCTGACCCTCTTCCCATCCAATCCACGAAAGCGCCTTCACCGTCCATTCCGGCGCGAATATCCGCATCAGGTCGTCGTCGAAACACAGAAAGAACTGGCTCGAACCCGCATCACCCTGCCTGCCCGCCCTGCCTCGAAGCTGATTGTCAATCCGCCTGGCCTCGTGCCGCTCCGTCCCAAGAACGTGCAATCCCCCTATCTCTGCGACACCCGGGCCGAGCTTGATGTCTGTCCCGCGGCCGGCCATATTCGTCGCTATCGTAACGTTGCCCCTGACCCGGCCGTCGCGCCCCTTGTGCTGCTGGCCGGCCTTGGCCACTATCTGGGCCTCACGCTCGTGATGCTTGGCGTTCAGAACCTCGTGTTCCAGCCCGTATTTCTTTTTCAGCGCCGCCGATAACGCTTCGTTCTTCTCAACGCTCACCGTACCCACCAGCAGCGGCCGACCCGAACTGCTGATCTGGTATATCTCGTCCACTATCGCACTGAACTTCTCCTTCATCGTCTTGTAAATCACGTCCTCCATGTCGTTTCTTATGCACGGCTTGTTCGTCGGTATGATCACCACCTCCAGGCCGTATATATTCATAAACTCTTCCGCCTCGGTGGCCGCCGTACCGGTCATACCGGCTATCTGCCCGTAAAGCTTGAAAAAGTTCTGCAACGTGATGGTGGCCAGCGTCTGTGTCTCCTCCTTGATCGGCACGTTCTCCTTCGCCTCCACCGCCTGGTGAAGCCCGTCCGACCATTGCCGCCCGTGCATAAGTCGGCCCGTAAACTCGTCAACGATCACCACCTTGTCGTCCATCACCACGTAGTCGATCTCCTTCTCGAACGTTATGTGAGCACGCAGGCTCTGTTCGAGAAGATGAGGCCATTCCATGTTCGAGCCTGTAAAGAACGAACCAACCCCCGCTATTTCCTGGGCCGCGCTGATCCCCTCGTGCGTCAGGTGTACCGCCTTCTTGTCATACTCGACCTCGTAGTATTGCGTCGCCTCCGCAAGGCGTGCCTGCGCCTGCTCGATCTCCGCCTGGCATTGCTCAATCACCTTCTGGGCCTTCTTGATACGGTTATCGTCCTTCTTCTTCTTCGCTTCTGAAAGCTCCCCCTGGGCATTCGCCAGCCGCCGCTGCGCCGATTCTATCTGGCTCTGCAGCCGGTCGTACTGGCTCTGCAAACTGATGAGTTTCCTGGCTACCTGGTCGGCCTTCTTGTACCTCGAAACGTCATCAAATGCCGGGCCCGAAATGATAAGCGGCGTCCTCGCCTCGTCGATCAGAATCGAATCGACCTCGTCGATGATCGCGTACTCCAGGTCGCTTTGGACCATCTGCTCCAGGGATATCTTCATATTGTCCCGCAGATAGTCGAAGCCGAACTCGTTGTTCGTGCCGTAAGTTATGTCGCAGGCATACTGGCTCTTGCGTTCGTCGCCGGCGGTGTCCATATCAGCCTGTATGGCGCCCACGCTAAGCCCCAGCGCCCGGTACACCGGCCCCATCCACTCGGCGTCACGCTTGGCCAGGTAGTCATTGACCGTCACAATGTGCACCCTCCTGCCGGTAAGATGCACCAGGTACGCCGCCAGCGTCGCAACAAGCGTCTTACCCTCCCCCGTGGCCATCTCGGCGATCTTGCCCTGGTAAAGCACGTTCCCCCCTATCAACTGCACATCGAAATGCCGCATCTGGACATTCCGCCGCGCCGCCTCACGCACCACCGCGAACGCCTCCGGCAGGATATCCTCCGGCTTGCTACCCTCACGCAGCCGGGCCTTGAATTGCTCGGTCTTGCCCTTCAGTGCCTCGTCGTCAAGCTCTCTTATCTGCTGTTCAAGTTCGCCCGCCCGTTGCGCAATGACCGAGTACGCTTTTATCAGCCGCTCGTTGCGAGAACCGAATATCTTCACCAAAAGCTTGTTGATATTCTCGAGCGCCATAACCCTATTCTTTCACGCGGGTCACATACTGCCCCGTCCGCGTATCAACCCGGATAACGTCCCCGACCCTGACAAACGGCGGCACCGAAACCACTACACCCGTCTCAAGCGTCGCCGGCTTGTTCTGGTTGGTCGCCGTGGCACCCTTTATCTCCGGCGCGGTCTCCGTCACCTCCAGGTCCACCGTCGTCGGAAGGGTCACCGTAACAGGCTTGCCCTGGTACGTACTGACCTGCAGTTGCGTGTTCGGCTTGACGTACTTCTGCGCATCGCCGAAAGTCTCATCATCCAGCGATATCTGGTCGTAAGTCTGCGTATCCATCAAGACGTGCTCGCTGCCGGACGAGTACAGGTACTCATATGTGCGCCTGTCCAGGTACGCCTCTTCCACCTCCTCCTCCGCCCGCAGCCGAACGTTGTGAATCAAACCGTCGGTTAGGCTCTTGAGCTTCGTCTGGTAAACCGCACCGCCCTTGCCGAGCTTGACGTGCTGGTAATCAACTATCGCGTAAAGCTTGCCGTCGATCTTAACCGTCTGACCTTTTCGCATCTCTGATGCTCTCATTTGCTGCTCCGAAAAACTAAAAAACATATCTCTGCGCCGACACGCACCACGCCGGCACACCAACTCCAGGATAAATTGCAACCGGCAGTATCGCAGACTCACCCCCTCCTGTCAACCCGACCGGCCGCCACGTAAGCCCGCCCGACGCGCTGTTATCTCCTTCGGCCCCTTCTGGCGGGCCGCCTCCCCGTTTTGTTCCGACCGCGGCCGTGACCGGCCTTTGCAATCGGCTGCGCCGGCACAACGTTCAATTGGCGCCCCGGCACGTTCACCGAAATGATGCGCACCTTCATCGCCTGCCCCAGGTGAATGACATGCCCCGTCCGTTGACCCAGAACGCAGTGCGTCTTCGCATCGTACCGCCACGAATCGCCGGCCAGCTCCTCCAGTCTCACCAACCCCTCAATTCCGTATCTGACCGACCTGACAAACACGCCGAAGCTCGCCAACCCCGTCACCACCGCGTCGAGTTCTTCTCCGACGTGATCTGCAAGCATCTGCAGAATCAAGACCGTCTTCAGCTCCTGCTCCGCGTCTTCGGCCCGTTGCTCGGTGAAACTCAGATGCCTGCCGGTCTCGGCCAGGTCCTCTTCCGCCGCCCGCGCAGCTTTGCCGTCACCTTCCAGGCACTGCTGCAGCAGCCGATGCACCAGCAGGTCCGCGTACCGCCGGATCGGGCTTGTGAAATGACAGTAATGCTCCGACGCCAGCGCGTAGTGACCCATATGCAGCGGCGAGTACTGTGCCTTCTCAAGGCTTCGCAACACCGCCAGGTTCACCGCAAGCGACACCTCGCTGCCCGCAACACCCGAAAGCAATTCCTGTATGGCAAAACGGTCCGGATTGCGCGGCAGCGAAAGACCTATCGCTCGCACCAACTGCGACAGGCTCTTCATACTCAGGCTGTCAGGCTCAGGGTGAATACGACGTATGAACTCGACGTTCTGCCTGTCCAGGAAAGCCGCCACCGCCTCGTTCGCCTCCACCATAAACATCTCGATGATCGTGTGCGGATAGCTCGTATCGGCCGGGCAGGCGTCAACAACACGACCGGATTTGTCGAAAATCACCTCCGTCTCCGGTATCTCCAAGTGCAGCATACCGGCCTTGATTCGTCTGTTTTCGATCGTCCGCGCCAGGGCCTCCATCTCCTTGAGCATCTCCGCCACCGCAGCCTTTACGGTCTTTGTCCTGCCCTTCAGCACCTTGTCGGCCTGCTGGTACGTCAGCCGCTGCTTCGAACATATCACCGAGTTCGCAAACCGCCGCGACACCACGTTGCCCTCCTCGTCATACGTGAGGTAAACACTCTTGGCGAACCTCTTCTGCCCGGGCTGCAGACTGCATACGCCGTTGCTCAGTATCTCCGGCAGCATCGGCAGCGTCCTGCCGGGAAGGTAAACGCTGTTGCCGCGGACCCTCGCCTCCCCGTCAAGCGCCGTGCCGCCGCCGACGAAGCAACTCACGTCCGCAATGTGCACCCCCAACACGCGGTTGCCTTTTGAGTCCACCTCCAGGCTTATCGCATCGTCGAAATCCTTCGCGTCAGGCGGGTCGATTGTAATCAGCAGCTTGTCCGTTATATCCTCCCTACCGCTCGAACTATCCGGGTCGAACGCGCCCGCCGCCGCACGAGCCTGCTGCAACGCAGCCTCGTCGAACTCCACCGGCAGCCGGTACTGCTCGATTGTAGAGTTGATCTCCGTCTCGTATCGCCCACTGCGGCCGAGCACCTTCGTGATAACGCCGCGAGCAAGGTACTCCCGCGTCGGGTAAGTCAGTATCTCCACCACCACCTTGTCTTTTTCCCGGGCGTTCTTGGCGCTGACGTCGTCAACGCCGATAGGCTCCACGAACCTGTTGCCCTCCGGCAACACCAGCCAGTTGCCGCCCTGCCTAGTCAAAGTGCCGACGAACCTGTTATCGGCCCGCTCCAGCACCTCCACGATCTTGCCGCTGTACCGCGGCTGGCCGCCCCGCACGCCCTTGCGAACCACCTTCGCCACTACCGTATCACCCGTCATCGCATCGCGCGTTTGGCCCGGCGCGATAAACAAATCCCCGTGGCAACTTGGCTCCAGCGGGCTTACAAAACCAAACCCCCGCGGATTCGCACGGAACGTCCCTATGATACGACCCGACAAGGGCGGCAGCGTCACAAGGCTCTTCGAGCCGATTACCACCCGCCCTGCCGCTCGCAGTTGCTCAAACGCCTCCTTGAACTGCTCATAATCCTCCGGACCCACGCCCAGCGACTTCGCCAGTTGACCCAGCTTCACCGGCGAATAGTCGGAATGTCTCAGGTGCCGCAATATCTTCTGCTTGAAAACCTCCGGCATAAATCTGTCCCCTCAAAAAACAAAAAAGCACCCGGTCCTGCTCCCTGCCGACCGGGCGCCGCATCCAATTCTTTCTTCATCCGCGCCGGACCTTCACAACCACCATCACCGGGCAAGGCCCGTCGGTTACTATCGGCCCGCCTTCTTGGCCTTGAGGCTGTTCAACTGCCGTGCAAGCCGCGATTTCTTTCTCGCCGCCGTCCGCTTGTGCATCGTGCTGGTGGCCGCGGTCTTGTCCAGCCGCTTCGCAACCAGCCTGAACTGCTGCTCGGCCGCCTCAACGTCCCCGCTGTCCACCGCCTGCAGAAAATGCTTAATCTGGGTCTTGACCCTGCTCTTGCGGGCCCGGTTTATAATCCGTCGCTTCTCGTTCTGCCTGACTCGCTTCTTCGCTGATAACGAATGTGCCACTATCGTCTCCTGAAACCTGCTACTACCTGACCTGTCGGGCCTTATTTGCAAATCACACTCTACTTGCCAAGCCCGGCCGTATCATACCAAATCGCCCCGCCACTGCAAGAAAAAACACACACCACCCCCGGCTTTATCAAGTCCGCCCGCAGATGTACTGCACAGCCTGTTCTATAAGGCCGGTTACAACCCCACCATTCGCAGAAGACCGTTCCCGCCGGCTCATTGCTTCTGGGAACGCAGCCTATCCACTCGTTCCCGAACGTCTTTGAACGAAAAGTCCAGTTGTGCTATCTTGCGGTAAATCTCAAGAGCGTCCTGCGTCTTGCCCTGTTCTTCCAGCGAACGCGCAAGGTTGTATCGAAGCTCCTTTGCAGTGTCGTCATCCTCTATCCGGTACGACTCGATCGCCTTGGTGAAGACATCCGCCGCATCGGCGTACCAGCCCTTTTCAAAGAAACAAAGCCCTATCTTGTCCATCGCCGCGATCTTGTTGCGCGGGTCCCGCTGGGCCTCCTGCAGCAACGGGATGGCTTCGTCGTACCGGCCGTGCTGCATCAGCCTCACGCCGTAATCATACTTCGCACGCAGGTCGGTGGGATAATTCTCCACGCACCGCCTGAAGTGCTCAAGCTCCAGCTCGCCGAGTTGTCTGCGCAATTCGGCCGCCTCGGCCGAGCCGGAACCCTCCGCCTCGCGAAGCGTGCGCCTCAGCCGGCTCATCTTTATCTCGCCCGCACGCCGGGCGAAACTGAAATCCTGCTTCCGCGCATACGCATCCTCCAGCAATCGGATTGCCTCCTGCTCAGCCTGTTCATCCTCCGTATCACACAACGCCTTGGCGAGGCTGAAAATCTTGCTAGGCTCCTCCGGATCGGCGGCCAGCGCCCGCCGTGCGTCCTCCACGGCCTTCTTGCGGTAATCCACCGTCTTGACCAGCCGCTCCTGTTCGTAGATCTTCTCCTGAAGCTCGCGGTCCTTGATTGATTCGGTAAAGTCGGCCTGCTGGTCGTACCGGCCGCGGGCCATCGTCATCTCCGCCGTGAGGTTCTTCATCTCCTCGGCCAGGTCCGAGTCCTGAGGCTTCAGCCGAGCCGCATGCTGGCACGCCGCCAGCGCCTTGTCATACTCGCCCAGCTCGCGATAGCAGTCCTTCAACAGTATGTACGTGTGAAACGACGGCTTCGGCAGCGCGTTGTTCTCCTGGAACAGGTAGTTTGCAATCCACTTTGCCGTCCTGTTGTAGCCGCCCGCCACCGCAGCCTTCAGCATGTGCCCCGCGTAAGGCAGGTGACTGGGGTCCTTCGCGAAAAGGTACTCGGCGTTGAGCATCTGCTCCAGCGCCGTCTTGCCGCGCATATGCTTCATCTTCTCCAGCATCGACGGCTTCTTGCCGCCCTTCTTTTGCCGCTGAAGCCCCAGCTCGCAAAGAGGCAGATGACCTTCTTCCAGGGCGTCCGGCATATGACGCAAACCCTGAATGTAAAGGTCTATCGCGTAATCCAGGTCGTTCGCCTCGGCAACCTGCCGGGCCTTGGCAAAAAGGTCCCTCGCCCTGGCAGCCGCCGCGTCATCCGGCCCCTGAATCGATTCGACGGCCGCCGGGCCCGAAGCAACCTCCACCTCATCCAGGTCTTCTTCCTCAGGCTCAATGGAAAGCCTCAACTCCTCCTGGGCCCGTTTCGCACGCGCTTCGTCCCGCTTGCGCACCAGCTCCGCAAGCTCCGCCGAAAGCTCCTTATCGTTCGGCCTCAACCTGACAGCCGCCTCGCAGGCCGACGCCGCCCGGTCGTATCTGCCTATCTTCGCATAGGCATCCTTGAGCATAGTGTACAGCCGGAAAGACGGCTTCTTCGCGTGGTTGTTCGCCAGGAATATCAGGTCGCCGATCCACTTCGCCGCCCGCCTGTAGCCGCCTTCCACCGCAGCCTTGAGCATCGCCTCTGCATAGGGCAGGTGAACGGGGTCCTTCGCAAGCAGGTACTCCGCTGCGAGCATGCGCTCGAGCGGCGTGGCGGCCTGCAGGTATCGTTGTTTTTCTTCCTCGGTTGGCTTGGGGCCACCCTTGGCCTGCCTGGCCGCCGCCGTTTCACGAAGCTTGATGTGCCCCTGCGCAACCTCGTCGGGAGCCCGGCGCAAACCCTCGATGTACAGCTCGATGGCCTTGTCATAATCGCCCTGCCGGCTGGCGTGGCGGGCCTGGTCAAAAAGGTCCTCGGCCTCGATCAGGGCTTGGTTGTCATCGTTCTCCGGCACAGTTCCGTGATCTTCCGAGAAACACTACCTCTGTCGCTAATCCTACCGTTGCGGTACCTTTTGTCAACGAGTAAGGGAATAATTGTCGCAGGCCGCGCGGTGCCGGCGGCAGCTCGGCTTTGCCGGCCGCACACGGGCTCGACACCCCGGCGGCGCATCTGCGAAGGAAGCGGCGGAGACGGCACCGCCTGCGTCGGCCATTCCATTGGCCCGGCGCGTTTGTTATGATACCGGCGGTACTTGGAAGCTGCGACCGGCAAAGCCGCACGCCGAATCGCGGCAAATGCTCGAATCGCCAACACGGATGGAAAGACGAACCGTGCTGAAGGAAGGACATTGCCTCTCGGCGGTTATTGACCTGGACGCCATCGTCCATAACTGCCGCATCATCCGCTCGCTGACACCGCCTGGCTGCCGGCTGTGTGTCTCCTGCAAGTGCAACGCCTACGGCCACGGCATAAGGGCCGTCTTGCCAGCCTTTGAAAAGGCCGACGTTGAGATGCTGTGCGTGGCCAACGCCGAGGAAGCCGGGGAACTGATCGAGCTTGGTTGGGCGAGGCCGATACTGCTGCTCGGCACCGAGCTGGCCGCCTGCCACGGCAAGGGCAAGGATGAACTGGCCCAATGGCTTGTGGAAAATGACGTGCGTGTCACACCCGCGGAGAGCCAGGACCTGCAGGCTCTTGCCGAGGCCGGCCGGCGCATCGGCAAACCCGCGCACGTCCATTTTATGCTTGATACCGGAATGAGCCGAATGGGCCTGGCCGAGCACGACCTCGAACAGTTGATAGCCCAGGCAGCCGATAACCAGTATCTGTCCGCGGAGGGTCTTTATACCCATCTTGCCACCGCCGACGAGGCGGACAAGAGCTTTGCAAACCAGCAGCTTCGCCGGTTCGACGGCTTCATAAGCAAGCTCGGGGCGGCAGGCATACGCATCCCCATCACTCACGCGGCCAATTCCGCGGCGGTGCTGGATTTGCCGGGTTGCTGCTATGAGATGGTGCGGCCGGGCATCGCGGTTTACGGCTATTATCCGTCGGCCGGGGTTACCAGCAGGCCTGAGCTTCGGCCCAGTCTGACGCTCGTGGCCAGGCTTCTCTTGGTAAAGCAAATCCCCGCCCACAGCTACATAGGCTACGGCTGCACGTACCGCGCCGAGCGGGATATGACCATCGGCCTGGTGCCCATCGGCTATGGCGACGGCTACGACCGCCGGCTTTCCAACCGGGGCAGGATGACGGTGGCCGGTCGGCCGGCCGAGGTCGTCGGGCGGGTCAGTATGGACCTGACGGTGGTGGACCTGACCGCGGTGGTGAAGCAGGGAATCAATGTGTCCGCGGGTATGGAGGTTACGGTGATAGATTCCAAGCGGGCGGCGGCGAACAGCGTCGAGTCGATAGCCGCGGAACTTGGTACGATACCTTACGAGGTGGTGACCCGGCTGGGCCGGCGTGTTCACCGGGTAGCCGGGACAGGCTGGCGGGCAAACAGAGAAGATGGGCATAGGTAACGGCCCTGCGATGGCCTGGAGCCAACTCCATCGGGTCACAGGGGCCGATACGATTTGCATTAAACCTGTCATCCGTGCTCTCGATTCGCAGGCAGCGCAAAGAACGTGCGGGTTGTGCGGGTAAGGGTATCGGCCAGGTCGGGCAGGGTCATTGCTTTTAGCTGGGCGAGCCTTGCGGCGGTGTGGACCAGCAGTGCCGGCTCATTTACCCGCTGTTTGCGCATCGGCTCGGGCGACATATAGGGACAATCAGTCTCGAGCATAAGTCTTTCCGCGGGCACGGCGACGGCGGCCTGGCGGGTCTTCTGTGCGTTCTTGAACGTGATAATACCTGTAAAGGATATGTAGAATCCCTTATCGACCAGCAGCCTGGCCTGTTCGGGCGAGCCGGAAAAACAGTGGAAGACAACCTTTGTACGGGGGTGCCGGTGCTTATCGAGCGCATCAAGGACCTGGTCGAAGGCATCGCGGCAATGGATTATGACCGGCAGGTCGAGGTCGGCGGCGATTTCGAGCTGGGCGACGAGCGCCCTTAGCTGGTCGTCCGGGCTGGAGAGGTTGTAGTGGAAGTCCAGGCCGGTTTCGCCTATGGCGACGACCGCCGGGTGGGCTGCCGTTTCTTTAAGTTCGTCGAGCAGGCGGGCGTTCAGCAATTTCGCATCGTGGGGATGAAGGCCCACGGCGGCGTACATGTTCTCGAATCTGGCGGCCAATTCGAGGCACTTCTTGTTGTGCTCCGGGTCGGTTCCGACGGTTATCCAGCCGGTTACGCCGGCGGACTTGCTGCGGGCGATGACGGCGTCGACGTCGGCCGCCAACTCATCAAAGCTCAGATGACAGTGGGTATCAATCAGTTCCATTGCGCCATTTATACGCACCGGCGCTGGCCCTGTCGAGAGGCGGCAGGCAGATTGGGTTTGTTTGGGTTTGTTTTGTCCCATCGCACCAAGTGTCCAAACGGTCGTAAGTTCTTATAGCAGAACGAGTTAGGTTCATTTCGGCCTTCTTGAAATTGGGTTTGTTTTGCAAAAAACGGTCGGTTTGATCGCGCGGTACCGCCCGGCAGAGGCGGGCTAAAGGGACGGCGGTAAGGCCGGGCGTCGTGTTGATTCTTGTCAACATCGTCAGAACTCCTTTATGCGCATACCGGTAGCGGTATCCTTCCAC
>CAYSBK010000057.1:0-13048 GCA_964429265.1 uncultured Pirellulales bacterium | reverse complement strand
CAGACGTAATCCTGTTGGTGGTGAAAACCGCCGCCGCTGTCGCTCCGCCGGGACACACCAAAAGCCCAAGGTCCGCCCTGCCCGATTTCTTTATCCCGCACGCTGAAGCCCCCGCCACAAAGCCCCCCGGTGCAGTAATCGTAACATTCGTCATTTCTTAGCCACCTTCTTGTAATGATGGTTCTTGTTAACCGCACATTACACAACACACCAAAAGCCGGCGTCGACGCGCTTGTCTCTGCACCCAAGCACAATCAGGAGGACCACGTCGCTACGCGGACTATAGGTATCCGTGACGTACCAGCCGAACAGCCCGCCTTCTGCGTTTCCGGCCTGCGTCGCGGCCGTGCTTCGCTGCCATCCATAGCGAGAGAACGATACCACACTCTGCTGCGAACAGCAAGGTCAATATGCTCGCCGAGGATGTGTGCAATCGATTCGGGATTTCCTGTTTGCTGCGCTTGCGAGCAAATCGCTTCTCGGCCCCAAGTGTCTTGCTGCCGCAAGCGCGGCTACTCCAGGCCACGGGTCAAGACAAAGACGAAATCCGCGTCAATTATCCTGAGTATTGTCACGAGCATTCTGTCTTGCCTCGATTTTTTCACTCAGCTCGGCCAGATCAGCGGGGGCGACGGACCAGTCTTTATGTGGGTCCCGGGCTTTTTCGAGACTTCGGCGTGCTTCTTCGAGCCTGTCGGGGAAGTAGTAGCAGAGAAATTTTGCATACCAGTACCAATACCTGGCTCTATCGGGATGGTCGCGTAGCATCTGTTTATATGTTCGCTCGGATTCGTCTAATCGGCCCGCTTTTGCCAAGCAGTCCGCCAGGCGCGGGCGGTAGGGACCGTCAGGGTCGAGCTGTACGGCCCGGCCAGCCGCTTCGACGGCTTCTTGGTGCTTGTTTTGTGCTCTGAGGATCCCCGCGAGGTGATACCAGTACTCTGCGTTTTCTGGTGTCTTTTCCAGCAATTGCCGAGCAAGAGCTTCACCTTTTTCAGGTGCCTTTTTTTGCAAGAGTCGAAGTCGCAGGGAAATAAGGCTTTCCTTTGAGACACGCCTGGCCTTTTTGGATTCCGCCTCATCAAGCGCTTTCTCGGCTTCGCCCAGCCTTTCCGGCCGGTAGCCAACGAGAAAATCGGCATACTTGTACCAGCAAAGCTGGCATCCGCAGCGTTGGGTCATTTGTTTGTAGTACGATTCGGCATCGTCGATTCGGTGCAGCTTAACGAGGGCGTCGGCGAGGCCGCCTTGGTAGAGACCATCAGGATTGAGCTCCACGGCTGTCCGGGCGGCTTCGAGGGCCTTTTCGCGTTGGCCGAGCTTAGCCAGCGCTCCGTAATACCAGTACCACCAGTGCGGGTTGTTTGGGTCTTTCTTGACCAACTGGTGGGCCAGTTTTTCGGCCTTGTTGGGGTCGGTGGCGGTGAGGATGCAGACACGATTAGCCAAGGCCAGTTCGTTGTTAGGGTCGATGGCCAGGGCGGTCTCGGCTTCGGCCAGGGCCTGTTCGTAGCGCTTCTGCTCCAACAAGAAGCTGCTGTAGCCAGCGTGGGCGCAGGCGTTTTCGGGCTGCAGAGCCAGGGCCTGTTTGAAACTTGATTCTGCCAGCGAACGAAGCTGCTCGGTGGAAGATATAAGGGCGTAAGCATCGTAGGCGCTGAAAGCAAGAAACAGGCGGGCCTGGACGGATTGAGGGCGCATTGCGACCAGCCGTTTAGCAATATCGAGTGCCCCAGTTAAATCTTTGTTCAATAAGCACTCGACATAGTCGATGGCCAGGGCAAAGCCCTGGTTGGCATCCGCGATGCAAGGCAGTTGGACCGGGCAGGCTCCGGCACGGGATTGGAGGTTATGTTGTTTCAGGAGCTTTTGAATGGAGCTGATGCCGCAGCCTTCGGCGTCTTTGCGGCGGACGGTCTTGTTGTCGCCCACTTTCGTAAGGCTAGCTAATACACCACCCGTTAATACACCAACAACTTTGCCTGTTCTCGGAAGGACCAGCGCAGAGCCGCTCCAGCCTTTGACGGCGTAGCGAGTCCCTTTCAATGCGATGGCGCGGCAGGGCTTTTCATCACGTGGGGCGCGAACTGGAAGCTCTTCCGCGCGGATTTGTCTGGTTAAGTTCCATGGAGTTTCAGCCAGTCCGCCTCGGGGGGTACATGGACGGCTCGCGATAATAATTTTCTTTGCGTCCTTGAGCTCGTCTTGGCTGCCGAGCGAAAGAGCTGGATGGGCCGGCCAGGATGCCTTCAGTATGGCCAGGTCCGCCTCTTTATCGACGGCGAGGACCTCAAAATCGAAGACATCTCCGTAATAAGGACTGACTACGACGATATCTGGCGAGACGGCCTGCTGCCGGGGATCGGTGAAGCCGTATACGCAGTGGGCCGCAGTTAGAATAAGCGTCCCGTCACCGATGGCAAAGGCTACTCTGGGCCATAGCATAGTCGCCCCGTGCTGATATCGGCCCAGATAGGCCAGCACTACAATGGCGTTGGGATCGAAATCCGAGAGCTGTTCGAGAATCTCACGCTCGGAGACTCTCTGGTCTTTAGGCTTACAGCCGACGCAAACAAACGGGGCTGCGAAAAAGCAAAACAGCAAAACCGTGCAAATTACCCTTCGCATCAGATGAAATACCATTGTGGCTTACTCAAGCACAAAAAAGAAACAATAAGAGTATACGCACCTTTATTGTGGTAGTCAACGCAGTCGTAGGTGATTTTGAGAAAACCAGCGATATGCGCCACGTCAACGTCGCCGGCCGGACCGTTTACGGCCGCCCAACCGGCCAGACCCTCAGAGAAACTCTCCCCTCTCCCGGATTCTCGAACGGCCCGGCTGTCGGATTCCTGACATCCCTGCTTCTACCGAAATAATCGGTGTCCACCTTCAAAGGCGTATCGTCAGGATTGACGTACGGCAGGCCCGGCACCACCGCCCTGCCCAACAGCTTCGTCGTTACAAGCTTGTTTTGCAGCTTGTACAGCCAACTGCCCACCGTCATTTGAAGATAAACCTCCTCTCCTTTCTCAACCAACTCCACCTTCGGGTCGAATCCTGTCTTCACGATATGGTTCCCTTCCCCCTTGTAAGGCACCGCCCCATTGAAATAAGCGTTGCCATCGACATACATCGCAAGCTCGGCATCGTCGAAAGCCGAAAGGCCGTACCCGATCCTATCCCCCTCCGCTTGGCCCGCCACAACACCCTTTCCTACGAAGATATTGTTGTAGAAGCGGACGTCACCGATCTTCATAATGTCGTGCAGACCCGCCACCTGCGTTGAATGGGCTTTCATATAGGGGGTCTTCCGCTCGGTCGTCCTTGCCCTGATCCGGCCGGCCATCAGATTGTGAACATACGCGCCGCCGTGGGACATATTCTGCACCGAAAGATCTGAAAGAAACAGGTTGTTATCAACCAGGTAAGGCCCGTGATTCACCTCCGAAAAGAAATCGTCCACGCTGTTGTTGTAGCACAGGTTCCCCGTCACCCGCGCCCCCTGCGCCATCCAGTCCAGCCATATCCCTCTGCCCGCATCGTGTATGCGATTATTCCTGATGACCGTGTCGATCGCCCCGTGAAACTTAATCCCGGCCATCTCCGCACCGCTGAACTGACGCTTCGCCCAGATGTTGAAAATATGATTGCCGCTCACCTCGCTGAACACCGGCCCAAGGCTGCCGCATATCCCAGCCTGCTCGCAGTTGAATATCGTGTTGTTGCGCACAACGTGTCCGCCGATCTTCTCTTTCGACCAGCCACCCTTCAACGCCCGCACAATCACCTCGTTGTAGAGAATCGCTCCGTCTTTGCCCGGGTTATTTACGCACACGTTGTGACCGCTTTTCCTGTCTTTGCCGAGCGTTATCCCCGTGCACTTCGAATCGCTGATGATATTGTTCTCGATGATCCATCCTTTGCTCCAGTGCGTCCCGATCAACCCGATCTGCTCGGCCGTCGGGGCCGCCCATTGGGTAGCCGCCTGGCTCATCCGGAAACCCCGAACCGTAATATAGTTCCGCCCCGGCGCATCCGGGTAAAAGCAGCTCTTGCGAACGTTTATCTCGACAAGCTCCTCGTTGGGATTATAGCCGTGGAAATTGGCCCAGATATACGTATTGTCATCGTCGCTTTCGCAGTACCACGTGTAAAGCGACGCCTCCTTGTCGACGGCCCTCGGGTACGGCTTCGGATTCATCACTTCATCGAGAGAGGCCTTCTCGAACAGCGACTTGCCGTTCAGATAAACCTCACCCGTGTGATGAATCCTGCCTCTGCCCCTGTACCAGTCCCCGACAATAACGTCCTTATACGGGTTGTAGTCTCCAAAAAACGTATTCGGTATGGTCACCTTCCACACGCCGTCCTTGACGTGCTTCCAGCCGGTAATAACCTCGGATCCTTTTATCACCACCTCTTCACCGGGTGCAGCCTGGTAAACGATTCGCTTCGAGTCCGACTCGCCACCACGCGGCGGAACCACCATCTCCCGATAAGTTCCCTCCCGCACGGTTATCACGTCGCCCGGTTGAGCAAGCTTCGCCGCCGCTGAAATAGTCCGCAACGGCCTGGAAGCCGTCCCGTCGTTCTTATCGCTGCCTTTCACCGACACATACCACTGCCTGGCAAAAACCGATTGGCAGGCCAATCCCACCATCACTACCAGCATCAACCTTTTCATTGTTCGGCTCCTCACATACAGTTCAACGTTTCCACGTCTCACCACTTATCTCATGCTGCCGCGGTAATCTTACCAGCACCGCGCCGAACCGTCGAGCATTTCTCTTTCGGCTCTGGTAGTGACCAAAATCCGCCATCGACTCAGTGTACCTCGTCAGCCTCGTTCGGGTCCGGCTTGAACTTCAGCTTCGGCAAATCCTCCGTCTTAACCCACTTCACCGACGCATCGACAAAGACCACAGGGCAGCTTCCGCCGTGATACTTGGTCGTCAACATTTCCGGTCCGCCCGCGAGATTCCACCGCCCCTTGTAAACCATCCGCTGGCGGGGCAGGGCAATGCCGCTTCCCATTTTGTAACACGCACGGTTGCGAATCGGCTCGGTCCGGCCGTTCGGGTCTATCCCCCAGTCCGTCTCAAACAACAGCACTGTATCCGGCGGCACCCCCTTCAAAGATTTGCCCGCAACGTACTTGTTGATGGCATAACTTGACTCGCCCTCAATTGCATCCGACTGCCTGCAAACAAATTGTTTGAGCGGTACGTAATGAAGCCCTACCAGAAGATCGCACCACTTGTCGCCCGGCGGAAGCGCGCCCTTGCCGTCGTTCGCATAAACCACCATCGCCAGCGCAAGGCCCCTCATGTTTGGTCCACAAACCACGGGCGGCGCCGGCGGCTTCCTTAAAACAGGCCACGCGATCAAGCACACAACCGCCCCCACAAACCACACCGCCAACACGATCTGGATGCCGCTTGGCCTGAATCTCCGCCGCGACGAATCCACCTGCTCGTCCATCGTCCCAGCCCCTCAACAATCAGCCGCACCTTTTTCTTACTTCAACCGTCCGCAACAACGGCACCTAACACATCAATCCCAGCAACCACCAAACTATCAAAAGAAGATACAGCACCTTCAGGATGACACCTGCCTGCTCATCATACAGGACCCGCCGCCACAACTTGCCGACCATCCCGACCATAAAGCGAATCCGCACAAAAGGCATATAGCTGGCCAGCGGATTTATCGCCTCGTTCGAGCCGCAATACGGACAGTAATACGCCCGGGGATCAACCGGCCTCAAACAATTTGGACAAAGGGGCTTCGCCTGCCCCATCTCGGCCTGCTCGTCCGGCTCGCCGACAGCACCGTTTCCACAACCCACGTTTTCCCCGCTCAACTTCTCCATAACAGCCGCCATTATACCAAATCCCCGCCCACTCGGTAAGGGCCGCCGCTAAAGAATCGTTCGCCGTGACCGCGGGTCTCGCAGGTCTTTCGGGCCGTTGGAAAGCACCCCGGCAATCGCCATATCCCGAAAAGGCGCAGCCGGGTCGTAAAACTCCCCCTTCAAGTCAACCGTGTTAACCATCATTCCAGGACGATTTTGTCTCAGTTGCTTTACGATCTTCCCGTCCGGCGTAATAAAGCACGACGGATATGGCGAGTAGTAGCCGCTTGAATTGGCCATCGAGACCCAGAAATGGTTCGTTGCCGCCCGGGCCTGCATCGTCTGTCGGATGATGTGCGTGTGCACGCTCGGACCCTTCTGCCTCGCATTGTAAAAAGACTGCAGAATACATTGCACCTTCTGCTTGTAAAGCGCGCGGTAAAGCTCCGGAAACCGCAGGTCGAAACAAATCAACAGCGAGCACTTCACCCCTTTGACCGTAAAATACACAAACCTGTTGCCCGGCGTGTAGTGCTGCAGGTCCCGCTCCATACAAAATCGCTTGTCGTAGCGGTCCACAATCCTGCCCGCAGGGTTTATCAGGTACAGGCTGTTGTGCGGCTTGTTAGGGGCGGTAAGCTGATGTGTACTGCCCAGAACCACCCAAAGCCGAAGCTTCTTCGCAAGTGCCATAATCTCCCGCGTTTTCGCTCGCAGAAGCTCCCAGTCGAGCTTATCGAGATTCTCGTGGTCGAACCCCGCATAGCCGCTCAGCGCGCACTCGGGAAAGTGAACGATGTCCGCCTGCCCGGCCGCCTCCTTCATAAACCTCACGATCCAACGGGCGTTCCGCTCTATCGACCCGCTTACCGGGAATTGACACGTCGCAATCCTCAACAACCTGCCAGCCATAAATCCTCCCTCTTGATGCTTTCACGAAGAACGCAGCCGGCTCGGCCCGCACAAACCTCGAGACGCTCTCGCCCACATAAAAAGGCCCGGCCTGTTACTTCGCCGACAATTCAAGACCGGTCCTGTTCTCGACCTTGAGAGTATAACCTGCCGGCACCCTCGCCTTGTAGGAGATTCTGTTGCCCTCCTTCCGCCAGCTCAAAACCACAAAGCCATCCTCCGTCGGCATCTTCCCTTCGCACCATTGCAGCCCACAGTCACTGAAACGCAATTCAACCATCTTGTTCTGCGTATCGATGCGCTTGACGCCGAGAATATCCCGATACAAACAATGTGCCACGTGAGATGCAAATCCGTGGTTGCAACTGCCGGCAGCTCTCTTGTGCTCCCACAACGTGCCGGTAGTCTCCGCCATGTGAAGAAAGTAATATATCAGTTCTTCCTTCAATTGCCGCACGCGGCCGTACCTGCTCAAAAGCTCCAGCCGCAGGTAATTACCCACGAAAGAATTGGCGGGCCAAACCTGCGGATATGCCCGCGTCCGCTGCCTTTGCGGGCCGAACTGTTCCATCAGCTTATCCCGGAGCTGCCCATGCGTTCCCGGGCTCGCCACGTCGAAGAAAAACGCATAATACTGGCAGACCTCGCTATGATTATTTGTCACCTCCAGCTTTCCGTCTTTCCTGACCGCGTTGTCCACAAAGAACTCGCCGTCAAAGGATTGCTCCCGTATAACCGCCCTGATTCGACCGGCCTTTTCAATAAGCTCCGGCTTATCATACATCCGCCCTGCCGCAGTCAACACCTGCGCATAAAGCATATTGCTGGGATAACTCACGTCCTGAACGAAATCATTCGCCCTCGACCACTCCACGAACACCCAACTCTCCAGCTTCTCCAGCAGCCCGTCCTCGTTCTCAAACCTCTCGAAATAATCAAGAAGCCCCATCACCCTTGGCTCCAGCGCATCGACCATTTCGCGATCGCCGCTGCGCGCCAGATATTCCTCCAACTCAACCACGAACCACATCGCCCAATTGGGGATAAACCTCCCGTCGTAATGGTCCGCCGGATAGCACATCGGCAGCATGCCGCCGGGTATATTCTTGAACCGCTCCGGCAGGAGAAAGTTTTCGAAAAAGTTCCTCTCTACCTTCGTGTCACCCGACAGGTCGAACGCCACCCGCGCGGTAAAGAAACTATCGCAAAGCCACCCCGCCCGCTCACGCGAAGGACAGTCCATGAATATGTCAACCGCATTCTGCCGAAACGTCTGACGTGCAGCCTCGAAAAGCCTGTTCAAGCGATCATCGCTGCACGCAAAATGGGCCTGCTGTGTGTCCGGATTCGCATATTCCCTGAGATAAATATTTGTTATATCGCACCGACCTTCCACGACCAGGAACTTCACGTAGCGCATCGTGTACGGCTCGAACGATTCAATCTCATACGTGCCCGGCTCAAGCTCATAGCCGATAGCGTTGACACATCTAAGCCGTTTGAAATTCACGTCTCCATCCGAAAGTATCTCGTCAAAGGTGATATAAAGCCGAGTCCTTCCCTCGCACTTTATCCTTGCCCCCACAAAACCCGTCAGATTAACGCCCAGGTCGAAGATCTCAAAGCTCCTATCGCCCAGACTTATCGCCTCTTTCGGCTGATATGGCCCGCCGAGCTTTTCACTGTTCACCGTCTTTATCTTCTGAAGCTCTATGGATGGTATCACCTCAAGCTCATCCTCGGTAAAACCCTTGAACTTCGGACCAACACGGGTTAATGCCCGGTCCCGCCAAACCTCCTCGACCGGTACATCCGTTTCCACAACGCCCCGCATTACCCGCCGAACCGGCCGACACTTGAAAAAAGCAGGATAAGCAACACCCCTCGGCAGATACTTCTTGTCTGAAAACGCTTCGCATTCCACCTTTTCAAATGTTGCATTCTTGTCCCGCCTCCACCCGGCAGAATCAGCATCCAGTCGGTAATATTCCACGAAGGTACGCTGAAAGCTGTACCGCTGAACCTTCCGCACCCTGTAATCCAGAACGCACGCCTCAAATTGCACCCCTTCGCCTGCCGTCGATGCCACAACCTTCCCCCCTGCCACAACCTCCGCCTGCAAAAACGAAGGCTGATCAAGCAGGTAATAACTGTTGACGTTATAACCCGCCACCTCCACCGCCAATACATTCTCACCGGCCTGTAAATCGGCGAGGGTCCACTCATCCACCCTGTAATAATCGTGCGGGCCACGCGCAGGACCATGACCCACAAACTCACCGTTAAGAAATATCCTGTACAGCGAACAACCCGCAATCCTCAAAATCACCGGCACCCTTTCAGGCCGCTCGAAAACCGCACGAAAACCAACAAACAGGTTCTTCCGCCTGGCCAGCCCTCGAGGCCAGACTGCTCTGGCGGACTCGAAAAATTGTCGGCCTGACGAAACTCTTACCGCCCCCCTGCCCTTCTCAGCGCAGCTTTCTCGTACACCGCGACTCAGGCATCCGGCACACAGCAAAACCACCCACACGATTACTATGCGATTTCCCATACTGACCTGCCTGCCCAACACTACCACCACACATTCCTACTGATGCCGCTGACCCAAAACTATGGCATTCCACCACCCACTTGACCCAGCCTGAACGCTTTTACGCCAACCACCGCAGACTATCAAGGATTTTTTCCGCCCACCGCCCCCCGCCGCTCCGCCGCCCACAAAACCGACAACCCTCTTGATTATTCCGCAAAGTCTGCGAAAATACCCCCTGCGTTTGACATACAGACTCGTGGTACCGCATTTTATCTTTGTTGAAAGGGTTCGCTGATGAAGTATGATGTTGCCGATTTGTCACTGGCGACCCAGGGGAAAAAACGAATCCTCTGGGCTGATAACGATATGCCCGTCCTGGCAACCATCAGAAAAAGGTTCGCCAGGGAAAAACCTCTCAAAGGCAGGAATGTCTCCGCCTGCCTCCACATCACCGCCGAAACCGCCAACCTCGCTCGCACGCTTAAGGCCGCAGGCGCAAACGTCGTCCTCTGCGCATCAAATCCGCTTAGCACGCAGGATGACGTCGCGGCCTCGCTGGTCAAACACTACCGAATCAGCGTCTTCGCAATCCGCGGGGAGAATCGCGCTACCTATTACAGGCACATCAACGCCGCCATCGACCACAAGCCCGTTATCACCTTTGACGACGGGGCCGACCTGGTCAACGAGCTGCACACGCGAAGAACCACCGACGCAGACCGAGTCATCACCAGCACGGAAGAAACGACCACCGGCGTCGTCCGCCTCCGCGCAATGGCCCGGACGGGGCTGCTGAAATTCCCCGTTATCGCCGTCAACGACGCCGCCACAAAACACCTGTTCGACAACCGCTACGGCACCGGACAATCCACCGTCGACGGCATCATCCGCGCAACCGACCTGCTGTTGGCAGGCAAAAAGGTCGCAGTGGCCGGCTACGGCTGGTGCGGCCGCGGCTTCGCCATCAGGGCAAGGGGTATGGGCGCAATCGTCATAATAATCGAAGTGGACCCCATTAAAGCACTTGAGGCGGCTATGGACGGCTTCGAGGTGATGCCGATGAGCCGCGCCGCTAAAGAGGCTGACCTGTTCGTGACGCTTACGGGCAACAAAAACGTCATACGTGCCGAGCACTTCCGCCTTATGAAAGACAGGGCCATCGTCGCCAACAGCGGTCATTTCAACGTCGAAATAGACATACCCGCGCTGAAAAAGCTCAGCAAAAAGGTCACCCGCAACGTCCGCCACTGCGTCGATGAATATCTCCTGGCAAACAACAAACGCATATACCTGCTGGGTGAAGGCAGGCTGATAAATCTTGCCGCCGCCGAGGGCCATCCGGCCTGTGTAATGGATATGAGCTTCGCCACGCAGGCCCTGCAGGCCGAGTACGTAATCAAACGAAAAGGCCGGCTCCAGCCCGACGTATATAATGTGCCGCCCGAAATAGAGCAAAAAGTGGCAAAGTTAAAACTCAAAACTATGTCCATCGAAATAGATAAACTGACGCCCGAACAAACACGCTACCTGGCCAGCAGCGCCGAAGGAACGTAATCGCATTTACCACCGCGACCCCGCAGCACTTGACCGCTTTGAAAACACCCAAAGGGCCGCATCGCCAGGCGAACATATGAACAACGCCAAAGCTGACAAAGCACCGGCGGTAGCCTCGAAGTCCTTTATGACCGTCGGGCCTACTCTCCATTACAGCCACCAGAACGTGTGGTGGTGCTGGCTGGCCGCGATGGGCGTGTTTACTCTTTGCTGTTTCTTCTGGAGCAAAATACTGACCGGCTCATTCCTGTCCTTCGACCCTGCCGCCTTCACAGACCCTCAACAATGGCGGCTCGACCGTGCCGTCACCGCCGGCGTCAGCATCTTCGAGTATCCCTGGCAGATACTCGTGCTGGGATTGTTGATGGGAGTTATTGCAGTCGTCCCTGTCTTAGTATCGCAACTGCTTAGCTTTGCTTACAGCGTGCCTCTGATCCTGGCGGTCCTGTTCGCGGCCAACCTGCCTGCCTTTGCGGGCTGTCTGCTGTTAAGCTGCTTTGCGGTAGCGACCAGGCCCCTGAGATTTCGCTCGCGATTCATCGCGGTTGCGCTGTGCATGGCGCCGCAGTTGATTTTCTGGGGCCGGCTCGGCTCGGCTCGGGGCACCGAGCCGCTAAAATGGGGCCTGTGCTTCGCACCCTGGGTCTGCGCATGGATCATCGCACTCGGAATCGCCGCAATCGTCCTCGGAATCGGCCACTACACGCGATACAAACCCGGCCTGGTCTGGCTGACCACAACGGTGTTTCTGGTACTGGCGACGGTGACCTTCGAAACAAGAATAGGCTTCGACGAACTCGATTACCAGCTCTACGTCGCCAACAACAACCCCGAGCAGGTCAGCCAGTTCAGAGACCACTCCATAAGCGAAGCACTTGACCGAACAATACAGAACCCGCAGGTCAGAAAACTCCTCGCAGGCTTCTTCTACCCGACGGACCCCATCCAGCTCCGCGCCGAACTCAAAAAAGAAATACAGGCCAAGCTTGAACTGGGCCGCTGGCCCTACTGGTTCCGTCTGCCTGCTGAACTGAAGTTTGAGCAAACCAAGCAAAGCCTCTTGAGCGATTATGACACGTTCATATCGAGAAGACCGAAAAGCCGCCGTATGCCCATCGCCCTGTACTACAAGGCGCTGCTGACCGAGATGGCACCCGACCTCAATCTCATCGTCCAGCAGGAACTGCTCCATTTCTACTCGGATTATCCCCACCCGCAGGCACGGGACATATGGTGGACGCTCTACAGCGACTTCGGCGACAGCCCCGAATCCGCAGAGGCCCGCTGGAGAATCGCGTACACCTGGGCCGGCCAGCAACAATTCGAGCAGGCCGACCGCCTCGCACAACAGGCCCAGGAAATGGTCACAAACATACTCGAACAACTCACCCAAGAGCACCAACCGGACCAGAGCTTCTTCGGACTCTTCCGCCGTCCCGCCGACTCGGTTATGACCCGATTAAAGCTGGAAGACTTGCAGCGAAGACTTAATTACCTGCGAAACCTTATCGGCCGCGAAAACCGAACCGACAACCCCGCAACGCGCCAACGCCTGGCGCTATTCATCAGCCTGAACCCCCATAGCGCGGATTACGACCTCAAGCTCGACGAACTGCTCGACCAGACCGACCCTAACGACCCGCTCCGCGACAACCTGCTGCTGGCACAAGCCATGCGAATCCCGGACAGCGTCCGACAGGCCCAGAGGCTCGCCGAGTTGCATACCCAATTCAAAAACAGCGACGGGGGAATCCAGGCCCTTTACGAACTGGCCCGCCTCAGAATCAAGTTCTACCAGAACGAGCAGGACCCCGAACGCAAGCAGCAGTACCTCTTACAGGCCAGGGCCTCGCTGACCAACTTCCTGAAGATATATCCCGACAGCTTCTGCGCAGCCCAGGTCCGAAACCTGCTCAACGAACTGCCCCGGCCAAAGTAACGCTGTCGCCCCCACATCCACGTCCCCGGCAACGCAACAACCCCGCCCCCCATCCACCGCAATGACTGTTCACGCCGACACGTCCGGGCCCGACGTTCCGCAGTATTTCCTCATTCGATGGACAACCGCAGCGCCGCCACGCCGAGCCAATCAGAAAAGCTTGCGTTTCCCGCACGCGGGACTATTGTATGTGATCTGGATATCGGTTTCGTGCATAAATAGCCTGAACCTCCACGTCAAAACCAGGTGG
>CAYSBK010000056.1:0-13145 GCA_964429265.1 uncultured Pirellulales bacterium | reverse complement strand
ACATAAGCACAGTTTTTCCGGCGCGGCCCCCTGTCATACGCTCCCTTGGCTTCCGGGGGGGCGCTGTCCTACACCTTGGCCGCCGCAGGGGAACAAGGTGCTCCCCGGCCGTTCCAAAAAATCCCCCCAACCGGATTGACACACCCGCAGATTTTGCCATAATTTCCTGCTCTTGTCGCCGGCGCACCGGCACGCCGGCAAAGAGGGTGGACCCAATGTGGAAGGAAAAGAATCCTGTTCGGTAACGGTGAAACGATGATTGAAGTAAAAGGGCTTGCCAGAAGATTCGGGTCAATCGTAGCGGTCGCCGGCATATCCTTCGAAGCCAAGAAGGGGGACGTACTCGGCTTTCTCGGCCCGAACGGAGCCGGCAAAACCACGGCGATGAGAATGCTGGCGTGTTTCCTCGCCCCCGACAGCGGCACCGCCAAGGTCTGCGGACACGACATTATCGCCGAGCCGCTGCAGGTCCGCCGGAAAATAGGCTACCTCGCCGAGAACGCCCCCGCCTACGGCGAAATGACCGTCGGGTCCTTTCTGAACTTCATCTGCGACGCCAGACAAATCCACGGCAGACAACGCAAGGACGCCATCGCGCGGGTCGTCACACTCTGTGCCATAGAATCGGTTTACCACCAGACCATCGAAACACTCTCGAAGGGTTACAAGCGCCGCGTCGGCCTGGCCCAGGCGCTAATCCACGACCCGCCCGTGCTGATCCTCGATGAGCCGACCGACGGGCTGGACCCGAACCAGAAACACGACGTCCGCCAACTCATCTCCAGGATGGCCGCCGACAAGTGCATAATCGTCTCGACGCACATCCTCGAAGAGGTCGAGGCCGTCTGCAATCGCGTCATCATCATCAAGTCCGGCACCATTCTCGTTGATTCCACCCCACAGCAGCTAAAGCAAAAGTACCAGGCGAGTCTCGATGAAATCTTCAGAAGGATAACCACCCGAAAGGCGGCTTCTTAGAAAGCCGCTCCGCGGATAGCCGATGTTGGGAGTTGCAAGATGAACGGTTTCTGGAGCGTATGTAAGCGGGAGTTGAAAGGCTACTTCGCCACGCCGGTCGCGTACGTGTTCCTAGTGATATTCCTGTTCTTCGCCGGCTACCTGCCCTTCAAGCGAGGCTTCTTTCAGTTCGAGCAGGCGGACCTGCAGTCGTTCTTCGTTAACCTTCCACTGTTGTTCGTTTTTATGGTGCCCTCAACGGCTATGCGGCTCTGGGCGGAAGAGCGACGCAGCGGCTCCATCGAACTGTTGATGACCCTGCCCATAACCACCCCCGCCGCCGTGCTCGGAAAATTCGTCGCCGCCTGGCTGTTCATCGGCATAGCACTTGTCCTGACGTTTCCTATGCCGCTTACCGTCTGTTACCTCGGCGACCCCGACATAGGCCTGATGCTCACCGGATACCTGGGAAGCTTCCTTATGGCCGGAAGCTTCCTGGCCATAGGCTGTTTCTTCTCGGCACTGACCAAAAGCCAGGTCATAAGCTTTATCCTCTCGGTCGTCGCCTGTGCCGTGCTGGTATACGCCGGAAGACCAACAACCCTTGATTACCTCGCCGTCGTGCTGCCCAGCGGCGTGCTCGACGCCATCGAAAGCCTCAGTATGGAAAACCATTTTGAAGCTCTACAACGCGGCGTCATAGAATTCAAAGACCTGTCCTATTTCGTCATCCTTATCCTCGGCTGGATATTCGGCTGCGGCATCGTCTTGAACGAAAGGAAGGCAAGCTGATGAGCAGGACACTAAGAACAATCACAGCGGTCATCCTCGTGGCCATTATCACGTTCGGCACAATCATCCTCTGCCAAAGGGTCGGAGCATCGCTGCGGCTCGACGTCACCGAACAGCACCTCTACACCCTTTCGGACGCCACAAAAGCCGTGCTGGCAAAGCTCAACCAGCCACTGACCTTGAAGCTCTACTTCGCGAAAACCGCAACGCAAAAGGCGCCCGACCAGATCCGCTTTTACACCAACTATTACCACTTCGTCAAAGCCCTGCTGGACGAATACGTCCGCGCCTCCGGCGGTATGGTCCGGCTCGAGCTCATAGACCCCAGACCCTTCTCCGACGAAGAAGAAGATGCCCTGCGATACGGGCTGAGACGATTTCCAATAACCGAGGAGGAGAACTTCTTCTTCGGACTGGTGCTGCAGACGCAGTTCGGCGTGGTCAAGACGATTCCCTTTTTCTCCCCCCAGCGGCAGAACTTCGTCGAGTACGACATAAGCCATCTCATCGACACCGCCATAACTCGTCAGAAGAAAAGAATAGGCATTCTCAGCTCGTTGCCCGTTATGGGCGAGGATGCCTCCGGCTATATGGCCCAGCTTCGAAGAATGCGCGGCGAGCGGCCGCGGCCGCCCTGGACGATTATCCAGCACCTCCGCCAGCAGTACGACGTCAACGAGGTCCCCAAGGACACCGAGCAGATTAAGGATGTCGATATTTTGCTGGTGATCCACCCGAAGGACCTGCCCGAAAAGACCCTCTTCGCGATCGACCAGTACGTGATCAGGGGAGGAAGGACCATAATCTTCGAAGACCCGCGTTGTTTCAGCGACGACACCACCAGGGACCCCTTCGGAAGGATGCAGTCGGAGCCTGTGTCCAACCTCAACAAGCTCACCCGCAAGTGGGGCGTCGAAATGCTGGAAGATTGCTTCGCCGGCGACCGCTCCCTGGCAATACCCGTCCGCATCGAACGCAACGACAGGCTCCAGAAACTCATAGGCTACCTCGAACTGACAGCCCCTTCGTGCTTCAACCAGGACAATGTTGTAACCGCCAACCTCAACCAGGTGCGCATGCTTTTCGCCGGTGCCCTGGTGGAAAGCACGCCCGCCGATCCCAACCAGGCCGCCGGCCGGCAAATCATACCGCTGTTGCAGACGACCAACCGCGGCAACACCTGGTCGGTCGAGGGACCCTGGGAGTGGATAAGAATCAACCCCGAAGCTATGATGAAGCACTTCACCGACGGGACCGAACCGGTCGTTATGGGCTACCTCATCAAGGGACGACTCAAATCGAACTTCCCCGACGGGATCGAGATAACCGAGGAAAAGGAAAACGACAAGGCCGCCTCCGACGCCAACGCCCCCGAGAAGAAAACCATCACCCGCAAACTGACCGGCCTTGCCGAATCCACGGATGATTGCGCGGTTATGGTGTTTTCGGACGTGGACTTCATCAGCGACATAGTGGCGTACCAGGAAACAATCTTCGGTATGAGCGTGCCGGTCGGCAACAACAGCGACCTGGTCTTCAACGCCCTGGAGGACCTGTCCGGCTCCGGCTCGCTGATAGGCATTCGTTCCAGGGGTAATTTCACCAGGCCCTTCACCGTCGTCGACGCCATCAGAAGCGAAGCCGAGAAGAAATACGCCCAGGAGGTCGCTGAGCTGAACGCAGAGATAAAGCGCCTCCAGGATGAGCTGCAGCAGGTCGTCTCGTCGGCCAAAAAGGGCCAGGAGGAGCTGGTCAAGAAATCCATCATCGACAAGGAACGAGACCTTCGCCTGAGAATCAGGCAGACTCAGGCCAGGCTCCGCGAAGTCCAGAGAAAACGATACGAAAAAATCGAAAAGCTCGGCAAAACCCTTCAAAACATCAATATGTGGTCGGCACCGGGCGTGATACTGGCGATAGCGGTTGTGCTGGCAATCCGCCGAAGCATCCTCCGACGCCGCTACGTCAGCCACGCCAGTGACGCGGGCTGACCGACAGCTTTGTTAAATGTTTGGGGTAGGCAAATGAGTAACAGGGCACTTGCTATACTGGCGGTAGTGGCAGCCATAGTCGTGGTATTGCTGGTCGTACAGCATCAATTCGAAAAACCAGCGACCTCCCGGTCCCGCGCCGCCGGGCCGCTCATCCAGGGACTCGACGTCGAAAAAATCGCCGCAATCCAGATAGGACCACCCGGCAAAGCCTTCAAACTCGTCCGACAGGGTGATCACTTCGTCGTGCCCGACAAGGACAATTACCCCGCGGCAACCGGCAAAATCAACAGGCTCATTACCTCCTGTTTGGACGTAACCACGCTCGAATTGATAACCAGTAACCCCGCCAACTTCGATGAGCTGAATGTAACCGAGGAAAAGGCCGCGGACGTGGTAAAATTTCTCGATGCCGCC
Source organism: uncultured Pirellulales bacterium (assembly GCA_964429265.1). Classification (GTDB taxonomy): domain Bacteria; phylum Planctomycetota; class Phycisphaerae; order Sedimentisphaerales; family Anaerobacaceae; genus CAYSBK01. The sequence goes on along the minus strand of CAYSBK010000056.1, from coordinate 8,988 downwards.
GAAAAGGTTATCACCGGCATCATCGTCGGAAAAAAACAGCCCCAGACCAATGCCAGGTACGTCAGGCTTGTTACAAGCAACGACGTTTACACCGCCCAGAAAGTACCCTCCGTCCGTGACTCCGCCATCGACTACATCGACAAGGAACTGGTCAACATCGACCGCGAAGACATCGTCAGGGTCACCGTCGCCGGACCCAATACCAATTACACCCTCCGCGTTGACCCCAACGACTCCGACAGGATAACCCTCGAGCCGCTCGCCCCCGACGAAAAGCTCAAGGACGTTGAAGCCAAGAGTGTTTTGGGGGCACTATCGTATTTCTCGTTCACCGACGTCAGGCGCGAAAGCTCTTTTGAGCCGGGCAAGCTCACCTTCAACTACAGCTACACGGCCGAGTTGAAGGACTCCACCGTCTATACCTTTAAGCTCGCCAAGGCCGACGGCAAGACCTACGTCACCTGCAGAATCGACACCGCCGCCGACCTCGACAAGGCCTCCCAGTTCACCAACAAGCACCACGGCTGGGTCTACGAAATCGCCTCCTGGAAGGCGGATAAGCTCACAAAGAAACTAGCGGACCTTGTGGAAAAGCAGGAGGAGCCTGAGCAGGAAACCGCCGATGAGGGTGAGGCCGCCGGGGCCGAGCCGCAAGCCGCGCCCGCGGAGGCAAGTCGCGAGGAATCGGAGCCGGCTGCGGATGCAAACTCGGCCGGCACGTCGCCGGCAGAAGCAGGCGTCGCAGGTTCCAACTCGGGCGATACGGCCGTCACGGAGTCTCCGCCGGCAAAGTGAACATCGCCGTCCGCGGTGAAAATTGCATTCGCCCGCTCAACTGCTATAATGACCCCAGATCGAAAGCTACGGCCCCGTGGGGACCGGTTTTTTTGGACTTTTTGCCGGCAGGTTCCGTGCCTGTGGCCGGAGGTGTCAAGTGGAATTCAGGGTCTTTAAGAACGGCAAAGCTGTTAATGATTTCCCGCTGTCCGGTGCATACCTCTTCGGCACCGACGGCATAGCAATACGACGCGCCAGAATTCTCAGCAAGGGCGGCGTCGTATCGTGTATGAAACCGAATATGCAAACGGCGGGCCTGGCCCTGCTGTGGCCCGTCGAAGGGTTCGGCAGCGTCCTTCTGCCTACGACCTGCCTGCCGGAGAAAAACACACGCTACAACCTCAACCTCGAAATAGCACGCGGCAAGCTGATGCAAATCGTCAACAAACGGGAGGACTGGTCATATTTCGACCACCTCGATGGCCTCGACGACGCTTTCAACACCGCCAGAGACCTCTTCATTCGCGCGCTGCAGAAGATATCCGACCCTCCCGCCGCCGCCAAGCTCGCCGACGAATCCCTCGAAAAAGCTCTCGATTTCTCCGAGCAACTCGCACTGAGGCAGGCCGAGTCGTTGCTGCGTATGCGGGGCCGAAATCGAGGCTTCGGTCGGCGGTGCCTCGGCTGCGTCATCGACCCCGAACGCATGACCGACAGCAATTACCTCGCCGCCGTGCTGGACTGTTTCCCGTTCGTTACCATCCCCGCTACCTGGGCCCAAATCGAGCCTCAGAAGGGAAAATACGATTTTTCCCTGCTCGACAGCGCCATCCAGGTACTCAGCAAGAAACGCGTTGCCATCTGCGTCGGCCCCCTGTTGCGTTTCACCAAACCCTGCCTGCCGCAGTGGCTACTTGCATCCCGCACAAGCTACGAAAAAATACGTGAGGCCGCATACCGCTTCGTCGGCCGCACCGTCGCAAGGTACGCCGGAAGCGTCCACACCTGGCGCATCATCGCCGGCCTCAACGCGTTCAATCACTTCGGCTTCAGCTTCGAACAGACCCTTGAGATGACCCGCGCAGCTACTATGGCCGCAAGGGCCGCCGGCAACCGCGGCGTCAGAATCGTCGAACTATCCAACCCCTGGGGCGAATACTACGCCGACACACCAAGCACCATCCCTCCGCTGGTATATATGGATATGGTCGTCCAGAGCGGCATAAACTTCGACGCTTTCGGGCTGGCGCTGCGCTTCGGAAAAAACGACCGGGGTATGCACATAAGGGATATGCTGCAGATATCGGCCGTGCTCGATTACTTTGGTGCCGTCGGCAAACCACTGTATGTAACCGAGGTCGAGGTCCCCGCGGCAAACCACGACCAGGCCGCAATGGCGGGACTGTGGCGCGGCCCCTGGGACCCCCAGCGACAGGGCCTCTGGCTCGAACAATTCTACAAGGTCGCCCTCAGCAAGCCCTTCATCGATACCGTCAGCTATGCCCATTTCGTCGATACTGAAAACAGCGAACTGGCACACAGCGGTCTGTTCGACGCACAACTAAAACCAAAACCGGCAATCGAAGCCTTGCACAAACTCCAGGAGCAGGTTTTCAAAAAATAGTATGCCATCTCCCCAGGCACCCAGAACCGTAACGACCTTTCCGCACGAGACGCTCTCGAACCAGCGCCACCGCCCCCTCTGGCAGGCCGCTTTCATCACGGCCGCCTGCATCTGCACCGCTGCGGCCGTGCCTTTCGCCGCCCGCTGCCTGGCCCCCGCCGCCAACCAAACACCGCTCCAACTGCCCCAAAAGCTCAATCCGAACACCGCCCCGGTCGCCAGCCTGATAAGGCTGCCCGGAATCGGCATCAATCGGGCCGAGGCGATCCACGCCTACCGCCGCCGGGCCCGCAACGACGACACCGCGAAATTGCCCTTCGAAAAACCCGAAGATTTGCAGAACGTCCCCGGCATCGGGCCGAGGACCGTCGAAAAAATCAGCCCCTGGCTGGTATTCGACCAGGCCCAAGCGCGAGGTGCACCCAATGCCGCTGACCGATGAATGGAACATTGAAAAACCCCTCGGCCAGTGCTGCGGCACCGGCCAGAAGATACAGCCCGGCCAGGAATACATCGCCGCACTGGTACAAACCGACCAGGGATTGCAAAGACGCGACTACTGTATCCAGTTCTGGGACCAGCATAAGCCCCCCGTTTACTGCTACTGGAAAACCAGGCTCCCCACCGGTGAACCCAAGAAACAGTTATTCATCGACGACGGTATGCTGATGGCGTTTTTCGAACGCCTCGCCGAGGAAACCGACCCGGAAAAGCTTAATTTCAGGTTCGTTCTGGCGCTGGTGCTGATGCGCCGCCGCCGGCTCAAGTATGACTCGACATACACCGTCGGCGGACAGGATATCTGGCGGCTGCGCATAACGGGCACTACCGACGACTTCGTTGAGGTCGTCGACCCCCACCTCAGCGAAGAACAAATCGAGCAATTGTCTTCGCAAATCACGCAGATACTGCGGGGACAGTTGTGACCGGCACGGCAAAAACCATTTCGGGTAGGCACAGGATATGACAATGCGCACGACGGTTATCGCAACGATGGCGGCGGCAGCGATGGTGGCCGGCTGTGCGGCGCCGGCTGTAAGGCGCGTCTGTCCCGGCCAGCAAGACCTCAGCCAGGCCCTTGCGAAGCTCCGGCAACGCAGCGGTACCATCGAGCCGCTGAAGGCTTACGGCCGATGCCTGCTGCGATACAAAGACAAGAATGGAAAGCTCAAGAAAGAGAACTTCCCGCTGAAGCTGTGGCTCAATCCGCCCGCCGAGATATACCTGCAGGGCGACGTGGGCTTCAATCCAAAAGGCATTGTGCTCGGCTCAAATCAGCACGAGTTCTGGCTGGCCATAAAGCCGAAGCAGATCAGCAGTTACTGGTGGGGCAAATGGTCGCAGCAAGAGCACATCGCCGGCGTGCCGCTCAGCCCCGTCCTTCTGCTCGACGCATTTGGCGCTACAAAGCTCGACGGCTACCCCAACCTGACGCTCTCGAACGAGCGAGCCTACGACGTCTTGACGGTGGCCGACAGCAACGGCCACGTCTTCAAAAAAATATACATCTATTGCTGCGACTACTTAGTCCGCAAGATCGAGTACTTCGGCCGCGACGGGCGACTCAAACTCGTGGTTACGCTGGATAATTACCGGCAGGTTCACCCGAAAAGTTACGCACCAACGCTGATAGAAATCAACTCGCCCGATGGCAACACCCTCAGCCGATGGGCGACCATAAGGCTAAGCTCACTCAAACCAATGCGGTTGACCCCCCGACAGCGGAAGGTTATGTTCAGTCGGCCCGACCCACACCGCTACCGGCACGAATATCTCGTGACCGGCGGCAATATAGTCGAACTGAAACGATAGGGTCTGCAAAGCGAGGTGCCATATCGTGGCCAGGCAAAGCTTGAAACAAAAACTAACTCAGGGCCTGTTGATTCTCGACGGCGCGATGGGAACGCAGTTGATCATACGCGGCGTCGAGGCGGGAACTTGCAACGAACTGCTCAACGTTGAGGCCGCTGACATCATCGCCGAGGTTCATCGGGCGTACATCGAGGCCGGCAGCGACGCCGTGCTGACCAATACCTTCGGCGCCAACCGGTACGCACTGGCCCGGCACGGCCTTGCCGACAGGGCTGACCAGCTAAACGCCGCCGCCGCAAGCCTTGCCCGCCGAGCGGTCGGCCCCGACAGATACGTCCTCGGAGACATCGGCCCGACGGGTGATTTCCTCAAACCGCTCGGCAATCTCGCACCCGACGAACTAAAACAAGCCTTCAGCCGACAAGCCCGGGCCTTGCGGGACCACGGCGTCGATGGCTTCATCATCGAGACAATGGCGGCGCTGGACGAGATTGCCATAGCAATCGAAGCTGTTTTGTCCGCTGCGGATGGGTTGCCGGTCTTCGCCTCAATGGCCTTTGAGCAGGTAGGAGGCGACTTCAGAACGATGATGGGAGTTTCGGTCGAGGCAGCAGTGTCGCAGATAGGCTCACTCGGCGTCGATGCCGTCGGCTTCAACTGCGGCACCGCCGACCTCGAGGGCTACGTCAGGCTCGCCGAACGTTTTGCCTCGACCATCGAAAAGCAAAATGTCGATGTGCTGCTCCTGGCCGAACCAAACGCCGGCAAGCCACAACTGCTCGACGGCAAAAGCGTTTACCGCGTTGACCCGGACGACTTCGCCCAGGCCGCCGAAAAGATACGCATCGCCGGTGCAAAAATCATCGGCGGCTGCTGCGGCACAGCCCCCCCACACATCGCTGCAGCAGTCCGTAAGCTCAGACCGGCCGCGGCGTCGGGTTAGGTCTGATTCCGAGCGACTGTGTCAACTGCATTATTTTCTCGACGCTTCGCTGCGTGGCGCCCTGGTTTTTTTTCACGACGGCCCTGCCTGCGGCGGCTATCTTCGCCGCATACGAAGGCTCACCGAGGCATTTTCGCAGAGCCGCCAGAAGTTCATCCGCATTGTTGACCTGAATTGCCCCGTTTTCAGCCAGCAGGTCTTCGACCGTCTGCGCGAAATTGAACGTGTGCGGCCCGAACACGCAGCACTTGCCCAGCGCCACCGCCTCTATCATATCCGAGCCGCCCATCGGAACCAGCGACCGCCCGACAAACGCAACGTCCGCAAGGCAGTAGAACTTCCTCAAATCCCCCATCGTGTCACCCAGTATCACCGGCACCTTCCCACCAACCTTCTCCCCGCCTGATTTAATCGAACTGAACCGCACGAACTCGAAGCCCGACCGCTCAATCAGCTCCGCCACCTCGCCAAATCGCTCGGGCTTGCGCGGCACAATCACAAGCCGCAGGTCCTCAAACTGCCGCCTGAGCCGCCCGTACACATCCAGCAGAATCTTCTCTTCACCGGGACCCGTTCCGCCTGCTACCAGGACCCGCTCATCACCCACGTCCAGTTGTTCCCTCAAGACCTCGACGCCTTCCACGCTGTCCGTTACCTCCGCCGTGTCATATTTCAGCGAACCGGTAACGACCACCCGCTCCGGCACAACACCAACGGCCGCGAAACGCCGGGCGTACTCATCGCTCTGCGCAAGGACCAGGTCTATCTTGCGAAACATCCACGCCGCCAGCGGCTTGACCATCCCGAACCGCCGGCAGCTCTTGCGGGTAATCCGCCCGTTGACGATGACCACGGGTATTTGCAGGCGCTGGGCCGTGGCAACGAAGTTCGGCCAGACCTCCAGCTCCATTAGAAGACACACGGCCGGGTTTATGCTGCGAAATACCTTTGCAACCACCCACGATAAATCCAGCGGAAAATAAAACACGCAGTGCTCGCCGCCGTAAAGCGTCTCGGCACGTGCGAAACCCGTGTCGGTGGTACTGCTTATTACGATTTCAAAATCGGGCAGTTTCCTTTTCAGTTCCGCAACCAGCGTCCTGGTGGCGTTGACCTCGCCGACGCTGACCGCGTGTATCCATATACACTTCCTTTCAGGCCGGCGCCGCTCAACCTTGCCGAACCGATTCCCCCACCCCCTGCGGTAGCGTTTCTGCCACAGCATTCGATAAATCACCACCGGGCTCAGCCCGACCGCCGCCAGCAGATACGCCACGTCAATCAGGTATCTCATCCACACGTGCTCCGAAACAATGCACGCTCATCATATTTGCGCATCGAGATTGTGTCAAACAAATGCGGAATGGATACGTTCGAGATGTAATCAGCCGTCGCGGTCGGCTCAAGGCCCGCTCTGCAGCCAATTCGACGCCAGTACCGCAAAGTCGAGAAAGTCGATGCTGCCGTCCGGACCCGCCGGAGGCGCAATGTCGGCGTTGGGATTCCAGTTCGCCGTCCGCGGCTCACCGCGGCCAAGCCACGCATCGCAAAGCGCAGCCAAATCCTCGTAATCGACCCGGCACTGGTAGCAGTCGCCGGCGATGTCACCGGCTATCCGGCAGGCAGGCTCGAATTCGAGTCTCGCCGTATAACCCTGCCCCATCATTCCTCCGCCCTTGAACACGAAGTTCAGGTCTACAAAGAGATTCATCCCGACGATCCCCTGAAGTGTGCCGCCTTCGGGTGAATCGACGTTTATTACGACCACCGGCGCGTTCGTGTATTCGAGCCATTGGCCCTCGGCCGGTATCTGCAGCGAATCGAGATAAAACCCCGGCTCAATCGTAACCGCCCCGGTGACATCCTGGATCTCCACGTCGAAATCGGGGTTCTCCAGGTCAAGGTGCAGACCTGCCGCCACCGTCCTGCTGATTACCGTTATTTGCGCACCGGTATCAAACATGAAGTCCGTCAGGTTGCTGACGCTGTAGCCGCCGTCGGCGACATTGACCCAGGGAACAAAGTAAAGGCTCTGCGCCGAAGCCATACCCCATATGGTCGACGGATATACCGGCGTTCCGTCCGGCTCATCGCCGCACATCCAAAGCACCTCGCACGGCATGTACTGTACCGCCGAGCCGTCCGACGGCCGCAACTGCAAATCCAGCCCGCTCGAGTACGACGGCACCGACGAATCTCCCAGACTGTAAAAGCTGATATGCGGCGCATAAAAATCGTTGCCGTCGACGGTCACCGCCGCCTCCCTGTTGTTGCAGAACGCTGCACTTAGAAAAACCGCCAGCGGAGAGCCGACCGCCGTCGGCAGGTTCGGCGATTCCACCGCGTCGCCCGCCAGCACCGACACGTTGTATTCACCCAGCAGCGCCGAATCGTCCGTAAGCAGACCATTGGCATCCAGAACATCAAGCCCGCCCACGAATATCCCCAGCGGGTCCGTCGTATAGGCAACCGCCGTACCCGTCGCACCGGTAAGCTCCACCGGCAAAGTGGTCACCATACCCGCCCCATAAATGCCCGTCTTGACGACGTCACTGACGCTGAAAAGACTCGCACTGGCCCCCGTATCGAAAATCGCCACCGCAAAATCCGTCTCCGGGCTACCCGTAAGATAGTCCCCGAAAACCTCAGCCGAAGGATACCCATTGAAATCCCACCCGGCGGTGCCGTCGGTGACGCCGACAACCACCCACGGCACGAAGCCGTCAATCGGCGGCGAGTCGATGACGTTTACATAGACGTACCGCGGCGTCTCGGCACCGGCCGCAGCAATTGACGGTGTTGCTGTGCTTCTTAGTTCCAGCCTGTGGGGGCTCACTGGCCGTTGCCGGCGTGTCACCACCGGTCTGTCCGCCGGGTAGCGAATCGCCCTGACGCGCCGACCTGGACCCGCCCGCCAGTCAACCGTCTCTCGAAGCCACCCAGACCGCTCGGCGCCGGCAACCACACAAACCAACACTGCCAGCAGAATCGGCAAAAAACCAAGATGGCCGGTAACGCGGCCCAAGCCTCGTGTCCTCCGGTGCGGTAAGTTTCTCACACTGTCAGCCATCCAGCAACGCCCCCCTTCGTACGACCTTAGTATAGCACAAACCGGCCCGCCTTGCAACGCGCAAAGTCAGGATACCGGCCGCCCGGCCTGCTCTACCACCTTATAGCCGCACCGTCACCCGGTTGTTCGCACCAGCAGCCCTCGCCTTTTCTGTCATAAAACGCACACGTCACCACCGCCCTTCAAAATGTCCGATTGACGGCACGTCGCTGCCTCCCCACGGACTGCGACCCCTCGTCTTACCACCCATACGCCGTTTTTCGCACAATATCGCCGCCTGCCACTGCTTTTTCCCACCTTGAGACTGCTTGCCAATCACCGTCACGGAAGAATTGGTGTATGGCGAGCCTTTTTCCCTTGGTCTTCGTGACATTTACTCTTTATACTGTCTTCATACGGTATAGCTTCCGGCGGGCGATAAAAGCAGTTTTCGGCAACCTCCTCAGGCTGTCCCTCGCGCAGGTACCGACCACCGCTGTCACAAGCAACACCGGCTGCGAAAAGGCGGGTGGATGTATGATTGAACTGGTCTGTCCTCATTGTGGCCGAAAACACAAAGCCCCCGACACTTGCCGCGGCAAGCGCGTACGCTGCCCGGCCTGTCACCACGGCCTCACTGTCCCCGCTGCCTCACCGCCGAAGAAAACCACCCCGCCGGACATAATCAAGTTTCGCTGCCCTCACTGTCAAAAGAAAATCGCTGTCACCATAGACTATGCCGGCAAAACCGCTCGCTGCGCAAAATGCAACGGCAAGCTGCGA
>CAYSBK010000055.1:0-13160 GCA_964429265.1 uncultured Pirellulales bacterium | reverse complement strand
CAACTGTTCACGTGATATTTATCATTCCTTGTATCGGTAATTAAATCTTCTCTCGGGAGCAACATCTCCATTAATGAAAAATTCGTTGATATCGTATAGTTTTTGAATATTATCAGCCCACTTGAAATCAAATCCGATCTTACAGTTTGAGCTTAATCCCAACGCTTCACGGGGTATCGCCAATTCAAGCTCATTGTTTCTTTCAGCGTATGGTATCATAGCTATAGCATCAGGTTTTGGCCCTTTGTTTAGTCGACTCAGGCTGGTCCAATTATCCTTAACGTCCAAATTAACCACAAAATCATAACCCTGCCAGCCTGTAGCGTGGTTCTGATCAATATCGATAAACAAAAGCATCCAGTTTACATCGTTATGATTTGTCAGCCTTTCGGCTGTCTTCGCATAAAAATATATTCTCCTGGAATCACGTGCCACTTTCATTGTGACCAGATCGTTTCGCCCTGTTTTATTAATATACATTCCAGAATTCCCCCACCCTTTTTCAATGCGATGTTCAACGTCACCTATGTGGTCACGGAACTCAGGGGCAACATTATTCCAGTCTTCGAAATCACCATCGATATCTATAGATATTTCATTACTGGCTGGCTGAAGTTTGCGTGCACCTTTATATCTACGAATATTTGCAACCATCTGATAGTAATAGTTATCTGTGTGCCCACCTGCCATAGGTTCGATGTCCCGGCTATATTCCTGGTTAAACTGGTCAACAAACATAGCATCAGGGTAATAAGAATGCTTTTTAGCTGTATACCACGCCCATTTTGTAAGTCTGGCAGCAACCCATTCATTCCATCCTGTTATAAAAATGAAAGACGGATCAACCTTAAGAGCATGATCGAACTGCTCCTGGAAATTGAACCCATACATTACCGAATCAGGTGAGGGATTTTTTCTTCCTTTGTGCCAGCTTCTGCCGTAGGCACCGTTCTTATGGCTCATTGGAGCCAATTTGCCGTTACATGCATTTTGTGCTACAGACACAGTAACCTGTTCTATGTCGTTTGGATCATTGCCATAAAAGACCGGTTGAGGATAAACATTTAACCAACCCCACTGATTAGGGCCCGATGGTTTTTTAAAATAAGAAGGTATTGGTTTTCGAAATGTAAAAAAGTTCAGAATAATCGGGTCTTTGATATACTCGGGGTCCGCTAAAATCAGAGGTTTGCCTTTCCAGTAAAACCATAGATCCTGAAAGAGGTTTGGGCTGTATAAGTTGGCGTAGAAACTTTCTACCTCTTTACTCGGATCGCCGAAGGGACATAGAAAAGCTATTTGAGGAGTGTTTTCACCTTTACTTCTAATCTTTTCGAAAACACTGCAAAGCGTCATGTAATTATCCTGATAAGTAAAGTGATTAGTAGCATCAATTATCAGGACATCAACTCCTGCGTCTGCAAGTAGCCTGGCATGTTTACCAATAACATACTTGTCGTTTGATAGATAGTAGCCCAGTTCAGGTTGGCCCCAATGGTGATATGCACCAATGGGTCCAAAAGCTGGATTGGTTGGATTAGCCGAAGTGATTTTAGTTATATCGTAAGGGCCTGAAGTACCATGTTGACCAAGCCATAAAAAGTAAAAAATGCCCACATATTTATTTTTTCTTGTTTGTCCAACCTGTTCGTACCCCGGTATGTTTCTACCCAACGCATCAGTTGCTACCCAAGTATCAGAAAAAAGGTCTCTGTATTTTGCATCTGACACCGAAAACAATATTAAAATCAGCAACACTGGCAGGCTTTTTTTCGCCTTAATCTCCATTGGCTTCATGATTAGTCTGGATTATCTATTAACACTTCAATGGACCATAAACGCCGCACTATTCTGCTCATGTTCCATAGTACTGCTCTCAAATTCTCCTGCTCAGAATACCACTATTAGTTGGTAAAAGCAATTCCCCTTGAGCAAACTGGTAGCTTGATTAGCCCACCTCAATCCCAATTTCTTGTGCACTTTGGTGCACATGGGGACATTGAGAGAAAAGCAAAAAAATAAGCGAGCAAGGTGGCTACTGTTTATCTTTCTTAGCCATTATACTGTAATAGTTCTTAGTTAGAGATTTGGGTGAAATTACCAGTTCTTTGTAACCTTTGTCTTCAGCGAGAAGAAGCCTGCCAGCAGCCAACCAGTCTTTAGGATAATATGACTCTGGCTCTCCCGGGTCCTCCCCGGAAGCCATCTTATCAAGACGCATTTCGCCACCGGCAATGATTATCTTTGCATCGTCGGTTACACTATACTTCAACTGACATCGATGCGCCCACAAAAGACCACCGTTCAAAATTATACGCTGAGTTCCGCCTTCGTCGTCGGGCATCTTAATGTCACCAGTATCCTCAATGCTCTTTGCGTAACCGATTCTGAAAAGTCCGCCATTCATAATGATGGTGGCATTGCTTTTATAGCCAACATCGACTCTTGAATATACGTTAATGACACCTCCATTTACAATAACTTTGGCTTCGAGACCATCAATCAATGACTTTTCTTCTGTTCCAAGCCCAGCGGTGAGGTCTCCACCTTTTTCTACGATTAAGGTGCCAGCAACTTCAAAACTGTCGTACACTTCCTTGCCGGTCACGGTGTGTGTAGTTCCCTCCGGGACTACCAGCGTTTTGCCTGTCCTTGCACCAATCGCCGATATTCTGTAATAGTCAGTAACTGGAGTGTTGGGTGAAATAACCAGCTTAGTATAACCTTTGTCTTTGGCAGGTATGAGTCTGCCCGCAGACAGCCAATCGTTGGGATCGTATGACTCTTCCGTGCCGCTGTCTCCCATCATATCAAGACGCATTTCGCCACCGGCAACGATTATCTTTGCATCGTCGGTTACACTATACTTCAACTGACATCGATGCGCCCACAAAAGCCCGCCATTCAAAATAATCCGCTGGATTCCGCCACTAGAGTCGGGCAGCTTAATATCGCCACAATCATCAATGCTGTTGGCATCACCAATTCTAAATAGTCCGCCATTCATAATGAGGGTGGCATTGTTTGTGTATCCAACATTGATTCTGGAGTTCAGCCTAATAGTACCGCCATTGACAATAACTTTGGCTTCAGGACCGTCAATAGTAGATCTTGGCTTATCGGTTCCAAGCCCGGCAGTAAGTTCTCCGCCTTTTTCCACAATCAAAGTGCCAGCAACTTCAAAACTATCGTACACTTCCTTACTGGTCACAGTGTGCGTAGTTCCCTGTGGAACTATCAGCGTTTCGGCCACAGAAGTGCCAACAGCCAAAACCAGCACAATAATCACAAATGTTAACAGACTTAACCTCTTGTACATCTTTGTTCTCCTTTCGATAAAAACGATATTTACTCCTTGTTCAGCGTGTCAATCATTGCCTGCTCCTTAAGCCGTTTTAGTTGGTGCTTCCATGCTGCACCAACCGTAATTATAGACGAACACCGATGGAGTTTTTATGCGGATTTTAGGAAAAAAAGCAGGGAGGGATGAGACCATATCAAAGTCAATTTCCTGTGCACTTTTGTGCACATGGGGACATTTGAAGAAAAGCAAAAAAATAAGTCCTTGTAAGTATTTGTCCTACAAGGACTTATAAACGAGGCCGAAGGGACTCGAACCCTCAACCTTCGGATCGACAGTCCGATGCTCTGACCAATTGAGCTACGGCCCCGAAGTTAAGACCAGCCCGTAACATACCAGCCGGCCACGGTAGCTGTCAAGTGCCTGGTCTGACGTAAGTGCCCCAAGGGTGTCCGTCACGATTGCAGGCAGCTTTTTCATGCAGCCAGGGGCTTTCGTCGCCATAGCTGGTGCCAGTCGTTATTCAGCCAACAAACCGCTTTTTCGGCCAGTCTTTCGTTGGGCTGGTGGCTTTGCCAAACAGCGTTTTAATGAACACCGCCGTGCTGAAATGCTGCTGGTACTGGCTGCGAATCCAGCCGGCGCCATTGCCTATATAAACCAACTCCTTCGCTTGCCGAAGGCTGCTATGCGGGCACTGTCGCCAGCGCCCGCAGGTCCGCCGGCGGTGCTTACTGGTCGGGCAATTCACGAATCCATATGTTGCGAAAGCGGACGGGGCAGCCGTGGTTTTGCAGGAAAAGCGGCAGCCTGTCCGGGTGCGGGGAGTACTTTGCACGGGCCTTGTGGACCGCTGGGCCTTCGAGCACCCAGTTATCCTGGACGAGCACTCCGTTGTGTAGGACCGTGATGGTGGCGGGTTTCACCACCTTATCGCCTTTGAAGATCGGCCTGTGAAATATTATGTCGTAGGTTTGCCACTGGCCCGGGCCGCGACAGGCGTTAACCATCGGCGGGTTTTGGCCGTAGACCGCGGCAGCCTGGCCGTCCGCGTAGGTCTGGTTCTGGTAGGAGTCGAGAATCTGTACCTCATATTTGCTCATTAGATATACGCCGCTGTTGCCGCGTCCCTGGCCCTTGCCCTTGACCACGGCAGGTGTTGCCCATTCGAGATGCAACTGGCAGCTACCAAATCCCTTTTTGGTTTGGATGCTGCCTGTTTTCTTGACGACCTCCATATACCCATTTTCGACCTTCCAGCGGGCCGGACCGCCATTGTCGCCGACCCACTGCGAAAGGTCCGTGCCGTCGAACAGAACGAGTGCGTCCGATGGCGGCCCGCCGGGTCGGTCGGATGGCGTAACGACGGGCGGGTGCGGTCGGTTCTTATCGTGAACGGCCCATTTGTGGTGTTTGGGTGGGGACCATGCCCCCTCACCTGCACAGCCGGACGCCATCAATATCGCTGTGATGAACGCTGCCGAGGTCAATAGTCTCAATCGCATCGTTCGCCTCCTTAAAGATTATTTATGATTGTTGCTTCAGTTGCCTGGCCAGAGCAGCGGCACCGATGATGCCTGCATCTTCTGCCAGGGTGGCGAAGGCTATGTCGAGCTGTTCGGTTTTCAGGGACCATACGTACTGGCCGAAGAAATCCTTTATCCTGTTCAGCAGGACGTCCCCGGCGGCAATCATTCCGCCCGCAAAGACTATACGAGCCGGGCCGGTGGTATGCAAGACGTTTATGCAGACCAATGCCAGCGCCTTGGCGGTTTCGTCGGCGATTTTGCGGGCGAGGTCGTCGGTGGTGACATACTGGTAGACATCCTTGCTGGTTATCCTTCCGTTTCTGGCGAGGACGTCCTTCAGGGCTGATTCGGCACCTGCCAGGACGGCTTCGGTGGCCCTTCTTGCGGTGGAGTCGGCCGAGGCATAGGCTTCGACGCATCCGCGCTGGCCGCAGCCACACTGTCTGCCGTCGGGATAAATAATGACGTGGCCGAGTTCGGCCGCATTGTTGTCGTGGCCGTGAATGAGTTTGCCGTCAATGACCAGGCCGCCTCCGATACCGGTTCCGAGGGTAAAGAAGGCCATATTGTTGACGTCCTTTCCAGCACCGAGGACGTACTCGCCCCAGCAGGCGGCGTTGGCGTCGTTTTCCAGCACGACGGGGGTCTTGAGCCTATCCTGGAGCATTTTTCGCAGCGGCACATTCTTGAAAAGCGGCATATTCGGGCTGGCTATAATTACGCCGGCTTCGAGGTCTGCCGGACCGGGTGCGCCTATGCCGGCAGCGGCGATTGAGGCCGGGCGGTAACCATTTTCAGCAAGGAGTTTCTCGACGGCGTCGGCGATTCTGTCGACTACGGCTTCAGCACCCATATCGGCTCTCGTGGGTGTGGATGTCTTTGCGATTAGCTGCAGCTTCGGGTCGAAGCAGCCTATTTTTACGTTGGTGCCGCCGAGGTCGATACCTATGTATGTGCCGTTGGTCTGCATCTTCGTATTTCAGTCGGGATATCCGTCCGGGTACCGGCGGTGCCAATCCCAGGCGGTCTGGATTATGGCCTGGAGGCTGGTAAAGCGGGGCCGCCATCCAAGTTCGTTCCTGGCTTTTGTGGCGTCGGCCGTGAGTACGGGTACGTCTCCCGGCCGAGGGGGACTTTCCACGACCTTAAAGTCGGTTCCTGAGACTTGCCTGACGGTTTCGATGACCTGCCTGACGGAGTAGCCGGCGTTGTTTCCGAGGTTGTAGATAAGTTCGTTGCTGTCATCGAGCTTCCCGAGCACCAGCAGATGCGCACGGCAGAGGTCTTCAACGTGGATGTAATCGCGGATGCACGTTCCGTCCGGCGTTGGATAATCGGTGCCGAATATCTTCATTTCCTGGCGTTTGCCCAGGGCGGTTTGTATGGCCAGGGGGATAAGGTGCGACTCCGGGCGGTGGTCTTCGCCGAGGGTGGCGTTGTTGCCGGCGCCGCAGGCATTGAAGTAGCGCAGGCTGGCGTATCGCAGCCTGCCGGTTCGGCTCTGGTAGTGACACATTCGTTCAACGGCGAGCTTGGTTTCGCCGTATGGGTTGATGGGGCAGGTGGGGGCATCCTCGGAAATGGGCAGTGCCTCGGGGATGCCGTAAACGGCAGCGGTGCTGCTGAAGACGAATTTGTTGACGCCGGCCTGCTCCATCGCCGCAAGCAGCGTGCAGGTGTGGGAGACGTTGTTCTGGTAGTAACGCAGAGGACTTTGGACGGACTGAGCCACTTCGATCAGGGCGGCGAAATGCATAACGGCGTCGATATCGTAGCGCTTGAGCGTTTCGACCAGCAACCGGCCATCGCGCAGGTCACCCTGGACGAATTCGACGCCGTCCAGCGCGGCACGGTGGCCCGTGCTGAGGTTGTCGAAGGCAATCGGGACGAAGCCCTCGGCGGCAAGCATCGCCGTCATATTGCTGCCGATGTAACCGGCCGCTCCACAAACAAGTACCTTCATTGTACGTTCTTGCCCGATGTCTTGTCTTTGTTGGGTATCGTGTCGGTTGCCGCTTGAACTCGTTCCAGGATTCGGCAGGCAAGTTCCCGGTCGCAGCCAAGGTCGAGCCACTGTATGTGCCGTCCGCGGGCGTAGGGACCGAGGCGCTGGAGGGAAGCAGCTTGCCGCCGGAAGGTTGCGTAGGCAAGGGCGCTGCCGGTGGCGTGGTATTGCGGCAGCGACAGTCTCTGCAGGGTGACGCGGCAGTCTATGCAAATCCTGTTTTCTTTCTGTTCGACGGTTAATTCGGCGGTCCGCCGGATGCTGTGTAGGTTGGACAGCAACCAGTTGTCGGCACCTACGTTGTCGCCACGCCAGAACTCGAAAAACTTCCCGCCAGCAAGCGGGTGCGTTCGAATATAGCCTTTCTGGATGTCGAATTTTTCAATGTCGAAGTGCATCCGCCTGAGGACATCGTGGGCGGCATTCATGACGGCGGTAGTGTCGGCACGTGGTATGCATACCTTCTCTCGGCCGGTCGCAACAGCCGGTTGCCTGGTGGTGCAGCCTGCCACCAGTGATATGGCCGCTGGTATTACCAGTAGCAACAACGGCGTTGAGTGGTATCTGTTCATTTGCATCAGACAATCGTCGCCTGGGTTCCGGCCGGACGGCCCGATTATATTCGGGCCCGCACGGACACTCAAGGGACAATTCGCTCATCGGCAGCGTGGGGCAACAACAGCTAAAGGGTACTGTGCGTCATCGCCGATAGCTACGGAAGTGAAGATGGTCGGGCGTTGGCTTTTGCGGGATTGACCTGATGGCCTGGACGCAGGCTCAGCGGCATGAACAGGATGTGCCGGCGACGGAAATAGACCGGCAGGTGGGGCGGTTTCTGGAATACCTGAAGGTGGAGGCGGGGCTGGCGGAGAATACGATCCTGGCATACGGGCGTGACCTGCGCGGCTTCGCGGAGTATTGCACACAAAACCAGGTGGACAGGCTCGACCAGTTAAGCCCCGGCGTGATAAGGCGTTACCTGGGTGAGCTTGGCCGACGGCAGAAAAGCGAAAGTTCCATCAAGCGAGCCCTGGTTGCAATCCGGATGCTGCTTCGGTTTTCTCGGCTGACGGGAGCGGTGGAGGATGATTTTGCACAGGTGCTGGAAGGGCCGAAGCTGTGGCAGAGACTTCCGACCATTTGCAGCAAGAGGCAGGTGGAGGCTTTGCTTGCGGCACCGTCGCAGAAAGAGCCGTACTATCTTCGAGACAGGGTAATACTGGAGATGCTGTACGCCACGGGGCTCCGCGCCAGCGAGCTGGCAAGTCTGAAGCTGTCCGACGTGAACCTTGACGTCGGATACCTGAGGTGCGTTGGAAAAGGTAATCGCCAGCGGGTGGTGCCGCTGGGCAGCGTTGCCGGGGAGGTGGTGCGGCAGTACCTCGCCGGGCTTCGTCCGAAGCTTGCGGCGGGCAAGAGTGCCGCCAGTGACTGGCTGCTGCTTTCTCGAACCGGCCGGCCAATGAGTCGTATTGAGATATGGCGACTGGTCAAAAAGTATGCCATCCGTGCGGGTATGCCGAGGAACTTGACCGTGCACACGCTGCGGCACTGCTTCGCCACGCATTTGCTGGCCGGCGGAGCCGACCTGCGGAGCGTCCAGGAGATGCTGGGACACGTGGACATTGCGACCACGCAGATATATACGCACGTGGACCAGGAAAGGCTGCGGCAGGTACACAAGAAATACCATCCCCGGCCGTAAGTGGCGGGATACAGGCGGTGCGGCACGGAAAAAGTAGCGGCAAACCGTTGACCGTATAAGGCCGCCCGGATAGAGTTAAGAGTTTACAAATGTAACGGTGGTGGTGTAGCAGCCGCCGGCTT
Organism: uncultured Pirellulales bacterium; assembly: GCA_964429265.1. Classification (GTDB taxonomy): domain Bacteria; phylum Planctomycetota; class Phycisphaerae; order Sedimentisphaerales; family Anaerobacaceae; genus CAYSBK01. Next base: position 4,498 of record CAYSBK010000055.1, on the reverse strand, counting down.
TGCCGGTGGGCGTTCACGGCTTGAGATGCGCAGCTCAGGTATTTGGTGCGTTTTTTCGGGGTAGCGTTGATGGGTACCGGCAGGCTGACATTGAGCACCATAGGATTCGGCGCCGGCCGATTCCTACTGTCGGTATGTACGGCCGGGATGTTGCTGTTGGGCTGCTTGAACGTCTGTCGCGGGGTAGAAAGGTCGGATGCTAACGCTGAAGCGGTTGCGGCAAAGGACAAGCCGGACGCCCAGTTGCGGCTTTACAAGGAGGCCCTGACCAGCGACGGTTCGAGCGACCAGATGCGGGTCAACGCCGCGGAACTCTTGCTTGCCAGTGACCTGCCGCAGGCCCGGGCAATCCTGCTGGATACGTTGTCTGCGCAGGGTAATGGGGCGGCGCGAGCAGCCGTTTGCAGGGTGCTCAGCAGGGCCGGCCGCCAGCACGAGACCGTTCGACAGGCCGAGGACTTCATTGAACCGTTGGTTGAGGTGCTGCGGACGGACAAGGACCCGACAACCTGCAGGCTGGCGGCCCAGGCGATGTTGTTGTTCGAGTACGACGCGGTCTCGGTGCCGCTGGTGGAATTGGTATCGGATACGAACCTGCCGGCCGGTGCCAGGATTAACGGTGTCAACGCGCTCAAGCTCCAGCCCGACAGCAGGGCCGTGCTGGAGTTGCTGAAGCTTGTTGATGACCCCCAGCCGGAGGTTGCCGCCTCGGCCCGGGCTGCCCTGGAGTGGCTGGGGATACCAGTGGCAGGGCAGAGCGGCGACGTCGAGCAGCTGAGGTCGTGGTTGTGCGGCCAGGACGAGAGGCAGTTCCTGCGAATGATTGCGGTGCGCTGGGTCATCAGGGGCGGTGAACTGGAGGATGAACTGAGCTGGTGGAAGCGGCAGTACGTCGGGATGCTGGAGAAGGCTTACAGCGGGATAGGCAGCGAGGCCGAGCGGGGGAAGTTTCTCGTGGAGCAGTTGCGCACCGGCAGGCCCATCGTACGGCTGTGGGCGCTTGAGAAGATAAGCCAGTTGCGTATTGGTGGACAGTCCGAGCTTCCTGGGGAGCTGGGGCCTATACTTATAGGGCTTATCGGAGATTCGGACAGGAGGGTGCGGCTTGAGACGGCGAGGGTTCTGTCGCTGATGGGTGAATTGAACTGCGCCGAACAACTGCTGAACCAGTTGAGAGTCGAGCAGGATGAGCAGGTCCGTATTGAGATGTTTGTGGCTTTGGGTGTGGCGGTGAACTACGCGATGCTGCCCAACTCGACGGTGAAGGTGCCGGCAGAGGTCAAGCGACAGACGATGGCGTATGCGGGGAAATTTCTTTACGAAAACGACCCGAGAAAGGTCCGGGCGGGCGCCGAGGTGATCACGAAGTTGCTGGAGCGTAACGGGGTTGAGCCGCCTGAGGTTGAGAGGTATCTGAATATGCTTGCGGAGCGGTACAGGCTTGCCCGGGGCAACGCGGAGGAGTTGGTGCTTGGGGGGGAACTGCTGGGCAAAATGGCGAGTTTGTGTGCGGCCGGCAGCGCCTGTCAAACACAGGCGGGTAGTCTGTTTGGTCGGCTTTTTGAAGAAGCCGTCACTGCCGAAACGGAACTTCTTCGGCAGGCGGCGGTTAGGGGCCTGATTCATCTGGACAAGAACAAGGCGTGGATGTTGGTCAAAAAGAATGAGCTTCTCAACGACCCGAGCCCAGAGATTCGCAGGGAACTGCTGAACCTTGCCGCCGACGTGGCGGCAGCCGAGGATTTGCGCTGGCTATGGGGCAGGGTCGGCGTCCAGGGCGACGGCGACCTGGCGTGGGAGGCGATGTTGAAGGTTTTTGGGCGGTCGGAACTGGCGGTTCTATCGCAGTGGGTTGAAACCCTGGGCCACGCCGTCGCCGCAGGCAAGCTGGACGCTGATTCGATGTTGTCTTTCCTGGAGATGGTCGAGCACAAGGCCGCCGCGGAGCAGGACACAAAGGTGCTGGTTGATGCCTGGCGAAGGCTGGTGCGGTTGTGCAAACAGACAGGCAAGTTTGAGCGGGCGGCGGAATATCTGGGCCGGCTGCACGAGGCGGCCAGAAGTGCGGATGAGAAGGCGGCAATAGTCCCGGAACTGCTGGATGCTTACCTGCGGTGGCCCCGACCGGACAAGGCTGCGGAGTTGATTACGAATTGCCTGCTGACGAGGGACCTGGACCCTAACAGTGCGGTTGTGCAGTCGATTGAGCGGTATCTTCAGGAGCCTGAGGCCTCGGCAGACCCCAACGAGATAGTGGGTCAGGTGCTTGAGCAGGTAGGCGAGGTGGCCGACCGGCCTGGATGGAAGCAGCAGGTACAGAGATGGAAAAGCCGCCTGGGGCGCTCACAGCCGAAGAAGTCGGCGGAATCAGCAGACCAGCCCGGTTGATGTGGGTGGGGCGGCTGCGGGCGTAGAGGCCGGGGGCCGGGATGCGTTTTTGCGATTTTTTTGCTTTTTGCGAAAATTTCTGTTTGCAGCCGGGCGTGGCGTTTTATAAACTGCGTAGTTTACGTGGAGCGACGAGTTGAGATATTGGGCTTTCAGGCCGCCTCCAAGGGTGCTCGGCGAGTTTGCATCCAAAGTAGGATGCGTTTTTGCGAGACGCTGTAGTCCGGGGGGAATGGCTGTGCTATGATGCTCCGCGGCCGTGGGGACCTTGCTGCTGTAGCTCAGAGGTAGAGCGCGTCCTTGGTAAGGACGAGGTCATGGGTTCAACCCCCATCAGCAGCTAAATGACTGCTATTCAGGCCGGACGCTGTGACACTGAGGTATGATCCGGCCCCGAGTTGGAATATCAGGCTTGGGAAGGTTTCGCAGTAGGAAGTTTGAGGTTTCATTTAGGAATGATAACCCAGTGCATTGGAGGTGTAAATTGCGATGGCTAAGGCGGTATTTGAGCGAACGAAGCCACATCTGAACATCGGCACGATCGGTCACATCGACCACGGCAAGACGACGCTGACCGCCGCGATAACGATGCGGCTGGCCAACAAGTATGGTCTGGGCAAGGTCAGGCGGTTCGACGAGATCGACAACGCACCCGAGGAGAGGGAACGTGGTGTTACAATCAATACCGCTCACGTGGAGTACGAGAGCGAGAAGCGCCACTACGCGCACGTGGACTGCCCCGGTCATGCCGACTATATCAAGAATATGATCACGGGTGCCGCACAGATGGACGGAGCTATCCTGGTGGTCGCGGCGGGTGACGGACCTATGCCTCAGACGCGTGAACACATACTGCTTGCGCGGCAGGTGAACGTGCCCCGGATCGTGGTTTTCCTGAACAAGGTGGACCAGGTCGACGACCCGGAGCTGCTGGACCTGGTGGAGCTGGAGATACGCGAGCTTTTGAGCAAATACGATTTTCCGGGGGATGAGATTCCGATTATCAGGGGCTCGGCTCTGGCGGCTATGGAGAGCGAGGGCAAGGACGACGAGGCGTGCAAGTGCATCGACGAGTTGATCGAGGCCGTCGACAACTATTTCCCGGTTCCGGAACGGGAGGTTGACAAGCCTTTCCTGATGCCTGTTGAGGATGTTTTCAGCATCAAAGGTCGTGGCACGGTTGGTACAGGCCGGGTCGAACGAGGAACGATTCACGTCGGCGACGAGGTGGAGATAGTGGGACTATCTCGTGAAGTCCGCAAGACGGTGGTCACCGGCGTTGAGATGTTCAACAAGACGCTCGACGAGGGCCGCGCCGGCGACAATATCGGTATTCTCCTTCGTGGCGTGGAGAAGAAGGAATTGGAGCGTGGGCAGGTTGTTGCGGCTCCGGGCAGCATCACACCACACACGAAGTTCGAGGCCGAGGTATACGTGCTGACGAAAGAGGAAGGAGGCCGGCACACGCCGTTCTTTGCGGGCTACAAGCCCCAGTTCTACTTTAGGACGACCGACGTTACAGGCTCGGTACTGGGGCTCAAGGGCAGCGACGGCAAGCCTGCGGAGATGTGTATGCCGGGCGACAACATCACGATGGATGTAGAAATCATCTCGCCGATCGCAATGGAAGAAGGTTTGCGTTTCGCTATTCGTGAGGGAGGCCGGACGGTTGGCGCCGGCGTGGTGACGAAGATTCTCGAATAAGCGGCGTTGAAGGGTGATCGGCCCGGCCTGACCGAGTGAGCCGCCTTGGTTTTTTCCGGCTTGCGGGTATTGGGGATATTTTCTCCGGCTGGGACGGTCACAGAGATTCGACTGCCCCGGCCGGATAGGTCTTATGGCTAAGAAAAAGAGCAAACGAGAGTATGTTTGGCTGGAGTGCAGCCAGTGCGGGCGAAGGAACTACCGCACCAGCGTCAGCGTGGCCCAGGGTGCGCCGAAGCTGCAACTGAGCAAGTATTGCAGTAACGAGCGCAAACATACGCCGCACAAGCTGCGACGGAAGTAGCTGCAGTGGTGTGGCGGTTTGGGTTTTTTATCGTGATGAAGGCTTAGGCCAGTAGCTCAATTTGGCAGAGCATCGGTCTCCAAAACCGAAGGTTGGGGGTTC
>CAYSBK010000054.1:0-13171 GCA_964429265.1 uncultured Pirellulales bacterium | reverse complement strand
ACCCTTCTGTAAGTGCGCACCGGTAGCGGTGTCCTTCCACTATTGGGCCGACTTGCGCGTTTGTGCGCAAATTTCGCGATCGGGCGGGGTCCCGGCCGGGCGTAAGTCCTTGTCGTGAAACGGGTTAAGAAATTTCAGCTTGCCGGGATTTTGGGGGAATTTCACCTGCGCGTTTGTGCGCGCAGGAGCGTTCGTTGTTCGTCGGTTATTTTCGCCGGTTGAAAAATTGCTGGACAACGGCGGCGGGGGCTGAGTATAATCAAGGTCCTGGGAAACAGGTTTACGAGGTGATTTGCTATGGCACATAAAAAAGGACAAGGTTCGTCACGCAACGGCAGGGACAGCAACGCCAAGTACAGGGGCGTGAAGCTTTTTGCGGGCCAGCGGGCAAAGGCCGGTTGCATCATCGTGCGGCAGTGCGGAACCAGGTTTTTCCCCGGCGTCAACGTCGGAATGGGCAAGGACTACACGTTGTTTGCAACGGCCGACGGCAAGGTCCACTTCCAGGGCCGAAAGGTCCACGTGGTATAAAGGCGGCGCTGCCGGCATTGCAGCCTGACAGACTGTAAGGATGGTCCCGGCCATCCTTTTTTGTTTGCGGGCAGCGCCCTGTATTTATCCCGCGTCAAAACCCGGCGGCCAACAATGATTCTTTCAGACTGGTATGTTCATTGATGAGGCGAGAATCTGGGTCAAGGCCGGCGACGGCGGCCACGGCTGCGTCAGCTTTCGCCGGGAAAAGTTCGTCCCGAAAGGCGGCCCGGACGGCGGCGACGGCGGCCACGGCGGAAACGTCTATATCGAGGCCAACCCGCAAATGGATACCCTGCTTGATTTCGCCGGCAGGCACCACTGGCGAGCCGAGAACGGCAAGCCCGGTTCGGGCAACAACAAGCACGGCCGGCACGGCCGCGACCTGACTATAAAGGTTCCGCCCGGAACGCTCGTTTACGACGTCGATCTTGACCTGCTGCTGAAGGACCTCGACCGGCCCGGTATGAAAGTGCTGCTGTGCAGGGGCGGTCGCGGGGGAAAGGGCAACAAGGCCTTCGCCAGCCCCGTAAACCAGGCACCAAGGTATGCCGAACCCGGAAAGCCGGGCCAGCAGCGAAACGTGCGGCTCGAACTCAAGCTGATCGCAGACGTGGGCCTGGTCGGTATGCCAAACGCCGGCAAGAGCACACTTATCTCGCGGTGTTCGGCGGCCAGGCCCAAGATAGCCGACTACCCGTTCACGACGATCGAGCCGGTCCTCGGCATCGTGGAGCTCAGCGGCTTCCGTCGCTTCGTGATGGCGGACATCCCTGGGCTGATAAAAGGCGCCCACAAGGGTGCGGGACTGGGCTTCGAGTTTCTGCGACATATAGAAAGGACTCGAATCATACTGCACATTCTTGATATAATGCCTGCGGACGGCTCGGACCCGGTGGCGAACTACCAGGCGGTACGCGAGGAGCTGACAAGGTACAGCCGGTCGCTGGCCGAGAAGCCGGAGCTGATAGCGGCGAACAAGATTGACCTGGACCCGACCGGCACAACGGTGCGGCAGTTGGCACAAAGGCTCAATAAGAACGTATATCCCATATCGGCCGCCACCGGCGCGAACGTCCCTGAGCTTATGGAGTTGCTGTGGCGGACCGCCAAGGAGCATAAAGAAAGCGAGGAAGCGAAGCAGGAATATGAACATAATCGCGGTTGACATCGGCAATACCAATATCAACATAGGCCTGTTTCTCGACGGCGAAGAACAGTTCATCGAGTCAATCGACGGCACGTGCGGTGATGAACTGGCGGGGATGCTTCAGCGTGCCTGGCAGCAGGTACCGATCCTGGCCAGTTCCAAGGAGCGCAAGGCCGACGGCGTAATCGTGGTAAGCAGCGTAAAGCCCGCCTGGACGAGAAACCTGCGGAGGATCGCCAGGCAGCAACTCGGAGAAAAAATCTACCTCATCGGGAAGGACATACCGATGCCTATGCCGATGTGGATCGATGAACCCGAAAAGGTTGGAACCGACAGGGTGGTGTCGGCTGCGGCCGCCTATGCGGTCGTCGGCGACGCCGTGGTCGTGGCGGACCTCGGCACGGCCGTGACGATCGACCTGGTGGATCGCAACGGCATCTTCCAGGGCGGCGTCATCCTGCCCGGCTTCGATATAAGTGCAACGGCCCTGAAGAAGAACACGGCCCAGTTGCCCAAGGTGACCGTAACAAGGCCCGACTCCGCATACGGCAAGAATACCACCGAGGCGATAAACTGCGGGCTGTATTACTCCGTCATAGGAGCGCTTCAGGAAGTGATAAGGCGTTACGCCGAGCGGCTCGGCCGGTGGCCGCACACCGTTTTGACGGGGGCGGCGGCGGCGGTGATTAGAGATGACTGCGAGTTTATCGATTCCTACGTGCCGAACCTGGTGGTCAAAGGCATCGTGATGGCGTACCAGAAGTACGTGCGGGAAAAGAGTGAATCCAGCCTGCTATGAGCGTTTTTGCGGCGGTGACAACCGACAAAGGCACCGGTGCAATCTCCACGATAGAGCTGCTTGGCGAAAAGGCCGATGAAGTCCTTCGCCGGATATTCAGACCGACGCCGCCGGCAGCGATGGACTTTCGGCCAGGGGGAAGCCTGCTGGGCCATATCGTCGAGGGAGACCAGCAAATCGACCAGGTCGTCGTGGGGTTCGAAGGCCCCGGCCATATAGCGATCCACTGCCATGGTAATCCCCTGATAGTGGAGCAGATAATGGAGCTTCTGGGGCGTCAGCGGGTCGTGCCGCTCGAGTCCCGCCGGTTCCTTTGCAGGGCCCTTTCGGCCAACGGTACCCGCGGCGCCATCGCGGTTGAGGCCGCGATCACCCTTGCCTCGACAAGGGCGCCGGCCGGAACACGGATAATAGCCAGCCAGGTCCAGGCGGGCCTGGGCAAGCTTGCCCGGGATTGGCTGGAAAACTTGACGCCGGAATCCGTGGCGGCAATCAAGGCCCGGGCAAAGCAGGTTCTCGGCGACAGCCGCACGGCCAGGCCGATTATTTTCGGCTTCAGGGCCGTTATTGCCGGCCCGCCCAACAGCGGCAAGAGCACCCTTTTCAACCGCCTCTGCGGTCGAACCAGGGCCATCGTCAGCCACGTAAAAGGGACCACCCGCGACTGGCTAAGTGCCTGGTGCAGGTTTGGTTCACTGGCGGTGGAGCTTATCGACACGGCGGGGCTGGACCACCAGCCGGCCGCAGGGTCCGGCGGAGACATCGACCGGCAATCGCAGCGCCGCGCGTTCGAGCTGCTCGAACAGGCCGACCTGGTGCTGCTGGTCCTGGACGGGAGCATCCCGACGGCGGTACTTGACGACCGCGTTCCGGCGGTTGTTTCGAGAAAGAAAGTTATCGTCGTTGCGAACAAATGCGACCTGGGGCGTCGGCTTGAAACACAGAACCTGCCTGGGCCGTTCGCGCACCCACTCTGGATAAGCGCTGAGCACGGGACCGGCATTGAGGACCTTGTCGAACGTTTTCAGCAATGCAGCGGCCTGGCCGACTTCGACGTTACAACAGCGGTGTGCTTCACGGCCAGGCAGCGGCATCTGCTGCGGCGGTTGCTGCAGGTCGGCGACCACGCCGAGGCGGCCGTTATCCTGAAGCAGTTGCTCAACGGCCCCGTGGATGGAGATTGCCTGCCGGGCCGCGACGATTTGTGATTAAGGTCGTCTTCGGGCGGTCGCGGCGTGGCGTGAGGGCCGGCGCTTAGATTCAAGTTGTCTGGTCCAAGCGGGGTGATATAATTCTGCGTATGGTTGCGGGAAGCGAAAAGTTAACTCCGGCGATGAGACAGTTCGCCGCTTTCAAGAAGAAATATCCTGACTGCATCCTTTTTTTCCGGATGGGCGACTTCTATGAGACGTTTTACGAGGATGCAAAGATATGTTCGCGGGTGCTGGGGCTGACGCTCACCAGCCGAAGCAAAGGCGACAACGCCGTGCCCCTTGCCGGCGTGCCCTATCACGCCGTTGACGGCTACCTGCGAAAGATGCTCCAGGCCGGCTACCGCGTGGCCGTCTGCGAGCAGATCGAAGACCCCAAACAGGCCAAAGGCATCGTCAAGCGCGACGTGGTCCGAATTGTAACGCCGGGGACTCTGACCGACGATACCCTGCTCGAAGCCAAGCAAGATAATTTTCTTTGTGCGGTGTGGCTGGGGTCCGACCACCGGGCGTGGCTTAGCTGGGTCGACATATCGACCGGCCACTTCTTTGTGCAGGATACCGCCGAGCAGAAACTACTCGATGAGCTGCTGCGGCTGGGGCCTTCAGAATGCCTGCTGCCGGACATGCGGGGAGAGCTTTTCGAGCAGGAAATGAGGAAGCTGGCACGGCAGATAACCGAGTTGACCGGCGCGATAATTACCGACCGTCCCCTCTGGTACTTTGACCGGTACCAGGCGAGGAAACGGCTGCTGAAGCATTTTGGTACGACGACCCTGGAAGGTTTCGGCATCGACGACGGCCAGGAGGATTTGATTTCGCCGGCCGGGGCGATCATCGAATACCTCAATGAAACCCAGAAGACGACGCTTAGCCACATCCGCAGCCTGAAGAAGGTTGAACGCAGGAACTACCTGCAGATAGACCCCGTCAGCCTGCGGAGCCTGGAGGTTTTGCGGACGATTCGCACCGAAAGCCAGAAAGGCTCGCTGCTGGAATGTCTCGACCGCACGGCCACCGGGCCGGGGGGGCGGATGTTTCGAAACTGGCTGTGCAGCCCGTTGTCCGATGCCGGGGCGATTGAGCTTCGCCAGGACGCGGTCGAGGAACTCGCGGCCGGCACCGACGCGCTGAAGCGGATTCGTACCGTGCTGTCGTCCCTGGCCGATACCGAGAGGATTGCAGCAAGAATAAGCACGCTCAGGGCCGGGCCCCGGGACCTCGTGGCCCTGGCGCAGACGCTTCGCAAGATCCCGCTGTTGCGGCAACAGCTTGCCGGTTTCGGCGCGGATTTGCTGATTCAACTGTCGCAACGATGCGACGGTATGGACGAGCTTGCGGACTTGCTGGAGGCAGCGATTGAGCCGGACTGCCCATCGCACCTTCGCGACGGCGGCGTCATTCGCGACGGTTTCGACGAGCAGCTTGACGAGCTTCGGGCGATTTCGCAGGGCGGACGCGACTGGCTGGCACAATACCAGAAAGAACAAATCGAGCGCACCGGCATTGGAAATCTCAAGGTGGGCTACAACAGGGTTTTTGGATACTATATTGAGATAACCCACGCAGCGGCGGACAAGGTGCCGGCGGATTACGTTCGCAAGCAGACGCTCAAGAACGCCGAGCGTTACGTCACCGAGGAGCTCAAGAGCTACGAGCAGAAGGTGCTGGGCGCCGAGGAAAAGGCGCTGGCCGTCGAACAGCGGCTCTTCGAGCAGGTCCGCCGCCAGGCTGCGCAGTACATCGTCCGGCTTCAGGCCCTTGCCGAGACGATCGCGACCTGCGACTGTCTGTGCTCGCTTGCCTACGTGGCGGCTCGACGCAACTATATCAGGCCGAAAATCACGACCGGCACCGAGCTTGTCATCACCGAAGGAAAACACCCCGTGCTGGCCGAGGCGCTCGGCGCCGAGTTCGTGCCCAACGACGTGGAGCTTTCCGACAGCAGCGGCAATTGCCTGATCGTCACAGGCCCCAATATGAGCGGCAAGAGCACCTACATAAGGCAGGTGGCCCTGTTGGTTTTGATGGCGCAGATGGGTTCCTTTATCCCGGCCCAGGACGCGACCATCGGCGTTGTGGACAGGATCTTCACCCGCGTTGGGGCCGCCGACGAACTGCTGCGGGGCCAGTCCACATTCATGGTCGAAATGACCGAGACCGCGAACATCGTCAACAACGCAACGTCCCGGTCGCTGGTGATTCTCGACGAGGTCGGCCGGGGCACAAGCACTTACGACGGCCTGGCGCTGGCCTGGGCGGTCACCGAGCACATAGCTTCGACCATAAAGTGCCGGACTTTGTTTGCCACGCACTACCACGAGCTGACGGAGCTTGCGGAGCTTTTCGAAAACGTAAAGAACTGCAACGTGGCGGTGCGCGAATGGATGGACGAGGTGGTATTTCTGCACAAGATTCTGCCGGGCGGCACGGACAAGAGCTACGGCATTCACGTGGCGAAACTGGCGGGCATCCCGGCCTCCATCCTCGACAGAAGCAGCGAAATCCTCAAGGAACTTGAGAGCACCTTCGAACAACAGGCAATGGGCGAGCACTTTGCCAGACGCAAGACCAAGCAGCCCGACACCGACAGCCTTTTCGTGCAGAAGCACAAGTCGGTCCTTGATAAACTGTCATCCGTTGACGTAAATAACCTTACGCCCATCGAGGCGATAAATCTGCTCAACCAGATAAAACACCAAATGAGGGAGAAATAGATGGTCGGCAACGCGTCAAGAGCCGAGAAGCGAAAGGGAGATTTTATGAAGGCGACAGGCAGAAACCGAGCGGCGGTATTGGGGGCTTTGTTGCTGGTTCTTTCAGGTTGTGCGTCGGTTCCGATTACGGGCAGGCGGCAGTTGAACCTGGTTCCGGATTCACTTATCCGGGATATGAGCTACCAGCAGTACGGCCAGTTCATTTCGCAGAACAAGTTGAGTACCGACGCCGAGCAGACCGCGATGGTCAAGCGGGTCGGTGCACGCATAGCCAGGGCCGTCGAGCAATACTGCCGTGAGAACGGCCTGGCCGACCGCGTGGCCGGCTACCAGTGGGAGTTCAACCTGGTTGAGGACCCGAATATCAATGCCTGGGCGCTGCCGGGCGGGAAGGTGGTGGTGTACACCGGCCTTCTACCTATAGCCCAGGACGAGGCAGGGCTGGCGGTCGTGATGGGTCACGAGATTGCACACGTCATCGCCCGCCACGGGGCCGAGCGGATGAGCCAAGGTCTGCTGGTGGAGTTCGGCGGGATGGCCCTTTCCAAGGCTATTGAGAGCAAGCCGGCTGCGACCCAGCAACTGTTTATGCGGTCATACGGCCTCGGCGCGCAGGTCGGATTCCTGCTTCGCTACAGCCGCGTCCAGGAATCCGAGGCCGACCATCTGGGGTTGATTTTCATGGCGATGGCGGGTTACGACCCAAGGGCTGCGCTGGGTTTCTGGCAGCGAATGGCCACGGCCAAGCAGGGCCCGGCACCGCCGGAGTTTCTCAGCACTCACCCCGCCGACTGGCGGCGGATAAACGATATAGAAAAGTTACTGCCCGAGGCGATGCAGTACTACAAGCCGCAACAGGACTCTGCAGCGCAGTAGAAATCAAGCTGCCGGGCTGTGGAACTATTGGGCAATATGGAAAGGAACCGGAAATGGCAAAGGCGATAGTTGTTTACTATTCCAGAAGCGGCAATACCAGGGCGATGGCCGAGATGATTGCCGAGGCGATAAACCAGGCGGGGGTGTCGGCCGACTGCAAGGCCGTCGGCGAGGTCAAAGCCGACGACCTGCTGTCCTACGACGCAATAGTGGTCGGCTCACCCACCTATTACGGGCACATGGCAGCCGACATCAAGAAGCTCTTCGATGATACGGTCCGTTTCCACGGGCGGCTCGACGGCAAGATCGGCGCGGCTTTTTCCAGCTCGGCGAACATCGGCGGCGGCAACGAAACAACCGTGATGGGCATAATCGAGGCGATGCTCATCAGCGGTATGATTATCCAGGGCGACCCGCAGGGCGACCATTACGGGCCGGTGGCTATCGGCAAACCCGACGACAGGGTCCGCCAGCAGTGTGCCAGGCGCGGTCGGAGAGTGGCGGAACTGGCCAAAAAGCTGTTCGGCTGAAGCACCGTCGGGCTTACAACGTCGGCGCAAAAACAAGGTGGGAGTCGGCGCTTAGCACAGCGCGATGTAGCTTGCAATCGCAAGCAGCAGTATGCGCTTCTTGTTAAGGATAAATGGAAGCCACTTTTGGTAGTAAAAATTTTTCACGGCTTTCTTCTACCCCTCGAATTATCCTTCTCAAGTTACGACACTATTATAACCCAATACGGCCGGAGCTTTCAAGCAAAAAGACCCTCCCCGATACGTAAACCCTTGTCGTACAACGAGTTACGAAGCCAGGTGGGCGTGATTTTTTCGATGCCGCGATGGCTGCCGGCGGGCTTATGCCAGTTTCCGAGCGGCCTCGGCCATTCGCCTTGCTATGGGGATACGCTGGGGGCACCGGGCCTCGGCAAGGCTGTAGTCGGCCTTGGTCAGCCTGCTTCTGACATCGGGTGGCAGCTGGGCAAACAGCCGCCTGGCGGTTTCTTTTTCCCCGTAGTTGTCGTGGTACATCAGGTAACGCAGCACATCACTGACGTAGGGTACATCCGGCACCGCCGACTCGCATATATACCCGCAGCCGAGACAGTGCTCGCTGCAGGTCTGCTCGGCAACCTGCCTGAAGACCTCCATATCCGCAGCAGTCAATTGTCGTTTGTCCAATGCCGCGGCAATGTTCTCCCGCAGTTGGCGAACGTTGCCCCGGCCCACCGCAACCGAGCTGATGCGCTTGTCCTGCAACACGACCTTTATCTTCGCCTGCGCAGCGGTGAAGCCCTTCTTGATGAAGTGGTCGGTCAGCTTCCTGTCTTCGGCGGTTTTAATCTTCTGGCCCCGAATCGTCTTCATAGCGGTAAGGGCGATGCCCGCCTTGTGGCAGGTGTCGATGCCGGCCTGCATCTGCGGGTCCTGCATCTCCCTGAAGCTGTACTTGACGAGGATTGCGTCGATCCAGTCGAGCTTGGCACCGGCCAGCAGGCACTGCGCCATATTCTTGTGCGTGCTGAACCCGAAATACCTTATCAACTTGCGCTTCTTGGCGCTTTCGGCCCATTTCTTTAGCTCCGGGGTCAGCCCGGCAGGGTCGGACAAAATGTGAACGCCGTAATACAGGTCCACGTAGTCGGTCTTGAGTCTCTTGAGCGATTCCTGAAGCCTTTGCTCGACTTCGTCCACGGTCTTGGCGTTGGATGCCTTGCTGGCGATGAAAAGTTTCTTCCGCAATTGAGGATTGCGCGAAAGGAACTTGCCGATACCCAGTTCGCTGTTGCCCCCGGCATACGAATAGGCCGTATCCCAGTAGGTCACACCCCACCGCAGAGCCTCGCGAAGGGCGGCCTGGTTCTCCAGCACGTCAAACAGCGCCCCGAGCGACAGTATCGGGACCATAAGCGGCACTTCCTTGCCGTTTTCATCCAGCTCGGTCAACCTGCCGAACTTGCGTTTCGGCATCTGCAGCGGCTCTTCGGTCTCTTTCTTTGGCTGGTTCGGTTCATCCGGCGCGCCGTACAGCCCAGTTGAGGCGATAATCGACCCCAGTGACGCGGCGCCTGCCTTCTTGAGAAAATCTCTCCTGTCGAACCTTCCTCTATCGCTTTCCATTGGTCTTACCCCCAAAAAAACGGTACCTCAGAGCCACAATCTCTTGTCGGCGTTCCTGGTTTCGCCTTCCGGGCGAACCCGTATTGCCCTGGTGCCGCTGACCGGGCACTCGTGCTCACAGACGCCACAGCCGATGCATTTTTCGATATCAACGTAGGGCCTCTGCAGGCGAACCTGAACCTCAATCTTATCGCCTACGGAAAAATCTCGCGGCTCAGCCAGCTCAATGGTGTCACTCTGGTTGGCGGTAATTTCGATTCGGCTGCCCTGCTTATCAAGGCAGTAATAATCACCCGTGGCCAGCCGGCCCGGCGAAAGATTGTTTTCAACGGTAGTGATTATCTTACCGCTGACGTCCTTGATTGTCAAGACACCGTCCCTGATGGTCTCGAAGTGTTCGCGCGTGAATATCGCCTTTGGGCTTAGCGGGCAGTTTTCCTCGCAAACAATGCACGGCTTGCCCGCCGACCAGGGCAAGCACCGGGACCTGTCCACAAACGCCGAGCCAAGCCTTACCGGCCCGGAATCGGCGAACTTGCCCCTGCCGAGCTTCTCATCCAGCGTGATGGGCCTGATCGCCGCGGTCGGACAGACCTGCCCGCACGCCACGCAGTTCAACTGGCAGCCGCTGGTGCCGACGCGGTTGTTCAGCACAGGCGTCCAGAGACTTTCCAGTCCGGTGTCGATGCCGCCCGGCTGAATCACGTTGGTCGGACAGATTCGGATGCACTGGCCGCACTTGATGCATCGCTTGAGGAACTCCTCTTCCGGCAGCGCCCCCGGCGGACGGATGAGCCCCGGATCGTAATTGGCACCGACGGTGTTGCTCAACCGCACGGCAGGAACGGTCAGTGCGCCGCCGGCAAGCGACAGCAGAAAACCACGCCGCGACAGGTCGGGCGAGGTGATTTCTCCGGCTGCCGAGACGCGGCCCTGGTAGCTGATCACCTCGTGGGGGCATTGCTGTCGGCAGTTGAAGCAAAGTACGCATTCGCTGATTCGTATTTTCCCGGCGGGGCTGCACGCCCCCTCGCAGGACCGCTGACACAGTCCGCAGTCCGTGCACGGCCGGTCGCTTTTGCCGATCCGCCATATGGCGAATCGACTCAGCAGGCCGAACAACGCCCCCAGGGGGCATATGAACCGGCAGTAGAATCGTGGTATGACAAGGTTCAGCAGCACCGCCGCGGCCAGCACCGTCCAGAGAAGTCCCGCCTGTTCGTAAAAACGGCTCGTCGGGGAACTTACCGCCGCGACCCTGTCGAGAAGCGGCAGCAACACCAGGTTAACCGACCGGGTTATCAGCGGTATGGGGTCCAGCAGGCCGATTTGCAGCGTCGCCGCCAGCGACGGAAAGGCCGCCATACCGAGAAACACCACCAGGATCACGTACTTGACATTCTGGGCCTTGCGGTAACGGTTTAGCTTGATTTTCTCGGCCGTTGCCTTGCGGCGGTGAGCAAGCCACGAGACGAACTGATGCAGCGACCCGAACGGACAAACCCATCCGCAGAAAAACCGCCCCAGCAAGATGGTAAGGACCACCGTGGCCAGCGCCCACAGCAACGGTCCGTAAAGGGCACCGGTGGTCAATATCGTTCCAACGGCCACCAGGGGGTCAAGCTGCAGCAACCAGTTGACCGGCCAGCCGCGGATTTGCCAGAACTTCTCGCCGACCGTGGCCACCACGCAGAACCACAGCAGCAACGCGAAGAAGAATACCTGGCTTATTCTTCTGGCCGTTACAATCTTCATCAGCACCTTTCCACTCTGTACACTATGCCGTGGCCGTCAGCGGCTTGAGCGATTCGTAGTCCACGACGCCTGCGCCGGCCTGCTCGGCCTTACGAAGGTACGGCAGATCCGATACATTCAGGCCCAGCAGGGAGCAGCCGAAAGCGTCGGCGGCAACCGGGTCGCAGCTCGCAATCATTACGTTTGCACGCTTCAAATCCGAGGTCGAGCCGCCCGTCGGGCCGTTTGTCACCATAACCTGTGTGCCGTCGAGTATGACAAGGCTGGGTCGTACCATCTGCGCAAGCTCGGCGATTATCGTGTTGATATCCTGGTGAAAGATGTTGCGCCGCCCGCCCAGCAGGCCGTACCAGTTCTTCATCGCCATTGATGCGCCGGCGCGGTAGTGGTTCTTGACCGGGGCTATGCCGATCAGCCTGTCGGCCTCGGCCAGCGGACCATAGAAAATCGGCCAGTTCTTTATCAGTTTGCCGCCGGATAACGTGGTGGTTTTGAACATCTGCGGCTGCGGCAGAATCACCTTCGCGCCGGCCCGGCTCGCCGCCTTTGCAATGCCGCTTACGCTGAAACAGCTTGCCGGGTCGTTGATCGGGTTGTCCGCCACGATGACCTGTTTGGCGCCGGCGTTGTAACAGAGTTCCACGATACAGGCCACCAGGTCAGGATTTGTCGTGGCCCCCAGCGCCGCCGGAGATGCGAACGCCGCATTCGGCTTGATAAAGACGGTCTCGCCGGGCTTGACGAATCTTTCTATCCCGCCGAGCAGCTCGATGGCCTTCGGCGCGGTTTTGGTCCTCTCCGAGCCTTCGACGATACTCATAGTCGCACCGCCCGGCACGGCCGGCGGGAAATGGGGCACCGTCACCTGGCGAGTCAACGACGGCTGGGCCGGCGGCGGCCGACTATCGTACAACCACCCCGCAATACCACAGGCCCCGGCGACGGAGGCGCCGGCCTTGGCGAGCCTGGCCAGGAACTGTCTTCTGTGCAGCGTCTTTTCTTTGTCGCACTCAGCCATCGTTTTCCGAGGATTCGCTGATATGCAGTAGTTTCTCGAGCAGCATCGCCGCCAGCTTCTCGCCGGCAAGCTCGTCTTCGGCTTCGTGAACGCCCGCCACAAGCCGGCCTACGGTGAAGATGATTTCATTTACACCATAATTCTGAAAGACTTTCGCGCCGGCTGCCCTGAGTCGTTCATCGGCAGGCTTTGCGGAGGAATAGCCCATACTAACCAGAAAATCACGGTACTTTCCCAGCATCCGGCGGGCATCCTGCTGGGTGGCACACAGGCTCAGAAAAGCCGTCAACCGTCGCCCGTCCACCTGGTAGCCGGCGGCAAAGGTGTTGCGCAGGTCCGCGCAGCCGAAGGTTTCCGAGACGTACAGTTTTATGCTTTCGGGTATGAAACCTTCGGCCGGGAACATCTCAAGCTCAGGCATTCGGGCGGGGCTTTCCGGCAGAACGCTCCTCGCTGCCCGGGCAAGCGAGGTCATCGCCGCCCGCAGCCGGTCGGATTCGGCCGAGCCTATCAACTCGACGTAATACCGACCGTGAACGAAGTACATCGCGTTGCCGCTCTCGTAGCCGAATTGTACATCGCTTAGCTTTTTGGCCTGCGGTCTTCTTTGGCGACTGTAAACCGAAAAAGCGTTCCGCAGGTGCCCCATATCATATAAGTAAAGCTCGACGGATAAATCATCGGTGCCGACAACGGCAAATCGCCGGGTCACCAGCCGGCGAAATCCGCAGTCGGTGTAGAATGGTGCTTTGCCGTCTATCTTTTCGTAAAGATTGTCCTCGTTGTAGACGGCCGGTGGTCCCACCGGTTCGAGGCCCGCGACCGAAAGGCCGGCAAGTGCCGTGCTGTTTTGAGGCGAAGCGACGGGCTTTTCGCCGGCCATACCGAAGCGGGCAATGTCGGTATCGGCCTGTTTAATCAGCAAACCGACCGCTATCGCCCCCAGAACGGCCACCAGGAATATGCTTATCGCCGATTCGGGGCCTTTGGCTCGGGCAGG
>CAYSBK010000053.1:0-13337 GCA_964429265.1 uncultured Pirellulales bacterium | reverse complement strand
TGGGAACCGCTATGATATGCGGCAGTTTGTTTATGGGCAGGTTTTCCGGCGTCGGTGCCGGCTGCAAAATCGGGGTAAATCGATATGTCGAGAGTATGCTATTTCACGGGCAAGCGAACGATAGCCGGCAGAAGTATCAGCCGCAGGGGTAAGGCCAAACACCTCGGCGGCGTCGGCAAGAAGGTTACCGGCGTTACCAAACGCAAGTTCAAGCCTAATATCCAGAAGGTCCGTGCCGTGGTGGACGGCAAGGTCTGCCGAATCAAGGTCTCGGCCAAGGCCATTCGAATGGGCCTGGTACAGAAGCCGCCCAGGCGACGATACAAACCCGCCGACGCAGCCGGATAGCAGCAGCCTCGGCCCGGCGCGGCCGATTCTTGCGGTGGTGCTTGTGCAAAGGCAGCCGGTTTGTCTGTGGTGTTGAGAGAATCCCGACCCGCCACAGAAGCGGGTGTCTCCGCCGTGGTTTTCACAGGCTGAACTCAGCAAGGACGGGTGCATGGTCGCTTGGTTTCGGGGCCAGCCGTGCAGCGGTGTCGATGCGGCAGGTGATGCTTTTCTCGGCCAGCGGTTTCGTGGCCATAATATGGTCGAGCCGCCAGCCGAGGTTTCGCCGGACGGCATTGGGGATGCGGTAATCCCAGAAGCTGTAGTGGCCGGGCTGGCGACAATGCTTTCTGAAGACATCGACGAAGCCCCAGTTCAGCAGCTTTTTCAGCGCCGCGTGTACTTCCGGATGAAAACAGACGTGCCCAAGCAGTCTTTTGGGGTCATAGACGTCTATCGCCTCAGGCGCGATGTTCAGGTCGCCGACCCACAGCAAAAGGTCGGTGGGCTTGAAATTGGCGTCGAAGTAGTCGGCAAGGCGGTCAAACCATCGCAGCTTGTATTCGAACCTGTCGGAGTCGGGCATATACCCCTGCGGGACGTACGTGTTGACTATCGTGATTCCGGCCACACTGGCCCTGACCAGCCGCGGCCGGTCGTATGGATTATCAGCGAAACCGAAGCTGATATTTTCCAGGGGCCTGGTGCTGCAGACGGCCACGCCGTTGTAGCCTTTCTGGCCTTTGAATGCCAGGTGGTAACCGGCTCCGGCGAAAGGCTCGACGGGGAAATCGGCATCCCGGACTTTTGTCTCCTGCAGGCACAGTACGTCCGGCCTGTGCCTGGTGAGCCAATCGAGCACGAGCGGCAGTCGTGCGCGTACCGAGTTAACGTTGAAGGTGGCGATTTTCACGCCGGTCCCCGCGCAAATTTTGTTCCGAAGCTGCACGCGTCTGAAAAAACCATTGGCATCATTCCCGGATTGACTACCATTATCGATGGTCTTGCGACGGACCGCAAGTACCGCCGCAGCCCTGCCGGGTCGACGATGATTTGAGCCGAGATAAAGGAGGCATCGGTATGCTTAGAAGGGTATTCCTGGCGGCCGTTTTGTTCGCGGTGTCGTTGGCACTTATCGGCTGCCAGACGGTACAGGGCCTTGGCAAAGACATAGAATGGGTGGGTCAGAAAGGCTCTGAAGTCGTGGGTCAGTAGCAATTCGGTGCCGCCTCGGAGGCCACCGGCTGCGAGCGCGTGCATTGGTGGCGCACTCAAGGCACTTCGCTGATGGCTGATCTGTGGCTATGAACGTTCCTGTACTTTGCGGGTGCGGCCGATATTCTTGCCCGCAAGCTGGCTTATAGTGACTTTCCCGGCGTGCTTCTTTTGTGTGCGCCGGAGTTGTTCGAACTCGGTTTTCCTGGCGGCTTCGAGCTTCTGGATAAGCGAGCAGCTTTCGACGACGTTCAACAACGCCAGCAGGAAGCTGACCATACTTTCTGCTCCCTGGTTGAAGTTGACCCCGCCGGGCATAAGTCCGTCACAGCAGCCTTTTGTCTTGAGGTTGTAAACGGGGATGTGAAGGTCGTTTTCGCCGAGGAACCAGTCGAAGGCCTTTCTCTGCAGGTTGAGGAATTGCCTGTCGCCGGTGGCGTCATATGCGGCGCGGAGCATCAGAACGGTACTGGCGACCTCTATGGGTTGCTGGTCGAAGGTCGCCTTTTTTCCACCACGCTCGTACCAGCCTTTGCAACCGATGAAGCTGAAGTGTTCCCCGTCGAAGGTTTCATCGAGGAGGAATCGACAGCTATCCAGGCCGGCTTCGATGTAGTCCTGCCTCTCAAGTGCCATACCGGCCGCCAGCAGGGCACAGGGCAGGATGGCGTTGTCGTAAGTAAGCACATCCTCGAACCATCGCCAGCGTTCGATGCAGTTCTGGTGATACTGCTCGAGCAACTCGTTGCCGGCCGCCTCGAGATGTCGCTTTATGTCGCTGGCGCCGGGGAATTGCCTGAGGTACTCGCACATACCGAGGATTGAATAGGCCATGCCGCGGGGAAACTGCCTTTGTGCCAGGGCGACGGACTTATCGAAGTAGCTCTTCACGGCCGACAGGTAAGGCGGCGAAGGCGGCAGGGCCATCACGGTACCCAGCGCCCAGAGAAAGCGGCCGAGAGCGTCGTGTGTCGGCTCGCCGGGTATCCAGCACCGGTCGAAGCCCATAAGGTTCCTGACCGTACCGTCCTTGTTCTGGGCGTGCAGAGTAAATGCCAGGTACGTGTCCAGCAACTTCCGGGCGTCGGGATCGGAATACTGGGCGTAGTACTTGGCCATCGCGATGACCGCACGGGCGTTGTCGTC
This sequence comes from uncultured Pirellulales bacterium, assembly GCA_964429265.1. Classification (GTDB taxonomy): domain Bacteria; phylum Planctomycetota; class Phycisphaerae; order Sedimentisphaerales; family Anaerobacaceae; genus CAYSBK01. The sequence continues at coordinate 10,649 of CAYSBK010000053.1, read as the reverse complement.
GGTGGTGTAGCCGTGGACGCGATGGGGTATCGTGAAGCGCGCGTGCTGGTACAGGCCGACCGAATCGGTGAGTGTTTTGAGGTGATCCAGCGAAGGCTCGGGCAGTTCGATGCTGGAGACCGATTCGATCGCCGCCAGACTTGGACGCCCGGCCACGACCGCAGGAAGCTGTTTCTGGCTGAACAATTTCCAGTACCTTTGCCCGATTTTCGGCCAGGTCCTCGACCGCCCGTAGTCGTAGGCACGTCTGCGAAGCGAATAAAACAGGTCGTCGTTTTTGAGAAGCTCAATCACGGCCTCGCCAAGGCGGGCCGGGCTGTTGAACGGAACCAGCCGACCCCTGTCGTCGGCCAACAGCTCCATCGCGGCCCAGTAGGGGGTCGACACCACGGCCTTTCCCGTGCCGACGGCGAAGGAAAGTGTGCCGCTGGTGAGTTGCTCCTTGTTGAGATAGGGCGTAACGTAAATATCGGCCGCACACAGGAAGTTGTGCAGCTCCTCGTCCTTGACAAAGCGATTGTGAAAGACCACGTGTTCCTGCAGGCCCAGCTCGTTGACCATTCTCTGCAGGCGCAGCCGATATGCCTCCCCCTCGCGCTCGAGCACGGCGGGGTGGGTCGCGCCGAGGACTATGTAGAGCACCGATGGGTCGGCCTTTACGATTTCGGGCATAGCGCTGAGCATGACTTCTATGCCCTTGTTGCTGCTGAGCAGCCCGAAGGTAAGTATGGTTTTTCTGCCTTCGATGCCGAACTTGTGCTTGTAGTAGTTGCTGTCAACAAACGGCAGGTCGGGAATCCCGTGCGGAATCAGCTCGATCTTGCTCCGCGGCACGTCGTAGATGTCGGTCAGCATATCGACGCCGCGGATGTTCATCGTTACCACCTTGTACGAGGCGTCGCACACGTCAATGAGCGACCTCTTGTATTCCGGGGGCGGGTCATTGAGCACCGTATGCAGGGTCGTAATGATGGGGGCGTTAAGCCGCTCCAGCAGTAGCGAAAGATAGGACCCGGCATCTCCCCCGAACAATCCGTACTCGTGCTGGACAGACACAAGGTCGACGTTGCTGAAGTTGAGGTACTCGGCGGCGCAGACGTAATCCGCCTCGACCTCCTGGCGGATTTCGAACTTGACCGGCTCGGTGTACCTGAGGCTGTTGTCGGTTCGCATAGCCACCACCAGCGGCTGAAACTGTCCCCTGGCAGCAGCGGCCACGTTTGTTATCAGGTCATTCGTGAAGGTTGCAATGCCGCATCTGCGCGGCGAAAAAGAGCTGATAAAAGCGACTTTTCTTGCCGAACCTTTCGCCATCCGTAACGTCCTTTTTCGAGCACCGCCTGGTCCCGATTGCATTTTAGGCGGCCACAGCAAAGGTGTCAAGGAAATTGTTCCTTGCACGCAGAAGAAACTACCGGCAGCCATAGCGGTGGGCGCCGAAGATAAGAGCCAGGGGTGTTTGGCAGTCGGATTTTTAGGTCGTTGCACTTTTTTCCGCACAGGGTATGGATTTCGAGCGTATGATATGCTACTATTGCAGTAGAAATAATAGGATAAGCCGCTATGAAGCTTTCCACAAGGACCAGATATGGAACAAGGGCCATTCTGGAGCTGGCGCTGCATTACGGCAGCGGGCCGCTTCAGACCCGTCAGATAGCCGAACGGCACGGGATATCGGTCAAGTATCTGGAGCAGCTTATGGGTCTGTTGAGGTCTACCGGCTTGATCAGAAGCGTACGCGGAGCGAAGGGGGGCTATTTGCTTGCCCGGCCGCCGAGCCAAATCAGGGTCGGCGAGGTATTCCGGGCACTGGAAGGCTCGGTATTGATGGTGGAATGCCTGCAGGACCAGCAGTACTGCAGGCTGGTGTCGGATTGTATAGCCAGGCAGCTCTGGGCAAGGGTCCAGCGGGGCATCGACGCGGTGATCGACACGCTGACCCTGCAGGATTTGATAGAGCAGGCACAGGAAGCCAGGAAGGAAACGTTTGATTACCAAATATGATACGGGGCGTGGTATGAGTGCTGTTTTTGAAGACATCACCGGCACGATCGGATTCACGCCGCTGGTGCGGATAAACAAGCTGGGTTCGGGCAAGGCTACGATTCTGGCCAAGCTCGAATCGCGCAACCCGGGCGGCAGCGTCAAGGACAGGATCGCGCTGTCGATGCTGGAAGCGGCCGAACGAAAGGGCCTTATCAAGCCGGATACGCTGGTGGTCGAGCCGACCAGCGGAAACACCGGTATCGGTTTGGCGCTTGTATGCGCGGCGAAGGGCTACCGGCTTGTGCTGACGATGCCGGAGTCGATGAGCGTGGAGAGACGCAAGTTGCTGGCGCTGCTGGGCGCCGACGTCGTGCTCACCCCGGCAGAGAAGGGGATGACCGGCGCCGTAGCGAAGGCCGAGGAGATAATCGCGAAAAATCCCAATTCCTTTATGCCTCAGCAGTTCAAGAACCCTGCGAACCCGCAAATCCACAGGGACACCACCGCCGGAGAGATTTGGGACGACACCGAGGGCAGGTTTGATATATTCATTGCGGGCGTCGGCACCGGTGGAACGATTACCGGCTGCGGGGAAGTTTTCAAGAAAAAGAAAGACTCGATCAGGATTATCGCGGTTGAACCGCGGGACTCGGCCGTGCTTTCGGGCGGTAAGCCCGGCCCTCACAAGATACAGGGCATCGGGGCAGGTTTCGTGCCGGAGGTGCTGAACGTCGATATAATTGATGAGATAATCCAGGTCGGCAACGGCGACGCTTTCCAGACGGCCCGCGAGCTTGCATCGAAGGAAGGAATACTGGCCGGCGTCAGTTCGGGGGCGGCGATGTGGGCCGCTGTCGAGGTGTCGCGCCGGCCCGACAGCGAAGGCAAGACTATCGTCGTGGTCTTGCCGGACACGGGAGAAAGATATATTTCGACGGAGATGTACGAATAGGAACGACGGTAAAGGCATTAAGGTAAGATTTGAATATGAACGAGGAAGGTCTGACACAACAGCAGGTTGAGCAGTTGGTCGGCGAGATTGCGGCAACCTACGAAGAAGACATAGGCATAAACCTCATCGACGCGGCCAACCTGCCGGTGCGGGATAAGGTCATAGAAATACTGGGCCTGTTGACCGAACTGTTGTTTCCGGGCTACACGGGCAAGAGAACGGTGACGCGCCGCAACCTGAACCTTGTCATTATCGATATCCTGTACCACGTCTACGCCGAGCTGTCGGACCAGGTTGAACGTGCCTTCAAGTACAGGTGCAGGCTGCAAAAGTGTGACACGGGTGATTGTCGCAAGATGGCCCAGGCCGCCACGCTGCATCTGCTTTCGCGGTTGCCGCATATCAGGGAGCTTTTGAAGGGCGACGTCGCGGCGGCCTTCGACGGCGACCCGGCCGCCAAGTCCTACGAGGAAATTGTCATAAGTTATCCGTGCATCGTGGCGATTGCGACTTATCGACTGGCGCACGAGTTGTACCTTAAGGACGTGCCGCTGATACCACGAATGATGACCGAGCACGCCCACTGCGCCACAGGCATAGATATACACCCGGGCGCCACGATCGGCAGGAACTTTTTCATAGACCACGGCACGGGCGTGGTCATCGGCGAGACCACGATTATCGGCGACAACGTCAAGATTTACCAGGGCACGACGCTCGGGGCGCTGAGCTTCCCGAAGGACGAGCGTGGCCGGGTCATAAAGGGCGGCAAGAGGCACCCGACAATCGAGGACGACGTTACAATTTACGCCGAGGCCACCATCCTGGGCAACGTAACCATCGGCAGGGGGGCGGTCATCGGCGGAAACGTGTGGCTGAAGGAATCGGTTCCGCCGGGGGTGGTGGTTGCAGCCGGCCCGGCGGACCTGGTATACACGAAGAAGCAACAGGACGGCAAAACGTAAACATCACGTCGTTGGTTGGCCGGATTCGGCCGGGAGGTGTACCCTGAGCAGGAGCATCGTCGACAGGATAAACGAACTCAAGAGCAAGCTTAACGCCGTGATACTGGCGCACAATTACCAGCCGCCGCCCATACAGGACCTGGCCGATTTTACGGGCGACTCGCTGGGCCTGAGCATAGAAGCTTCCCGCACCAGCGCCGACGTCATCGTCTTCTGCGGCGTGCGGTTTATGGCCGAAACAGCGGCGGTGCTGTCGCCCGACAAGATGGTGCTGCTGCCGGACGAGCATGCGGACTGTCCAATGGCGAATATGATAACCGCCGACGATCTGCGGCACTTCAAGAGCAAGCACCCCAACGCCCTGGTGGTATGCTACGTAAACAGTACGGCCGCCGTAAAAGCCGAGAGCGATTACTGCTGCACCAGCGCCAACGCCGTGGAGGTGGTAGACAGCCTGCCTCGCGACAGGGAGGTTATTTTCGTGCCGGACCGCCACCTCGGCCGATTCGTCCAGCAGCGGACGCACCGAGAGCTTCTGCTTTGGCCGGGCTACTGTGCAAGTCACGTCGTCATCACCGAAGATGACATCCGCCGGGCCAGGGCCGCGCACCCCGATGCCGTGGTTATGGCGCACCCGGAATGTACCGAGCCGGTCAAGGACCTTGCCGACCAGGTGCTGAGCACCAGCCAGATGCTCAGGTTCGTCGAAAGCAGTGATGCACGCTGCTTTATCGTGGCCACCGAGTGCGGAATGATTTATCCCCTGCGCAAGCGCAATCCACGCTCGCAGTTCATCCCGGCCAGCGACCGGGCAGTCTGCCCCAATATGAAACGCATCACCCTCGAAAAGGTGCTCTGGTCGCTGGAGGACCTGAAGTATCGCATAAATATACCTACGGGCATTTCCCGCAGGGCCAGGGCTGCGCTTGACCGAATGGTGGAAGTGCTGCCGACCAAATAACCATATTGATCGAAGGATTCGACCGATGTCACAACCGCAGTACCATCTTGAGACGCTGGCGGTCCACGCAGGCCAGCAGGTCGACAGCGACACCCTCAGCAGGGCCGTGCCCATTTACCAGACAACAAGCTACGTATTCAAGGACACCGACCACGCGGCGAGCCTGTTCGCGCTGAAGCAGTTCGGCAATATCTACACCCGCCTGATGAACCCGACCAACGATGTGCTCGAAAAGAGAATGGCGGCCCTCGAGGGCGGCGTGGGCGGCCTGGCGCTAAGCTCCGGCCAATCGGCCATCTACGTCAGCATTTTCAATATATGCGGAGCTGGCGGACACGTCGTCTCGTCGAACTCGCTCTACGGCGGCACGGTGACCCTGTTCAGCCAGACCTTTCCGAAACTCGGCATAGAAGTGAGCTTCGTCGACCCGCGGAACCCTGAAAACTTCGCCCGTGCCATCAAACCCAACACCAAGCTGATATATATCGAGACCATCGGAAACCCCAAGAACGATATCCTCCAGTACGACCGGATTGCCGAGATCGCCCACGACCACGGTATGCCGGTGATTTGTGACAATACCGTCGCCACGCCCATACTGTTCAGGCCCTTCGAATACGGCATCGACATAGTCGTGCACAGTTGTACCAAGTTCATCGGCGGTCACGGCACCAGCATCGGCGGGGTGATAGTTGACTCCGGCCGGTTCGACTGGACCAACGGCAGGTATCCCGAGCTGACCGAACCCGACCCGAGCTATCACGGCGTCAGGTACGTTGAATCGTTCGGCAATATGGCTTACATCATCAAGGCCCGCACCCAGTTCCTCCGAGATATGGGAAGCTGTATGTCCCCGTTCAACGCGTTTCTGTTCCTGCAGGGTATTGAAACGCTCCACCTTCGGATGCCCCGTCACTGCCAGAACGCCCTGGCCGTCGCCGAATGGCTCCAGCAACAGCCCCAGGTCAACTGGGTGAACTACCCGGGCCTCGAGTCGCATCCGGATCATGAACTTGCGAAGAAGTACCTGCCTGCCGGCCAGGGGGCCATCGTCGGGTTCGGAATCAAGGGCGGCAAGCCGGCCGGCATAAAGTTCATAAACAGCGTCAGGCTGGCAAGCCACCTGGCCAATATCGGCGACAGCAAGACGCTCGTCATACACCCCGCCAGCACGACTCATCAGCAGCTAAGCGAAGCCGAGCAGCTCGCCGCCGGTGTTACGCCGGACTACATACGGGTGTCTGTTGGAACCGAACATATTGATGATATAATAGCCGACATGGAGCAGGCCCTGCTGCGCAGTCAGAAGTGAACCGATGTGGGAATATACCGACAAGCTCAAGGACCATTTCTTCAACCCGCGGAACGTCGGAGAGATAGAGAATCCGGACGGCGTCGGCGAGGTAGGCTCACTGGCGTGCGGGGACGCCCTGCGGCTGACCTTCAAGCTCGATGAAAACGGCAGGATAAAGGATGCAAAGTTCAAGACCTTCGGCTGTGCCAGCGCGATAGCCACCTCGTCGGTACTTACCGAGATGATCAAGGGGATGACGCTGGAAGAAGCTTCCCGAATCACCAACAAGGACATCGCCGACTATCTCGGCGGCCTGCCCGAACAGAAGATGCACTGCTCGGTTATGGGCAGGGAGGCGCTGGAAGCGGCCATAGAAAACTATCGAACCGGCGGCAGGAAGAAGCACGAACTGCAGGGAAACGTCGTGTGCACCTGCTTCGGAGTCACCGACAAGGAAATCGAGCGTGTAATCCGTGACAACGACCTGACAACCGTCGAACAGGTTACCAACTACTGCAAGGCGGGCGGAGGTTGCGGCGGCTGCCACGAGCAGATCGAGAAGATAATCGAAAACGTCCGCGGACGGCCCGCCCCAAAACAACCGGTGCACGCCGGCAGAACCGGCAGACTCACCAACATCCGCAAGATTCAGCTCATCCAGCAAACGATAAACGAACACATCAGACCCGCCCTGCGGGCGCACGGCGGCGACATCGAGCTTGTCGACGTGGAAGGCAACAAGGTTATCGTCGCGTTTCGTGGTATGTGCGCCCAGTGCCGGATGGCTGAGTTCACGATGAAGGATGTGGTGCAATCAAAGCTGAGAGAGTTTGTCTCGCAGGACCTTTTGGTCGAGGAAGACAGCCCCTCCGACCAGCAACCGCACGATCACAGGGAATAACCGATGGAGATCGTTTACTTCGATAACAACGCAACTACCAGGGTGGCCGACGAGGTATTCGAGGAAATGAAACCTTATTTCTGCCGGCTTTACGGCAACCCGTCGAGTATGCACAGCTTCGGCGGGCAGGTCGGCAGGCAGCTCCGCCAGGCCCGCGCCCGCGTTGCACAACTGCTGGGTTGCGACCCTTCGGAGATAATCTTCACCAGCGGCGGCACCGAAAGCAACAACATGGCGATAAAAGGCGCCCTGGCGACCGTGCCTCAAAAGCGAAAGGTGATTACCACGCGCGTCGAACACCCCGCAGTGCTGGCAGTCTGCAGGGACCTGGAAAATCACGGCTACGCCGTTGTCGAAGTCGGCGTCGACAGGTCGGGGTTGCTGGACCTCGATGAGCTGGAGCACGAGCTTGACGACGACACCGCCCTGGTGAGCGTGATGTACGCAAACAACGAAACCGGCGTGCTGTTCCCCGTCGAGCGGATTGCGGAGATGACGGCGGCCCGCGGTATCGTGTTTCACACCGACGCCGTCCAGGCCGTCGGCAAGGTGCCGCTGAATCTGTCACGCAGTAACATCGACCTGCTGAGCCTGTCGGGCCACAAGCTGCACGGCCCCAAAGGCGTCGCAGCGCTGTACGTGCGAAGGGGCACCCGCCTGGCGCCGTTTATGCTGGGCGGTCACCAGGAAGGCGGCAGAAGGGCCGGCACCGAAAACGTCCCCGGCATCATCGGTCTTGGAAAGGCCTGCGAACTTGCAGCCGAGTATATGGAGCAGGAAAGCCGGCAGGTGCGAAAGCTGCGCGACAAGCTGGAGAATGCGATTCTGCAAAGCTGCCCGGGCAGCCGGCTCAACGGCGACAGGGAAAACCGCCTGCCCAATACCAGCAATATCAGCTTCGAATACATCGAGGGCGAAGCGATCTTGCTTATGCTGGACCGCTACGGCATATGTGCGTCGAGCGGTTCGGCGTGCACGTCGGGTTCGCTGGAACCCAGCCACGTGCTGCGGGCGATGGGTGTGCCGTTTACCGCCGCCCACGGCTCGGTGCGATTCAGCCTCAGCCGCTACAACACCGAACAGCAGGTCGATTATACGATCGAAAAGATGCCCCAGATAGTAAGCAGGCTGCGCGAACTGTCGCCCTTTGTGGCAAAATAGCCGCCTGAACGGGATTTTGAAGGAGCAAGACTATGGTTCAGGTAAGTGGAAAGACCTCGTGCGTGGGATTGCTGGCGGTGCTGGTTGCAGTAGCGGCCTCGGGCTGCCAAAGCTCACCCTACCGCGGGACCGAAGACAGGGTATTCAACCATTTCAACCCGTGGAGCGAGAAAGTGCCGAAGGGTCTGGTCCCTGCGCGGGCCCAGCAGAAAGGCGATCGTCAGGTTTACGCCTATTATGATCCGGGCGCCGGGCCGGGCGGCGACCAGAGTAAACGCGTGATTCGCTGCGAGATTGGACCGACCAGCAAGGAACTTGCCGTTTCTGATGCAACGCCGCAGAGAAAGAACAAGCCCTCGTTTTTCGGTTTTTATGCCGGCGAACGCGAAATGTCGCTGCCAGGTGGTATCGCGGCCGACCGGATTTACGTGTTGCAGGACGAAGCACATAGCGTCGCATATCTGCGGGAAAAAGGCACGGGACTGTGGCGGTCCTGCCAGCTTGATGAACCGGTCTGGATGTCCTTCACGCCCGACAAGCAAGCACGCTGCATCGAACAGGGTCAGCCCGTTCCGGCGGAACACGTCCAGCGATATCGGGACCTGGCAAAGCGGTTCTACAAGACATACTTCTTTATGGAATAGCCGTCCCGCCGGTGTCATCATTGCGGCGGCGGCGAAGACTGCTGTTGCGACTGACCCATCGCACAGACTCTCCCTGCCAGGATTGCACAGACCAGGTAGCACAATAAGGCCGCAATTACCACGGCGTTGAAGCCGATGGTTGCAGCCAGCATTGCACCGAGCACAGCGGCCGTTACCGAGGCGAACCCGTTAGTCCCCCACGCCCAGGGCACAAGGTATTGGTATCGTCCCTTCAATTGTGCCAGGGCCGTCGGCAGCGGCATCCCCATAAAGAACGCCGGCACCGCTGCTATCGCCGCGCCCAGCACAACGCGGGCCGGTCCGGAAAGGCCTACAAGCCATTCAAAGGCCGTGGCCAGCAACAGCAACTCGGCTGCGCCGGCGACTACGACCGCGGCTACCGCAACGCGGACGAGAACCGCCGGCATAGCGACGACTGAGAACCGCCCCGCTGCAAGTGCACCAAGGCCGGAGAAGAACAGAAATCCCACCAGCGTGATGGCCACACCCAATACCGGCTGGCCGAGAAGCATCGTCATCTTCTGGATGAAGGCCATCTCGAGAAACATATACCCGACCCCGAGCAACAGGAAATAGACAATCACGATAGCGCAGGCCCCGCCAAGCGCGCGGACGGGCCTTGCAAGGCCCAACGGCAGCAGAATAAAGACAAGGCTTGCCAGAAGCGCCTGGGCCAGGGTCAGCACCAAGAGCAGATGTCCCCACTGGGAGAACCTCAGCCAGTCGTGGCCGAGCCGGCGTCTGAAATCCGGCAGCGACTTCCATTTGAAGAAATCGAAGAAGTACGGCCGATCGTCTGTGGCCGGGCGAATGTGGTAGGGGTATTGCCGATAGAAGTCGGCGTACCGGTCGGACAGGACCTGCATCGCGCAGCGGTAATAGATGGGGCCTTCCTGGAGCTGGTTGAACAGGTTGACCTGCTCAGGGGTAAGTTCCGGCAGACACACGACATCGAACCGGCGGCTGCGAGCAAATCGACGCACGGCCGCAACCATATCCTCTGACAGCGGCTGGCGACCGGCAACAATCGTTCCCGTGGCAAGCCCCCTTATTACAGCCAGGTGTCGCGGCAGGTCTTGCTGCGGAACGCCCAGGCGGCGCAGGGATTCGGCGATAGTGGCCAGCAACTTCAGGCTGTCGCGCGGCGGGGTCTTGAGCGTCCAGTTGACGCTCAGCAAGCCGGTCGAAGTGAGCCTGGTCAGGGCCTTTTGCACGGCCTCGACGGTGTAAAGGTGGCTTTCGTTGAGGCTGGAAAGTCCCGCCGCCGACGCAGCATAAGAATCAGGCAAAGACACGACAATGATGTCGAATCGCCTGCGCGTGCTCTGCAGGAAGTTTCGGCCCTCCGCGACGACAACGTCCACGTTGCTCCGGTCGTAGAGCCTGCCGCAGAAGCCGCTCAGCGGCCCCCGCACCAACTCTACTACCTGGGGATTCACTTCGACGGCGGTAACTTGTCGCGCGCCCAGTGCCAGGGCCTGGACCACCTCGCTGCCGCCGCCGGCGCCGATGATACAGACGTTCGGCTCGCCCACCATACGGTACGGCAGCGCAGAAGTCAGGTAGTCGCAGTAGTCCAGTTCGCCGCCGTCCTGACAACGCACCACGAACGAGGTCGCAGCGGCGTCCGCGATGATGGCAATCTGGCGAGGCGGTGTGCCTTCGTACGATAACGATGCGCCGGGAAGATGCCTCAACGAGGGCGCCTTTATGCAGTCAAGCCTCGCTATGGGACTGTAGCGGACCGCAATCGTCTCGGCGCGG
>CAYSBK010000052.1:0-13347 GCA_964429265.1 uncultured Pirellulales bacterium | reverse complement strand
GGCCGCACAATAGGAGCGCTCCTGCCGCGGTGACGCCTTGATATAGAGGATTGTGCTTATAAAGTCCCCCAAAAACTATCCTTGATTTCGATGATTGTTTCCTGGCGCCGCGTCGATTGTAGGGGCGAAGTTGCAGGCCACGAGGTTCTTTATCAATGTGCGGCTGCAGGCAACAGACAAGTCAGACTAAGTGCGAGCGGGAATGGCTTGTCTTACGTCGGCCAGAAACGTCGAGATTTCCGCCGTGAGCACGTCGGGCCGTGCCTGGTTGTTTTCGATTATCTGCACGATTTTCGAGCCGATAATAACACCGTCGGCCCCGGCCGCGGCGACGGCCGCCGCATGCTCCGGCTTACTGATCCCGAAGCCCACGCAGACCGGCACCTCGGTGAGCCGCTTCAACCTGGACACCAGACCCTGCACCGTCGTCGAAAGCCGGTCCCTGCTGCCCGTTACGCCAAGAACTGAAACCGTGTAAATAAAGCCGGTGGTCCTGGCGGCGATCTGTTTGATGCGAGACTCAGGTGTGTTCGGCGTCACCATAAAAACGGTATCGAGCCCGGCATCGAGTGCGACCGGCGCGATTTCATCCGCATCATCTATGCTCAGGTCCGCGACAAGCACGCTGTTGACGCCGGCGGAGTGAAAATCCCTGAAAAACTTTTCGCAGCCGTACTGATAAATCAGGTTGTAGTACATTAACAGTCCAACCGGTATGTCCCTGTAGTCCTTGACCTTATGGATAAACTCGAGCGCCTTCGCAACGGTCATCCCACCCGCCCTTGCCCGTATGTCGGCCTTCTGGATGGTTGGGCCGTCCGCTATCGGGTCTGAAAAAGGTATCCCCAGCTCCAGAATATCCGCGCCGGCATCGACCGCTGTCCTGACAATTGCCAGGCTCGTTTCAAAATCAGGGTCTCCGATCACAAAGAATGGTATAAGCGCCGCCCTGTTGAGTTCCGAAAAAACCTGTTTGTAGCTTCGCATAAGGCCGTCCTTACCGCAATGGTCTGTGTTTTTCGACGATGGAGACATCTTTGTCGCCCCGGCCCGAAAGGTTGACCACCGCGACCGTATCGGGATTCAGTTTGCCTTTCTGGCCGGCCAGGTATGCCAGCGCGTGCGCGCTTTCCAGGGCGGGCAGGATTCCCTCGGTGCGAGTCAACGTCTCAAAGGCATCCAGCACCTCCTCGTCCCCGGCTGCAACGTACTCGGCCCTGCCCGTATCCTTCAGCAAGCAATGCTCGGGTCCGACCGCGGGGTAATCAAGCCCGGCGCTTACCGACTCGGTATCGAGCACCTGGCCCTGCTGGTCTTGCAGCAGGTAAGCCTTTGCACCGTGCAGCACACCAACGCGGCCCGCCACCAGGCTCGCGGCGTGCTTGCCGGGTTCCAGGCCCCTGCCGCCGGCTTCGACGCCTATCAGCCTTACGTCGGCATCGTCCACAAAGGCGGAGAAAATACCGATGGCGTTGCTGCCTCCGCCCACGCAGGCAACAACCATATCAGGCAGTCTCCCGATCTGTTCGAGGCACTGCCGCCTGGCTTCCTTGCCGATACAGCTCTGGAAGTGTTTTACTATGGTCGGATACGGATGTGGTCCACAGGCCGAGCCGAAAAGATAGAACGTATCCGTCACATTCGCAGTCCAGTATCGAAGGGCGTCGTTGATGGCGTCCTTGAGCGTGCCGGTGCCGCCCTCGACGCCGATCACTTCCGCGCCGCACAATCGCATCTTGTGAACGTTGACGCTTTGGCGTTCAACGTCGGTAACCCCCATAAATATCTTGGTCTCCATCCCGAACAACGCCCCGACCATCGCCGTAGCCAGGCCGTGCTGGCCGGCACCGGTTTCAGCGATCAGCTTGGTCTTGTGCATATACTTTGCCAGCAGGCCCTGCCCGAGCGTGTTGTTCACCTTGTGTGCGCCGCCGTGCAGCAAATCTTCCCGCTTAAGGTACACCCTGAAGCCGACGTACTCGCTGAATCTTTTCGCGAAATAGAGCGGCGAAGGCCGACCGGCATAGTCTCGCAACAACCCGGCAAGTTCACCAACGAACCGCTCGTCCTGGTGGAACCGGTAGAAAGCCTCTTCGAGTTCTTCCAGCGCCGGGATAAGCACCTCCGGCACATAGAACCCTCCGTATTGCCCGAACCTGCCTTTGTATCTCATATCTCGAACCTTTTATTGGTTGGCCTCGACGCGGGCACGTCTCAGCCGTTCAGTTGGCGTATCCTGTCGAACAGTGCTTTCATCTTCTTATGGTCTTTTTTGCCGGGTTTCGACTCAATACCACTGCACACGTCGATCCCATAGATTCCCAGCTTGACCGCCTCCGCGACGTTCTCCGGGTTTATTCCGCCTGCCAGAAAAATCCTTTTGCCGATGTGCCCGATGATATTCCAGTCGAAGGCCACGCCGGTTCCTCCGTACTGGCCCGCCTTGAAGGCATCGAGCAAAATAGCGTCGGTGAAGTAATCCTCGGCCTTTGCGAGGTCGGCTTTGTCCCTGATTCTCAATGCCTTCATCGTCCGGACGCCGAGGTCGCCGAAGCTGTGGCAAAACTGCGGTTCTTCGTCGCCGTGCAATTGTATCCAGTCCAGCTTGCACGTCGCGGTCGTTTGCCTGACCTGCTCGGCCGAGGCGTTCACGAACACGCCCGCGACGTCCGCGAAACCCGGAAGTTGGTTGATGATACTCCAGGCAGCATCCGGCGCAATATAGCGCGGACTGCGACGGTAGAAGTTGAACCCGAGCAGGTCGGCCCCCATCTCGACCGCGGCCCGGGCGTCCTCAGCGTTGGTAATCCCGCAGATTTTTACCTTTAGCAGCAACATAAAGTCCTACGTTCAAAATCAACCTCGCCGACCCGACGTACCTACGCAATCCAGCCGTCCCATCCGGACGGCCGTCAACATTTCACCCCTTGTTTGATACTTCAACGAGTTTCTCCAGAGCCGCAAGCGCAGCACCTTCGGCGATTGACTTTTCAGCCAGTGCCATCGCCGAGTCAAAGTCACCGGCCAGGCCGGCGACGATTATCGCCGCTGCGGCGTTTACCACTACGATCTCTTTTCGCGGACCGGTGTCGCGACCGGAAAGTATGTCGCGTACTATGGAGGCGTTGGCGATCACATCCCCGCCGGTCAATTGCTCCAGCGAGGCCCCGCGAATGCCGAAATCGGCGGGGTCAAACTCAACCTCCGTAATCTCATCACCCCTGAGCCAGCGAATCTTCGTTGTTCCGACAATGCTTATCTCGTCCATACCCTCACCGTGCAGCACCATCGCCCTGGTCGCACCGAGCATCCTCAGGGCCTCCAGGATTCGCTCGATGAGGCTCGCATCGGCAACGCCGAGCAACTGCGCGGTGACACCGGCAGGGTTGGCAAGCGGACCCAGTATGTTGAACGCGGTTCTGAAATCCAGGCTCTTGCGGATCGGCTGAACGAATTTCATCGCGGGGTGGTAACGCGGCGCGAACATAAACCCGATGCCCGCCTCTTCGATGCATCGCGCCACAACTTCAGGACCCGCGTCGATCTTGACACCAAGCTCGCTCAGCACGTCCGCCGAGCCGCATGCACTGGTTATGCCGCGGTTGCCGTGCTTGGCAACGTGAGCGCCCGCCCCAGCCGCAACCAGCGCCGCCGTCGTGGACACGTTGAAAGTCTTTATCATCGCCCCCCCCGTGCCACAGGTGTCAATCAGGTCATCGAACTTCGTCTCCACCCGCACCGCGTGGTCCCTCAGCGACTGCGCCAGCCCGGCAATCTCGCCGGCAGTGGCCCGCTTCATCCGCATCGCCGCCAGGAACGCCGCGATTTGAACATCCGAAACCTCACCTTCAAAAATCGTGTCCTGCAGCGCTTTGGCCTGCTCGCACGTAAGGTCGCCTCCGTCAAGGATGATTTCCAGATATTTGGTTATCTTTGTCATCTTCCACTCCCGGCTTCTTGTTTCGACCCGGCCGCAATGTGCAACACGTTTTCAATTATCCTGCCGCCGGCCGGTGTCAGTATGCTCTCCGGATGAAACTGCACCCCGAATATGGGCAACTGCTTGTGCTGCAGTCCCATCACGATGCCCTCGAACTCGGCCGTAACGCGCATGCCGTCCGGCACTTTCGTCACGCAAAGACTGTGGTATCTGCCGGCCTGCAGCGGATTCTCAACGCCGGCGAAAATACCACTGCCGTCATGAGTCACCTTGGATGGCTTTCCGTGCATCGGCACCGGCGCGTGGCCGACCGTACCGCCGAAATACTGCGCTATGACCTGGTGCCCGAGGCAAACACCGAAAATCGGCAGCCTGTCTTTGAAATAACCCACCGCCGCAAGCGAAACACCCGCCGTATCCGGTGTACCCGGCCCCGGGGAAATAACGAGCAGGTCCGGCCTGAAATCCTCCACCACGGCCTTCAGTTGTTCAAGGTCCGTATCGCTGCGGTACACCCTGGCCGTGCAGTTACGCTTGCAGAAGTCGTCCACAAGGTTGTACGTGAACGAGTCGAAATTATCTATGAAAAGGACCCTGTATGCCGCTTCCATAAGCGTCTTCCTCATTAACCGCGTATCGCCCGCAGGCAGGAGGCCGCCTTGTGCTCGGTCTCCTCAAACTCGTTTTTCGCAATACTGTCGTGCACGATCCCCGCCCCGACCCTGATATAGGCGACATGGTCCTTGACCTGAAGGCTCCTTATCGTGATGCAACTGTCGAACTTGCCGTCGACCGTCAGGTACATAACCGCCCCGCCGTAATAGCCACGCTTGGTCTTTTCAAGCAGGCGTATCAGCTTCATCGCCTCGATCTTCGGCGCACCCGTCAGCGTGCCCATATTCATCGTGGCAAGATAAGCGTTCAAGGCATCAAGCTCGGGTGCCAACGTTCCCTTGACGTTGCTGACCAAATGCTGCACCGACTCATACTTCTCGACGGTAAGAAGCTCGGTCACCACCCGGCTGCCGGGCGCAGCCACGCGTGCAATGTCGTTCCTGGCAAGGTCCACCAGCATCATATGCTCGGCCAGTTCCTTGGTGTCGAGCTTCAGCTCCGCCTCGTAGCGAAAATCAATGTCAGGGTCTATCTTGTCGCCCACCCGGCCACGGGGTTTGGTCCCCGCAATCGGTCTTATCTCGACGTTGCGGGTGCCGTCCCCGCTGACACGCAGGTTCAGCTCCGGGCTTGAACCCATCAATATCGTGGACGGCGTGTTCAAATAAAACATATAAGGCGACGGATTGAGCTTGCGCAGCCTCTTGTAAACATCCAGCGGTTCATCCGGACACGGCTCGATCTTGGTCCTGCTCAGTACCACCTGGAAAATATCGCCGTCGATTATATGCTGCCTTGCGGCCTTCACCATTTGCTCGTACTCACTCTGGCTGGTATCGCTGCCGGCCGGCGGCAAAGGCCCCTCGAACTTGGCCGGCCGGGGAACGTCGAACCTTGCAAGATTCGCGTAATAATCGAAACGCTCCTGTGCCTCGGCTATCGCCTGTTCACGGTCCCCGTCGGTTATCACCACGTTGACTATGACGTATCCCCTGCCGTGCTCGTGGTCCATCAGAAAGATGTTGTCCGCAAAATAAAGCTCGTAGTCCGGGTTGCCCAGCAGGTCTTCCTTGTTGGGCGGCAGCTTCTCGAACTGGTCGATGAAATCATAGCTCAATGCACCAAGCAGCCCGCACGTCACCCTGAACGGCTTGCTGGCCAGCCGAAAGGCAAACGCCACCGCCCGCAGCACGTCCATCTGGTTCGTGCATTTCAGCCGCGTCTGCTCGTCCACGATCCCCTCTTGTCGTTTTATCCGCCCTGTAATCCGGTCCGCATTGAATACCACATCCTCGCAAAACGCAAATCGCTCCTTCCGCCTGCGGCCCAGGTACTCAATGATACGCCGGCCTGTCTTGCTTAATGCGATTATGCTGAACTGCGAACCCGTACCGGTTAGGTACAGCGCCGGCCTTGCCGTCCCGAAGCTAAGCGCCCCTGTGCCGGTCAGGTACTCCCGCGACTCGAAAAGGCAGCAGTTCTTGGCCCGGCCGTAGTCGCTTAGCTTGGCAAAGAAGTCAACAGGCTCACCCATATCTATCTGCTTGACCACCGGCACGAGCTGTCCCGGCTCAGCGCTGAGGATTATCTGCCTGTAATCTTCCATCGGTACGCCCTTCTACTGTGCTTTTTAGCCGTATTGCGGCGCGATTACAATAAAAAACGGCCTGCCGATTCCGGCAGGCCGCCCCGATTCACAACTGCTTCAAGTATGGCAAATCACCGCTTGCCTGCCGGACTATATCCTGCAGGCCACCACCAGACCAGATTGACGCGATTGATCTGCCTCATAACGATAATATTAGAACACTACGGCCCTCGTCTGTCAAGCGAAAAATCACAAAATTCTGACGCCCTCCAGGCCGCGATGGCTGCCGCCGACAAGCAGGATATAATCGGTCGTTCCTCTTGCGATATGCCCCGGCCCCTGTTATCCTGACAGGCACCGAAAAACCCGGACGTGTTCGTAAACACGTGTCGGTCGGAATTTCTTTAAGGATGTCAAGAATGAGAGTCCAGACCCTTTTATCGACCGTGACCGTACTGCTGCTTCTTGTGAACGGCTGCAAGCGCAGCAGCGACAACAACGAGGCTCAGCCTTCCGGCAGATTGTTCGGCGTAACGTTTCAGACGATGAATAATCCTTTTTTCGTTGACCTCAACGAGGGTATCAAGGAAGTCGTCGAGGCCCACAACGACCGGCTCGTTACACTTGACGCCCAGTGGAACAGCCACAAACAGAGAAACGACATTTCCGACCTTATTCTCCAGGGTGCGGCGGGCATCTTCATCAACCCGGTCAACTGGGAGGGGATAAAGGGAAGCCTGTTGCAGGCCAAGAGCACCGGCACCCCGTGCATAGTCGTCGACGCCCCGGTTAAGGATATGGACCTCGTCGTCTGCCAGGTTGCCTCCGACAACGTGGAAGCCGGGCGACTCGCGGCCCGGGCCCTGGCCGAGGTGTGCAGGCCCGCCAGGATAGTCATCCTGCATTTATCGGTGAACAAGGCCTGCATCGACCGCGTCGCCGGCTTCAAGGAAGAAATAGCAAAGTATCCGGATATGGAGATACTCGATACCCAGGAATGCAAAGGCACCACCGAAGGTGCACGTCCCGTGATGCGTGACCTGCTGGGACGTTATCCCCAACTCAACGCTGTCTTTCCCATTAACGACCCCAGCGCGCTCGGCGTGATATCCGCACTTGAATCAGCGGGCAGGCTCCACGACGTCGCAGTGGTAACCGTCGACGGCTCCAGGCAGGGTGTCGCCGCCATCAAAGCCGGTAAGCTGGTCTCGACGTCCGCCCAATTTCCAAGAGAAATAGGCCGCATAGCCGCTCAAAAAATGTACGAGCATCTCGCAGGCAAACCCGTCGAGAAAGACATCAAGGTGAAAGTTGAATTGATCACCAGGGAAAATGCGGATGCCTTCCTGGCCGGGCTTGCAAGTCGCCGTGGCGAGCAGGCCCGGCTCTCCGAGCGGTAAACAAATGGTTCAAACAGCCGAACAGACAGAACTGCTGACCGTCACCGGCGTGACCAAGAGATTCGGCGGCGTCACCGCGCTGGACAACGTGGATTTTCACCTCAAATACGGTGAAATCCATGCCCTTCTCGGCGAAAACGGCGCCGGCAAATCCACGCTCATCAAGATTCTGGGAGGCATCCACCTGCCGGATTCCGGCACAATCCGGATCGAGGGAACACCAGTCCAAATCCGCACCGTCGCCGATGCAAACCGCCAGGGCATAAGAATCATCCACCAGGAATTGTCGCTGGTGCCCAACCTCTCAATCGCCGAAAATATTTACCTCGCCAGAGAACCGGTGGGTCCCGTGGGACTGCGCCGCCGGAAAATGCACGCAGATGCCGATGTCCTCGTCGCGAAGTTGGGTCTGCGCGAACTGCACCCCGTTGATACCACCGTCTCGAAGCTCAGCGTCGCCCGCCAGCAACTGGTGGAAATCGCCAGGGCATTGTCCTGCCGGGCGCGGATTCTCGTGCTGGACGAGCCGACCTCGGCTCTTTCGGAGGCGGAAACCGAAGCTCTGTTTGTCACGCTGCGACGGCTCAGGGCGCAGGGCGTCGGAATCATTTATATCTCTCATCGCCTGGAAGAAGTAATGCGGCTGGCCGACCGCATAACGGTGCTGCGCGACGGCCGACGCGTCGGCACCCAGCCGGTCCGGCAAATCAACCACCGACAGCTCGTCCGCTGGATGGTCGGACGCGACATCAGGGAGCACTTCCACCGCCCCGCCTGCGCCGCGGGCGAGGTAGCCCTGGCCGTGCGCAACCTCACCAACGAAGCCGTCAGGGGGGTCAGCTTTGAACTGCGATATGGAGAGGTCCTCGGGCTTGCAGGACTGGTAGGCTCCGGCAGAACGGAACTGGCACGCGCTCTGTTCGGCATTGACCACATCCACACCGGCAGCATCGAAATCGACGGCCGGGCCGTATCCATCACCAGCCCCCGCGATGCACTGGACAACGGCATCGTGCTCGTGCCGGAAGATCGGAAGGAACAGGGCCTGGTGATGTTCCAGTCGGTGGGGTTCAACCTGGCGCTGCCGTGGCTTAAACAATGGATCAAGGCCGGTCTTATCAACAGGCGAAGGCGAACAGAGATAATCGACCGCGCGATCAATCAGTTTTCCATCAAGGCGACGGACCCCAACCAGAATGTGGACCAGCTCTCAGGCGGCAACCAGCAGAAAGTCCTCGTCGCACGCTGGATGGAGCGCAGGCCAAAAGTGCTCATTCTGGATGAGCCTACCAGGGGCGTCGATGTCGGTGCTCGCGAAGAAATGTTTGCCATTATTGCATCGCTGGTTGAATCGGGAATTGCGGTGCTGCTGATATCCTCGGACCTGGCCGAGGTGGTCAACGTCTCCCATCGGATCGCAGTCTACAGCGACGGCCGCATCCTGCGCGTGGTGCCGGCTTCGGATATCACCGAGCACGAATTGATGGAACAGCTTACAGGAGCAAGAACCCGTGAGAACGGTTAAACAAATACTGCCGCTGACCGCAGCAATGGTGGTGCTGCTGTTCGTTTTTGAATTGTGGGTGCCGAACTTCATATCACCCGGCAATATGCTGGACCTCGTCGACCAAATCTCGGTCAACGCAATCCTGGCGTTCGGAATGACGCTGGTCATACTTATCGGGGGGATAGACCTTTCAGTCGGCGCACTGCTGGCGCTGGTAGGTACCACCACGGTCTACGTATTGACCCGCGCCGGGTCGGACCAGCACAGCCTCTGGTGGCTGGCGACGGCGGTCTTTGCAGGCTCGGCCGTTGCCGCGGCCTTTGGTGTCCTCAACGGCCTGTGCGCGGCAAAAACGAAGATGCCGCCTTTTATCATCACCCTGGCGACGATGCTGGTGGCGCGGGGGGCGGCGCTGCGCTTCAATGAAGGACGACCTATCTACATACCGGACCAACAAACCCTCTTTCTGGCCTTGGGCAACCACCGCCTGGCCGGCGCCGTGCCGGTTCCCATCGTGGTAATGTTGGCCCTTTTCGCAATCACCGGCATTCTTCTGCACCGCACGCGCTTCGGACAACATCTCTATGCGATCGGCGGCAACCGCCAGGCGGCACGCTTCACAGGCATACCTATCGTGCGCAACGAAATACTGGTCTATCTGACCTGTTCACTGCTTGCAGGTGTGGCCGGAATGATACACACCTCCAGGCTTTACTCCGCTGAACCCGCTTCCGGAGTTATGTTCGAATTGAATGCCATCGCCGCCGCCGTCGTCGGCGGAACCAGCTTCACCGGCGGCCGCGGCACAATGTACGGCACCCTCATCGGAGCCGTCATCATCGGCATCATCGACAAGGGGCTTAACCAGGCCGGCGTGCACTACTCCTGGCAACACATCATAAAAGGCTGCGTCATCCTCGTGGCCGTCTATCTCGACGTATGGCGAAGATAACCTCGCCAACCGCCCTTCCGCCTTTGCCCCGACGTCGCCGTGATTGAGACCCGCGCCGTCGTAATGACCATAGCGAACCCCCCGGATTCTACTTTCAGCAGTATTCAGCCCGGGCGCCGTTTTTTCACTGTCCGCACATCTGCAACGAGTCAAGGACGTCTTCGACACGCACCTCGGCCATTGCGACCGACGTGTCGGCCGCACCATAGTAAATCCGCAGCCTCTCTTGTTCGCAAAGCAGTCCGCAGCTAAAAACGACATTGCCGAACACCCCACGACGCTCGTAGTCGGCTTCCGGCTCCACCAAGGGCTGCTCGCTTACCCCCAGAATCCTGTCCGGCCGGTCGGCATCCAGCAGCACCGCGCCGAGACAATAACGATTGTTTTCGTCAACCCCGTGATAAATCTCCAGCCAACCTGCCTCGGTCCTGACGGGCACCGCACCGGCACCTATCTTAATGGCGTCCCACCGCCCCGGCCGGGGACTCATCAAGACCCGGTGATTACCCCAGCTTATCAAATCAGGCGACTCGGCCAACCACACGTCGTGCGTGTTGAACAGCGGCGACACCGGCCGGTGAAGCGCGTAGTACTTTCCGCCTATCTTTTCCGGAAAAATAACAACATCCTTGTTCTCCGGGCAGAAAATCACGCCCGCACGCTCGAAAGAAACAAAATCCTTCGTCGAGGCCAGGCACGTCGTCACGCCGCACATTCCGACCGCCACGTAATCGACATAGTAAAGACCGTCGATGCAGGTTATTCGGGGGTCCTCGATGCCGAAAATCTCGTAGCTGTTGGCAGGGAAAAGAACCGGGGCATCTTCAACCTCAAAGTTCTCCCCGTCTTCACTGCGTGCCACCCGCAGATGCGAAAGCGACGTAAGGTAGGTCTGCTTCGGCGTTATCACAAGCCGGGGGTCCGAAAAATCAACCTGGTGGTCGCTTTTTGAAAACTCCTTCGTCACCACTTCGCCCGTGTCCGCATCATACCACGCAACCGCCACCACGTCAGGGTCGTCGCTGACCGGCCTTTCTGCAACCCGCAGCAACAGAACGACCTCCTGACCCACCTTCGCCACGCCGGCGTTGAATACCCCGAACACCTCGAACCCCTCCCGCGAGGGCTTGACATCCTTCGGCTCAATAAGCGGATTACTCGGCGAACGAAAAACTTCCATATCAACCCCTGTCTGTCAATCGCTGGTTTGCGGTTCAGGCCCGTTATATCAGCACGGGATTCTGTAAGTGCCGGATAATACTACACGCCACCGCAGCCAACGGCAAGGCCGTGCCGTGCGGATGTCCCATAACGCGGGCAAAAATCCTTGCCATCCGGCCGCAAGTACAGTATAATGATTTCAAGATCGCACGCCCCGGCAACGGCGCTTGTCACTGTGGCCGAGGCGACGCCTGAGGTGCCGGCGATGTCAGTGGGAAGGAGGGGACGTTCGGGGGAAAAATGCTGCCGATCGCACGCTTTTCGAGTAGGGCCCGATGAAAAACCAACCTTTGCCTATGCTACCTGCTGTGTGCCTGGCCGGGATTGTCCTGACCTGGCCGGCCTGGGCGATAAGACCCGAAGCTCAGCCCGGCCCCACTATGTCACTGGCCAGCAAGGCGATATCCCCGCGTCCGGCCGCCGGACCCCTGCTTTTCGGCCTCGACACGGCCGCTGCGAAAAGACGCCATCGCACAAATGCCCGGATGGTGCGTGCCTACCGCCGGTTTGTCACGGGCACCAGCCGCAGGTGGCTGATGAGATGGGACCCTGCCACCGGTACGGCCGCATTCGGTACCGGCCGACCTTTCAAACTCGCCGGCGCCGACAAACTCACCTCTGCAAACCTCGAACAGGTCTGTAGCAGTTTTGTCGCCGACAATCCCGACTTGTTTGGGCTTGGCCCCGCACAACTGCGGCTTGCGGCAAAAACCGACCGCGCTGGGCGCTGGTTCGTCACCTTCAGCCAACAACACGATGGCCTGCCCGTGCTCGGCGGACAGATGACGATGATTCTGACGCACGATGCCAGGCTCACCTCGTTCACTTCGCAAGTTTACCCGGATGTGGCCGTCTCAACAGACCCCCTCGTCGATGCAAACCAGGCCATTCAATTAGCCGCCGACGATTGCGTGGCCGTCGATGGTGTCGATGCTGTAAGCAAGCCACAGTTGTGTATCTTACCGCTGGCCAGGCCCGGAGGCTTCCAGTACCTGCTTTGCTGGCGGCTGTACGTCTCGCAGGACGATCTGAACAAGAAATGGCAATACCTGATTGACGCCGCGACCGGCCGGATTGTCGGCAAACTCAACGCGCTTATCTACAATGACACTGACATCACCGGCACGGCCCGACTGCAATACAAGCCCGAGTTCGGCAGCGACCCCGTGCAGCTCGGTCCGTTCGTAAATGGAGACGTCACCGCCTCCGAACCCCAGGTCGTCATCGCCGCATGGGATTTCAATACCGACCCCGGCTGGACCACCGAAGGCGACTGGGCCTTCGGCGTCGTCGGTGCTGCCGGACCGGATTATTGCCCATTTCCCCATTCTGCTTATACGGGAACCAACATCTATGGATACAATCTCGACGGTAACTACCCCGACAACCTGTCGGCTCAACACCTCACGACCACCGCCATCGACTGCTCGGGCTATGACAACGTCTATCTCGTTTTTATGCGATGGCTTGGCGTGGAGTCATCACGATGGGACCACGCCGCTATAGAAGTCTCCAGCGATGGAGTAAACTGGACCCAGGTCTGGGAAAATCCGGACAGCTCGATATGTGACAGACGCTGGTTCCGCGTCTCCTACGATATTTCAGATGTGGCCGCTCAAAAGAACACCGTTTACATCCGCTGGATTATGGGCCCTACAGACGAGTACCTGACATTTGCCGGCTGGTATATCGACGACGTTATGCTCGTATCTTACCCGCACCAGAAATTTCAAACAACGCAAACGCACTCCGATGGTTCCTTTTCCGTGCCGGCGCCTTCGGACTATTCGGTTCTCACCTCCCAACTGCAGGGCCCGTATTGTGACGTTGACTATGCCTGCGGGCCCAATGCGCTATTTGTCCGCGAGAACATTCCGCCTGGCCAAATCGTCGATTTCACCTGGGACAACAACTGGTATTCCCAATTCGTCGAGTCGAACGTATACCGGCACGTCAACTTCGCTCACGATTACTATGCCGCGATGGACCCGGGCCTCTCGGTCCCTTCGCCGGGCTATCCGAACGGCCTGGACTATTCAATGCGCGCCGTGGTAGGAGCAGGTTGCCTCGATGGTTTCTGCAATGCTTACTGGGACGGGCAAAAAATGGTCTTCGGAAGGGGCT
>CAYSBK010000051.1:0-13353 GCA_964429265.1 uncultured Pirellulales bacterium | reverse complement strand
GATGGTTTCTGCAATGCTTACTGGGACGGGCAAAAAATGGTCTTCGGAAGGGGCTTCGAAGGCTACTGTGACGACTTCGGCCTATATGCCGAGGTAATCTACCACGAATATACACACGCCGTAACTTCGAAAATCTACGACGGCGTCTCGTTTCCCTACATGGCCCAGCCGGGCGCACTGAACGAGGCGTGGAGCGACTATTTCGCCTGCGTGCTCAGCCCAAGCCAAAGCCCGCTGGTCGGTGACGGCGGCCTGCTTGTGCAGTATCCCGACGGCTTCCGAAGCCTCGAAAATTCCTACCGCAGCGAGCAGGACTTCCGCAACGAGGTGCACTTCGACAGCCAGATGCTCAGTGCCGCCCTCTGGCAGGCCAGACGCACACTCAGCAACCAAATCGACCCCGACCTCTTCGACCAGATGGTACACTTCGCCCGCTACGCTCATCCGCAGACCTTCGAGCAGTACCTCTTGGCGCTGCTGGCAGAGGATGACGCCCGCTACGGCGACGGCGACCCTGCAAACGCCACACCACACGCCCGAGAGATTCACGATGCCTTCGGCTCACACGGCATCGGCGGCCTGCAATATATCGCTCCCAGCATCGTCATCGATGACTCGACGGGCAACGGAAACGCAAAGCTCGAGCCGGGTGAGACCGTCAAGCTAAGTGTCTCTTTGAGCAATGCCTGGGCAGATGCGTTCGCCGTTCGCGCCAACCTGTTCAGCCATGACCACTTCGTCAAGATCAAGAAGCATACCGCAACGTTTGACGACGTCGCCTACGGCGGCTCGACCGACAACGCCGCCGACCCCTTCATCGTCACGCTCGACGACGATTGTCCACACACCCACACCATCAACTTCGAACTTCGCATAACCGCAAAAGGCCCCTACAACTATGCCAGAACCTCCCTTTTCACCTATCCTGTCGCCGTCCAGCAGTTAGCCTACGACGACGGCCAGGTCGACCCTCTTTATGTCGGCTACGGCTACCCCGGCGGCGCGCTGGCCGTGCAGGTGACACCCGAAACTTACCCCTGCTACATATCACAGGTCCGGCTGTTTCCATACCCAGATACCAACGCCACCATCGCCGTTACCGTCTGGGACGACGACGGACCGCAGGGCCTGCCCGGAACCATCCTCGGCCAGGTCAACGCCACGATAACAACGGGCGGCCACTGGGTCGACGTCAGCCTCGCTTCGGCAGGCATAAGAATCGACTCCGGCAGCTTCTACGTCGGCTGGATCGAGCAGGACGACCACTTCTACAACGGCACCGATATGGACCCACCTTACCACGGCCGGTCCTGGGTCTACTTCTACTGGGGCAACGGTGGAGATTGGGCTTCGTTTGACGACCTTGCCTTTCTCGGCAACCTGATGGTTCGTGTCCGCTGCTCGGCCGACCTCGGCGACGGACCTGTCGAAAATGCCGACACCGGCAGGCGATACCAAACCATCCAGCAGGCCATCGACGACGCCTGGCCAGGCGAGGAAATCGTCGTCGCCGCCGGCCTTTACCGGGAAAACATCGACTTGCTCGACAAGAACCTCACGCTGCGCTCGACAGACCCCTCTAATCCCGACGTGGTGGCGGCCACCATAATCAGCGCCGCCGCCCCCGGACCCGTGGTAAAGTTCGCATCCGCCGCCAGCCGCGACAGCCTGCTGGCAGGCTTCACCATCACCGCAGCCACCACCGACCGCGACCGCATCGGCGCCGTAAGCTGTCTGAACCTCAATGCAGAAGGCCCCACGATTGCCAATTGCACCATCACCGACAACAACTGCCCTGCAGTTTACGCCCTCAACAGCGACCCGGTCATCTCCAACTGCCGCCTTGCCTCAAACCGAGGCGACGGCATCGAGTGCCGCGCGAACAGCCGTCCGCAGCTAACCAACTGCATCATCGCCGAAAACACCGGCACGGGCATCCTCGGCGGCTACCCGACCATCACGAACTGCACAATAGTCGCCAACGCCGGGCCCGGCGTCTTCGCCAACGCCGCGACAATCACGAACTCCATAATCTACAACAATACCGCCCCCCAGATAAAGGGACACGCCCTGGTAACCTACAGCGACGTCGAAGGCCTTTGGCCAGGACTGGGCAACATCGACGCAGACCCCTGCTTCGCAGACCCGGACATCGGCGACTACCACCTCAAGAGCCGCGGCTGGCGATGGAACCCCAGGACAGCCCAGTGGACCTGGGACGACGTCACCAGCAGGTGCATCGACGCCGGCAACCCAGGCTCACCCCTGGCCGACGAGCCACTCACCCTCGACGTGGACCCGCTGAACCGCTTCGGCTTGAACCTGCGAATCAATATGGGCGCCTTCGGCGGCACCGGCCAGGCCAGTATGCCGCCACCCGGCTGGGCCATCCGCGGCGACATCACCAACGACGGTCTGCTCGACCTGGTCGATCTGGCATTGTGGACGAACCACTGGCTGACCGCCGGCCCGGACCTGCCGGCCGACCTCGACCGAAACGCGGCGGTCAATATCATCGACTTCGCATTTCTGGCCGGCCAGTGGCTCCAGCACACACCGTGGTCTCGATAACATCCTCCCGACGGCACCGCTGCTCATCACCCAACAGCCTCTTCCGCCGGCTCAAATTGCTTGTCCCCGGCACCCCTATGGGTTATACTGACGGCATAACAGCCACTGCCGAAAGAGGACGGAACAAAATGGTAGACAGGCCCAAACTGGAACTGTTCGAAAACCCGCAACCCCGCCGCGACTACACCATAACCATCCGCTGTCCCGAGTTCACCAGCCTGTGTCCAAAGACCGGCCAGCCGGACTTCGGCGAAATAGTCATCGAGTACTGCCCGGATAAGCTCTGCATCGAACTCAAAAGTCTCAAATTCTACTTGCAGAGCTACCGAAACACCGGCATATTCTATGAAAAACTAACCAACGAAATACTGGATGACCTGACGAAGGCCTGCAGCCCGAGGTGGATGAAGGTCACCTCCCGCTTCAGGCCCAGGGGCGGCATCACCACCGATGTCACTGCCGAGTACATCGCCCCCGAATGAGAAACGTTTACGGCGTCTCAGGAGCGGCAAGAATGCCTGTCCAATTTCATTGTGTCCATTGCGGTCGGAAAATTGAAGCACAGGACAGCGCCACTGGAAAATGGGGCAAGTGTCCCGCCTGCCACAACCGCGTCTACGTCCCCGCACCCGAAACCGGAGAAGAACTGCGACTTGCGCCCATCGACGAAGCGGAGGAACAACGGAAGAAACAGTTGCTGGCTGAAACGTACAAGATCACACAGGACATCCTCCAGCAAAAGGAAATCCCCGAATACGCCCAACCACCTGTCCCGGATATGACCGACGAGGAGCTTACCGATACCATCGTCGCCTATCTTCGACAAATGGCTGACGGCCAGCTTGACCTCGCGCAGGAAAACCAGAGAATCATCGCCGCCCACGCCGGCCGCGCACGCCAAATCATCGACCAGATAGCCGTCAGCGATATGCCGCCCGCCGCCCTGGCCGACGTGCCGCCGCAGGTCCTCGCCGGCCTGATCCGAAAGCTCCGCTCAAGCCTTCCTGCCGACCAGTAGCCCGGCGCCCTCACCGGTCGCAGTAAACCAGTTTCAACCGAAGGTCGGGCCGATTCGCCGCAGCCCACAGTCTCAACAGCGATGCCATAAGGGTATCGGCACCCGTAACCGCCTCGTAGTGCTTGTGTTTGGAAGTGGCCTTCGGCAATGGCAAGCCGTCGTCGAAAAACAACTCCACCGCCCGCTTCGCGTAATAATCAGCCCGCCGAAGATACCGCTTTTCGCCGGTCAGTTCATATGCATTGAGCATCAGGTATATCACCCGACCCAGCGCCCCCGGATGCAGTGCGTGCTCGGTGGCAGGCTCGCTGTCCAGGTAAAGCCGCCCTGCCGCCAACACAAGCCGACGATAACCCCGGTTTCCCGTCTGGCGATACCGCACCATACACAGATTCGCGGGACCAGCCGCATCCCACCCACCGGCGTACGCCCCCTGTGCAATAGGCTCCAGGTTTTCCGTCTTGGCTGACAACAAAAAACCCCTGCCGCCGGGCTGCAGTTCGTGTGCCAACCGCAGGAATACCCTGTCGGTCCGGCGGGCGCTTCTGCGCATCTTCTCTGCAAGCTCATCCGGCACCATCCCGGCCGCGTCCCAGAGGTCAATCGCAAGCGACAGATTACTTGTTGCCCAGAGAATCCGCCCTTTCGACCGTGGTGCGCTTTCAGCCGGCAACGCATCCGACAACGGATTTCGCCGTCCGTCAAAATAATCGACCAGCTTCTCGATAGCCTTCAGATAAAGCGGGTTTCCGGTGTACTTGTAAGCCCACGACCACGTCGCGATGTAGAAACCGCCGTGACGGGGGTACTCGGAGTTCACGTCCGGCTGGTGGATTTCATAGTTCGCGTGCCGCGAAAAGTTGCCGGTGCTCTGGTCGCCGATTTGATGGTCCCACAAGCCCGCCGCAAATCGCTCGCAGGCCTTCGGCGCAAGCTCGAACGACCGCTGCCACAACACCCACGGCCGCGCAAACTCGTGCGTGTTGTACTCCTGCCTTCGACCGCCGTGGTGATAACCCTTGCGATACTTCGAAAGGTACTCGGTCCTGAAGTCCCAGCCTATGTGTTCTCCCCACGCCAGCAGGCCCGTTGATGGGCTTTGACAGTTCCTGAAGAACCAGCGCAGCGTCCGGTCTGCTTCCTGCTGGTAGCGCCTGTCGCCCGTCACTTCCGTAAGCGCGTAAAGTATCTGGTACAGGTTTTCGTCGTGCATCGGATTGGCGCCGGTCAGGCAACGGTCACGGTTGCGGATACGCCAGTTCTCCCAATCCTTCAACCGGATGTACCATATCCTCTCAAGTTCCTCGCCCTCGAACAATCGCATACTCTTGCGGTCCAGTGTCGTCGCTATCAACGGCGAATGAACCCTGCCGTAATCATCCCGTCCCTCCTGCAACAGCGCATCGGCATAAGCCCTCACCTTCGCAAGGTAATCAACGCCGTCTCCGCCCGCCCTCTGAGCGAAACTCTCGCAGCCGCCCACAACAGACGCCGACAACACAACCCACGTCACAACAAAGAGCCTTGCCCGCATTGTGTCAACCCCGACAGCAGCAATCTCCGTTCAGTGCTAAACATTAAAGCGAAAGCGTATCACGTCGCCGTCCCGCACGACGTAGTCCTTGCCCTCAAGGCGTATCTTGCCGGCTGATTTCAGCTCCTTTTCGCTGCCGAACTCTTTCAACTGTTCAAAGGCAAACGTCTCGGCCCGGATAAAGCCTCGCTTTATATCGCTGTGTATCTTGCCGGCTGCATCCAGTGCAACGGTACCCTTTTTTATCGGCCACGCCCGAAGCTCGTCCGAAACCGTGGTAAAAAAACTGATAAGCCCAAGCGCCGAATAACAACACTTCACAAACTTGCTCACCGCCGACTCATCAAGACCCATCTCCTGCATAAACTCGGCCCTGCTCTGTTCATCCAGCCGCGAAAGCTCGTACTCGAGCTTCCCACATATACACACGACCGGAACTTCCGCATCCAAGATGTCCCCAAAGTCGAATTGCCGACCAAGGTCTCCTTCTCCGATATTTACCGCCACGGCCATCGGCTTGAGCGTCACAAAACCCAGCGACTTGACCATCTCCATCTCGGCCTCGGTTTCGATTGCGGCACGAATCGGCCTCTCAGATTCGATTGTTTCCTGGAGCTTCCGGTGCAGCGCCAACTCCGCTTTGTCGTGGGCCTGTGTCTTCGTGGGCTTGTGCACCTGCTTTTCGAGCCTCTCTATCCGCGCCGCAACCAGCTCAAGGTCTGCAAGAAGCAGCTCGGTTTTCAACTCTTCCAGGTCCCTTTTCGGGTCCACCCGGTTGCGGTAGGCCGGCACCGCCGAGTCCTCAAACGCCCGCACAACCAGCATCAGTGCATCGGCCGTCCGTATCCGCTCGATAAGGCGCCGCGCCGCCGCCCGGCCGTGCTCGTCCGCAAAACTAAACCCCGGAACATCAAGGCAATCAATCGCAGCACGCGTAACCTTCTTCGGCTTGAAGTAACCCGCCAGCCAGTCCAGCCGCTCGTCCGGAACCGAAACGACCGCTTCTTCTATGCTCGCAGAGCCACCAGCCACCACCTCCCTGCCCGCAATGGCCCCGAAAATGGTGCTCGTGCCTGACTGTGTCAACCCTGCCAGCGCAACCTTCACTTATCGCTTCCCGTAAACGCTTCTGCCCGCCGCATCATACGCCACCACCGCCGGCAAACCACGCACCTCCAACCTTCGTATCGCCTCGGTACCGAGGTCTTCGTAAGCGATTACCTCAGCCGCCACGATATGCCGGCTCAGCAGCGCGGCAGCCCCACCCGTCGCCGCCAGGTGCACCGCACCATACCGCTTCAGGGCCTGCCGAACCCCGCTGCCCCGATAGCCCTTGCCTATCATCGCCCGCAGCCCACGAGCAATCAATTTCGGGCTGAACGGGTCCATCCTGCTCGACGTGGTCGGACCAGCCGCCCCAATCACACGCCCCGGCCTGGCCGGCGTCGGCCCAACAAAGTAAATCACCGCCCCTTCCAGATCGAACGCAAGCTCCTCGCCGGCCTCTATAGCCTCGCACAGCCGCCTGTGCGCCATATCCCGCGCGGTATAAACAACCCCCGTTATCCGCACGTGCTGTCCCACCCCCAAAGACCGAACGTCACTCTCGGCCAGCGGCGGCTGCAACTCCACAATCTCATCTGCCATATTTCGTCCTGCCCGCAGCACCCGGCGACCGACCAAAAACGCCGCGGCCGTTCACCCCGCGAAAATAGCCGAGCCTATCCGAAGAATCGTCGCACCTTCTTCCACCGCAACCTCGTAATCCGAGCTCATTCCCATGCTCAGCTCGGTAAACTCCGGCCCGACCAGCTTCTCACCCCGCATCTCCATGAACAACTCCTTGGCCCTGACGAAGCAGCTCCTGACGATGTCCTTGTTGTGCGTAAGCGGTGCCATCGTCATCAAGCCAACCACCTCGATGTGCTCGAGCGTGCGCATCTGCTCGACCATATGGGTCGCCGCTCCCACCGGCACGCCGTACTTCTGAGGCTCATTCGAGGTGTTCACCTGCAGCAGTACCTTCGCCTTCAAGTTCAGCTTCGACGCCGACGAATCGATCTCCTCTGCCAGCCGAAGCGTATCAACAGAGTGAATCAACGCCGCTATCGGTAAAACATGCCGAACCTTGTTCCGCTGCAGGTGCCCGATCATATGCCACTTTATCCGCGGCGGCGAATCCTGCCCATCCCACTGCTGCAGAAACTGCTCGACCTGCGAAGAAACCTTCCTCAACTGCTGAACTCTGTTCTCCCCAAGCTCCGTAAACCCCAGCCTGATCACTTCCTGTACCTGCTCGAACTCGGCGGACTTGGTCACGACAACCAGTTTTATCTGCTTCGGGTCCCTGCCCACGCGAGCACAAGCCGAGTTGATGCTATCCCTGAGGCGATCTATTCTTTCCGAAATCCTTGACATAGTTCAAGAATAGCCGCGACCATCAAACAGCACAACCTTCCGTTCACCCAACCACTGCAAAAGATACCAGCCGGCGAAACCCTTTGCCAGTGAAAAAGCCTCACGGCAGGAATTTTGATGGGTCCTTCAACTTCGCCGGCAGGTACTTGTTCACCACGAAGTCAAGGCCGTGCTTGGCAAACGCCTGCTGCTCCACACGTACCCCCATTTCCAGCATCTGCTTGATCGCCTTCTGCCACGGCTTGTGATGAGCCACGAACGGGTCGTTCTTCAGCGCGTCCTTGGCCCTTTTTATATCCACCTCTTTCAGTGGGTGGGTTGGAAGCTTGTAAGTAATAATGTCCTGCGGCGTGACGCCAAGAAACCGCGCAGACGGCACGCAGAAGAACCGGTTCAGGTGAGCTGCATTGCCAGAGCCCACCTTCAGCGTCCTGTATATGTTGAAGTAACCGTACGGGTCGCCGTCCACAAATGCGTAAACGGGGATTTTCAATTGCTCGGCCAGTCTTCTGATGAAGCGGCGGCAGGCCCTGGTAGGAACCCCCCCCATGCTTATCAGAATACACCCGGCCTTCTTCCAGTAGTCGTACTTCAACAGACGCTGGAACATACCGGCCGTCTCAATCGCTAAAATGAACTTGGCCTGGCTTTGAAAACGCAGCCGTTCCACATCCGTCGGTATCGAATATGCCCCGGAACCAAACCGCGAGCAATCGATCTTCAGCCGCTTGCCCCTTGCATCCGTGTCGATGACCGTCAGTTTCCCGGCCACCGCGCCGCCCTTTTCTTCCGGCGTGAATCTTAACTGCTCACGGTTGACCCCGAACATCGCCTCCACGTCGTCCATTATGGTGTCGGACTCAGCCTGGTCCGAAAAGCCCGCCTTACCCCAGTTCTTCGAGACGTAATATGCCTCTCGCTTCGTGGCTATATCATCCGTGTCGATAAGCTCCTTCGCCAGTGACATCATCTTCAGCATCTGCGCGAACGTCTTGACCGTAAGCACGCTGAGGCTGCGCAGCTTCTTCTTGCCGAGCATCTCGAAATACCCCGCCTTCGCCCGGTACTTGACGTTACTGAGCGACCGCACGGGTGTCACCATCGTCGGCGCTTTCAGATCAAGTATCTTGCTGTGGACCTGCCTGGCCGTCTCGCAAATCTTCTTCTCTACCGGTACCGTCCTCGTTTTTGCCATCGCAGCTCTCCAAAATCAGCCCCATCCGCGCAACACTCTAATTTAAGCCGTCGCAACTGCATCAAACAAGCGGTTTTTTGTCCCCGGACCGCCACCGCCACACCAAAAATTTTTCGTCACCGGGCATATTTTGCTCTTGAAATTTATCGACGGACAGGGTACAATACCGATAATTACAGAGAAGGGGCTTGGAATATGCATTCTTCGTAGTTTCTTTCGTCCGACGCGGGCGCAGTTCGTGTTGGTACGCTTATTGACGCCCTAGAAAACTGAAAATATGCCGCCGTGGGCGGCTTGCGATCCTCGGCGAGGCAGCGTGGCAAACCGGTCTCCCCCCCAGCCGGTCCCACCACCTCGCCATTTTTTTCGCCATCCTGCGGGCCACCCAACCCTTCGGCGGGCACCTTCCACAGCCCTGAAAGTCCGCCGGATTGTCCACCCAGAACCACCAGCAATGCCGACACCGACCCCACTATAGCCCCGTAAGCGAAACTGGCCCGCCACCCGACAAAGTGCCAAAGGCACGCCGCCACAAGGCTCGCTGCCAGGGCCGCCAAACCTGTCACCGTGTGAAATAACCCCAGCGCCGTCGCCCGTCCCTCCGGCCCCGTCAAATCGGAAACCACCGCCCGCTGATTCGCGTCAACCGCCGCGTAGCTCAGCCCATAGACCGCGAACAGACCTACAAGACCCCAGAGACCTTCAGCAAACGCAAACCCCAGTGACGCCACGGCGAACAGCAGGTATCCCGCCGCAACGACCTTCAATTTCCCGATGCGGTCTGACAGCACACCCAACGGAACCGAGAACGCCGCGTAAAAGATGTTGAAAATCACATACAGCCCCACCACGGCCGCCGGTGCCGCAGCCTCACCAAAACATCGCCTGGCCCGTACCAGGAAGAACATATAGCTGAAGTTACCCAGCGCAAACAGCCCCGCAACCGCAATGAACAGCTTCAGCGGGCCGGTCATCCGCCCCACGGTCGGCCGTTCGACCGCCGCAGCCCCGTTTCGGCGGGTTTCCACCACAAATCGAAGCGGCACCAGCGACGCAAGCGCCATCACCGCCGCTGCAATTATCACCGTTTTGAGGCTCAGCCCAAAAAAAACCAGCAAACACAGTGCCGCAACCGACCCCAGTATCGCCCCCGCCGTGTCGAACGCCCGGTGAATCCCGAACGCCCGGCCGTGCCGCTGCGGCATCGACTCCGCAATAAGAGCATCACGCGGCGCGGTCCGAAGGCCCTTGCCCACACGCTCCAACGCCGAAAAAACCACAGCCTGCTGAACCCCGCCGGCAAGACCCAAAAGCAGCTTGAACCCCGCCGAGCACAAGTACCCGCAATATACCAGAGGCTTTCTGGCGCCGGACCTGTCAGACCAGTACCCCGAGAAAACCTTCAACACGCTCGACACCGAATCCATCAGGCCGCCCGCCGTTGCAATCGCGAATATGCCGCTGCCCAGCGCCTCGAGGAAAAGCGGCAAAACAGGCCTTATCATCTCGCTGCTGAAATCGTTGAGCAAACTCACCAGCCCCAGCAGGAGTATGTTGGAAGCTGTCACCCTGGAAGCTTTCTCTTTCACAATGAACCCAAATCGCCGCCCGCCTCAGCCGCGGCCTTTCACTGGCCGCGGACCTGAACGATTACCGTCCTGCTTCGCGGCCCGTCGAACTCGCAGAAGAATATCCCCTGCCACGTGCCCAGACACAGAGAACCGCCGCTGATGGGAATCTGCCTGGCCGAACCCATAAGCGCGCTTTTGGCGTGGGCGTCGGCATTGCCCTCCGAATGCCGATACCCGCTGTCGTGATGGGGTATCAACTGTTCGAGCACGTACAGTATGTCGTGCTGGACCGAAGCGTCCGCATTTTCATTTATCGTAACCGCCGCCGTAGTATGAGGACAATAAACCATCGCCACGCCGGCCTCCACGCCCGACTCTGCCACGGCGCTGCCCACCCGAGAGGTGATGTCCACCATCTCACAACGCCTTCTCGTACTCACTGCAAAGCTCTTCTGGAAAACCGCCATCTCCATAGCTCCTACATCTGTTCCACCACCTCGATGCCCAGCAGGTCGCTCAGCCCGTGCTTGATCACCTCGGCTGTCAGCCTGCACAACAACAGTCTGCTCGGCCTGGTTTCGGGCGCCGCCGCCAGCACCGGACACTGCGTATAGAAAATGCTGAACTTCTGCGACAGCTCGTAGAGGTATGCGGTAAGGTAATTCGGCCTGTAATCCTCCGCCGCCGCCCTTACCGCCTCGCAGTAGCGTATCAGGTGCTTTGCAAGCTCAAGCTCGGCCGGCTCGACGAGACGCAATTGCCTTAGTCCCTCGATTTCCGCATCGGCATCTATGCCCCGGCTCGTCGCCTTGCGCTCTATCGAGCGTATCCTCGCATAGGCATACTGCATATAAGGGGCGGTGTTGCCCTCCATCGCCAGCATCCTGTCGAAGCTGAAGATATAATCGCTGGTGCGGTTGTTCGAAAAATCCGCATACTTGACCGCGCCGATGCCAACAGCCTTTGCAATCCTCTCTTTCTGGACCCGCCCAAGCTCCGGATTCTTCTGCTCGACGACGCCCCTGGCCCTTTCAATCGCCTCGTCCAGCAGATCTTTCAACTTGACGTTCTCGCCGGAACGCGTCTTGAGCGGCCGGCCGTCCTCACCCAGCACGCTGCCGAAGGTAACGTGCTCAAGCACCACCTTGCGGCCGTTCTTCCGCGTCCAGCCAGCCGCATCAGCCACCGCAAACAGCATCCGGAAATGAAGACTCTGCCGCGCATCGGTCACGTAGATGATCCTGTCCGCTGCCAACTGCCGCACCCGGTACCGCAACGCCGCCAGGTCCGTCGTCGCATAAAGGTACGCCCCGTCCGACTTCTGAATTATAAATGGCAGCGGCTTGCCTTCTTTGTTCGCAAAACCTTCCGGAAAAACACAAACCGCCCCATCAGACTCAACCGCCAGACCCTTCTGCTTTAGTTCCTCAACAACCTTCGGCAACTCATCACTGTACGCGCTTTCCCCCCTTACGTCTTTGTCTCCCAGCGTCACTCCCAGGATTCGGTATATTTCGGCACAGTGTGCTCTCGAGCATCCGACGATAGCTTCCCAGTATCTTTTCCAGTACTTCTCGCCTCTATGCAGGCCGGCAATTGCGTCTCGCGCATCCTTGGCGAACTCAGCATCGCAATCATACCTGGCCGCAGCCTCCCTATAAAAAGCCTCCATGTCTTCCAGAATTTCAGCGTCAGACGGCCACTTAGATCCTATCCGCTCGAATTCCTCTGTACCTTTGGCGGTTGTCTTGTCTCTGAAGAGGGCACACAGCATTCCGAAATGCGTTCCCCAGTCGCCGATGTGGTTTTGGCGGATTACGTTGTGGCCCAGGAACTCAAGCAATCTGCAGATACAATCGCCGATGATCGTACTTCGCAGGTGGCCCACGTGCATCTGCTTGGCGATGTTCGGACCTGAAAAATCAACTACCACCGTCTCCGGACTGCCGGCCTTGTCTATCCCGAACCCCTCTCCCAAATACCGGTGCATCGCTTCCAGCCGCCCGGCAACGAACTCGCCCTTGAGCCGCAAATTGATAAAACCCGCCCCTGCAACCTCCGGCTCTACGCACATATCACTTACGTCCAGCTTCGCACAAACCTGTTCAGCAAGCTTCCGCGGGTTGCTCTTAAGCTCCTTCGCCAGCGGCATTATCCCATTCGCCTGGTAATCTCCAAACCGCGCGTCGCTTGCCGGGCGAACAATCGCCGGGCAACCCTTCCGCCCCGTAACGGCCCTTATCGCCCCCGCAATCCTCTCTTCCAGTAGCTCAACGACGGACTTCACGTCTCTGACGCCCCTTGAAGATTGATCCGTTTCGCATCGCCCCAGAGCAGCTCCAGGTCATAGTATTCGCGGTACTGCCGGTCGAAGATGTGCACAACCACGTCGATAAAATCCAGCAGTATCCACCGCGACTGCTCGTAGCCCGCCCGCCCGAAACGCCTGAGACCATAGTCCCCCGCCGCCTCGCTGATCTCGTCCGCCACCGTCCGCATCTGCCGGTCGCTGGTGCCGGTGGCAATCACGAAGTAATCGGTGGCCGGCGATATGCCTTTCAGCTCAAGAACGACGATGTCCCGGCAGTGTCGCTGCTGAGCTACCTCGGCAGCAGCCAGGGCAAAACTTCTCGCATCTCTATCGATCCGGTCAGTCAATATCCCTTCTCTTACCCCGCCCAAAGACCCAACACCACCGCCACACCAGCAACAACACCCTCTCCGGCCGGTGCGCAAACCCACCGCAATAGTTTACTGCGACCTGCTGAATACGTCAACCACCACGCAGGCTAGCGCCCCATCCCCAGCCAGCCGGCGATAACAGGAGAGAACTTGACCACAACACCCGCAAAGACCACGCTGACC
The DNA here is from genome assembly GCA_964429265.1 of uncultured Pirellulales bacterium. Taxonomy (GTDB): domain Bacteria; phylum Planctomycetota; class Phycisphaerae; order Sedimentisphaerales; family Anaerobacaceae; genus CAYSBK01. The sequence continues at coordinate 181 of CAYSBK010000051.1, read as the reverse complement.
ATCGTCATCAACTTTATCAGGATGTTTAGACTCGGCCCGGAGGTGTCCTTGAAGGGGTCGCCCACCGTATCACCAACGACGCTTGCCTTGTGCGCATCGGAGCCTTTGCCCCCGTACGCACCCTTTTCGATGAACTTCTTCGCGTTGTCCCAGGCACCGCCGGCGTTGTTGAGCGTAATCG
>CAYSBK010000050.1:0-13741 GCA_964429265.1 uncultured Pirellulales bacterium | reverse complement strand
TTGCGGATTTGCTCGATGCGATACTGCCGCTTTTCGTAATGGATGATTACGTGGACAGCCCCCTGATCATGATGGCGGCTGAGCCGGGCGACACCCTTGACCCCCGCGTGGAAGAATCATACCGCGCCGCAATAGACCGACACGCGCCGGCGGCGCCGGCGATAAAACGTATCGGGCGGTTTGATTTTTACGAACGTGCAAGAAAAGCTTTCGCCGTGGTGATGACCGGCGAAACGGCCAAGTACGGCAACATTATCCTGAAAAAGGGCGTTACTACCTGCTAAGAAGGGCCGTTGCCGGGGTTTGACCACCGGCAGGGTCGGGGCTGTTTGAGCAGTCAATGAAGCGACAATATGCAGTGGACCGGTTTTGAACGCGTCAGGACCGCCCTGGCTCACAAAGAGCCGGACCGGATACCTTTCGACCTCGGCGGAACAATGGTAACCGGCATCAACGTAAGGGCCCTTCGAAATCTGCGGAAATATCTCGGTCTTTCGGAACGGGTGCGGGTACGCGACAAGATTACACAGATGGCCGAGACCGACGACGAAATCGCCGACCGGCTCAAAGTCGATGTGAGGAACGTTTCGCCTCAATCTCCCTCGAATCCGGGCCTGGCCAGGGATCTCGGCTTGCAGGGCGACCACTACGAGTTGATCGACGAGTTTGGGATGCGGTGGCGGATGCCCGCAGAGGGCGGCCTCTACTACGATTTGTGCTACAGCCCTCTGGCCGATGCCCGCACGGTCGGTGACGTGGAAAAATATCCCTGGCCCGACCCGCAGGACCCTGCCAGGTACGTCGGGCTGAAGGAACAGGCCGACCGCGTAGTATTCGAGCAAAGACGGGCTTACGTCCTTGGCAGGATGAACTCCGGGATGTGGGAAACGGCGATGTGGATGAGAGGGTACGAGCAGTTTTTCTGCGATATGCTGCTGAACCAGAAGCTTGTTCACGCGATTATGAACAAGCTTCTTGAGATCAAGATGGCGTACTGGGAAAAGGCGCTTGCGACGGTGGGCGAGAACGTGTTGGTGGTTTCCACAGCCGATGACCTTGGTACACAGAAGGGACTTTTGGTTTCGCTGGAGCTGTACAAGAAGCTCATCTGGCCGTATCACAAGAAGCTGTTCCAGTTCATCAAGAAAAAGGCACAGTCAAGAGTGTACATATTCTTTCACAACGACGGCGCCATCTGGCCTACGCTGGGGCTGCTGATCGAGGCGGGCGTTGACATTCTGAATCCCTGGCAGGTAAACTGTGCCGGTATGGGTGATACGAGGAAGTTCAAGCGGCAGTACGGCAGCGACCTTACCATCTGGGGAGGCAGTTGCGATAGTCAATACGTGCTGCCTTTCGGCACGCCTGGGCAGGTGAGGGACGAAACGAGAAGGCGGATCGAAGACCTGGCCCCTGGCGGTGGTTTCATATTCGCGCCCATACACGTGATTCAGGGTGACGTGCCGCCGGAAAACATTATGGCCTGGTGGGAGACGCTGCAGGAATATGGAACGTATTGAGACGGCGTGCATTAAGGGACCTGACGTCAATGATGATCCGGGACAGGTGAGGAGCAAGATGAAGCGTTTCAAAAGTCGGTGCGTTGTTTTTCCGTTGGTGCTGCTTGCGTGGGTGCTGTGCTGCAGGGCTGATGAGCCGGTGGTTGCCTGGTGGAAGTTCGACAGCGTCCGGGACAACAAGACCGTTGAAAGCGTCACCGGCCGAGAGTATGAAATTGTGGGCAATTTCAAGCTCGTCGAAGGTGTCTGCGGCAGGGCGGTGAAACTCGACGGGCTGACTTCTTACGTAACAAGCTCTTCCGATGCAGGTTTCAGGCTCGGCGATGAGTTTACGATCGAGGCGTGGGTGGCACTGGGGGCGTATCCGCTGAACTGGTGCCCGGTATTTTCCCAGTACGCCGGCGGCAAAGGCGTTTACCTGGGAGTCGGCGACAAGGGGCAGGTCGGCTTGTGCGCCGGTGTGGGTTCGGACGTACGGCAATTGACCACCGAGACGACACTTGAACTTCGCAAATGGTACCATATTGCAGGGGTAGTGGATTCCGGCAATCATATGGCCGTTTACATAAACGGCAAAGCCGCCGGTGAGTCAGGAATTGACAGCCGGTTCAGGGCGGCCCCATCGGCGGAGGTGCTGCTGGGTAAATACTTCCAACGGGTCAAACCGACGGGCGGTATCCGCAAAGATTCACATATGGTTACAGATATCCTCTTCGACGGCATAATCGACGAGGTGAAAGTGACCGCAAAGGCGCTGGACGCCGACCAAATAGCAGCTTCTTTTGCCAAGAACCGACCCGGTAAGGCTCCCGATATCGCCCGGCGTATTCTACCTGCCGGCCCAAAAGGGAACGTGCCATTCGGGGCATTCTATACCAGGCTGAAGTATTACGATGAATGGGACGCCCTGTGGCGGGTGAGCGACTGTCCGGACGTGGTGGTGGCCTTCGGCCGCGCGCCGTACCGCTTTGTATTCTGGAGAGGGACAAGCTACATTCCGCACTGGGTCACCGAGAACGGCATATGGTACGACAACGAGTTTTGCGAGACGTGGGGCGGCGACGTGGCCGGCTGCGCCGAGCCGATGTCGGACAAGCAGTGTCGCCATTCGCACGTAAGGATAATCGAAAACAGCGACGCCCGCGTTGTGGTGCACTGGCGTTACGCGCTTGTGGATAACCACTACAAGTTCGCGCGGGTTGACAAGCTGACCGGCTGGGGTGACTGGACCGACGAGATATACACGATTTATCCCGACGGCGTGGGCATCCGGAGAATTACGCTGCACAGCACCAACCCGGAAGCACCGCACGAATGGCAGGAAGGTATCATCGTAATGGGCCCCGGGTGGCGGCCGGAAGACGCACTGTGGCCGGAGGCCCTGACCCTGGCGAATATGGACGGTGAAAGCCGCAGTTATTCGTGGGCGAACGGTCCGCCGAAGCTGCGTGACAAACCGGCAAATGCCAATATTCACCTTGTAAACACCAGGTCGAAATACAAGCCGTTTGTCGTCATTCGCCCGCAGGACGAGCCTCGCTTCGGCCGCTACGGGGGCGAAATCAGGCCCAATGTCAGTATATTTCCGTGGTGGAATCACTGGCCGACTTCGCAGAACCCTTCCGACGGACGGTATGCAATGGCGGCCGACCGGGCGGCTCACAGCTCGCTGACGCACATTGAATGGAAGGAGTATTGCAAAACACCGCACTCAATGACAAAGATAATGCTGCACGGTATGACAGACAAGCCGGCGGGTGAGCTTGCGATGCTGGCGCGGTCGTGGTCGTATCCGGCGAAACTCAAAGTAACCGAGGGCAACTACACAAGCTGCGGCTACGACCAGAGTCAGCGTGCCTTCGTCGTCAAGTCCGCCCAGCCGGGCGTTGCTTCCCAACTCGTTATGGAATTGCAGGCCAGCGCGCGCTCGCCACTTGTCAATCCGGCGTTCCTGATAGAAGGCTGGGGCCGGGCCGGCTGCATCGTGAAACTCGGCCGGAAAAGGTTGCTGCGAGGCTCGCAGTTGCGATATGGTCATCGACGGCGTTTGGATGGGACCGACCTGGTGGTGTGGGTGCAGATTGAAGCTACAGAGCCGGTGGAGGTTACGGTGGTTCCGACGCCGAATCAGGTGCCTGTGAGGTCAGAGTAACCGCCGGCAGGAATGATAAAGGCGATAAGTGGTGTCGAATCGTTTAGTTTTGAAGAGAGGATTGCTATGAGACAGGCTGTAATGGTGGAGCCGGGCAGGATTGAGTTTCGAGACGTCCCGAAACCCCAGCCGGGACCCGGCGAGATTCTGCTGCGTATCAAGCAGATAGGCGTATGTGGCTCGGACGTGCACGTCAACCACGGCAAGCACCCGTTCACATCGTATCCCGTGGTGCAGGGACATGAGTTTTCTGGCCAGGTGGAGGCTGTCGGCGAAGGTGTCAGCGGCATCGAAATCGGCAGCAAGGCGACGGCCCGGCCGCAGATAGTATGCGGTGAATGCAAGCCGTGCCGGCGCGGTGATTACAACATCTGCGATGTGCTCAAGGTCCAGGGGTTTCAGGCTCCCGGCTGCGCGCAGGACTTTTTCATCACGACGCAGGAAAGGATAGTTCCTCTGCCGGAGTCGCTCACGTTCGAGCAGGGCGCCCTGGTGGAACCGACGGCAGTTGCGGTTCACTCGACCGGCAGGAGCGGCGACCTGGCCGGCAGGAACGTTGTGGTGCTGGGTGCCGGGCCTATCGGCAACCTCGTGGCCCAGCTCGCACGTTGCCGTGGCGCGAAGAAGATTCTGATAACCGATTTGAGCGATTTCAGGCTCGGTATCGCCAGGAAATGCGGTATCGAGAACACCACCAACGCGGCCACCGAGCCGCTGAGTGAGGCAGCCAGGCGCGTATTCGGCGACGAGGGTTTTGACGTGGCCTTTGAAGCGGTCGGTGCCGAAGCCACGATGGATGCGGCCATTCAGAATATAGAAAAGGGAGGCACTATCGTGGTACTGGGCGTGTTTGAAGAAAGGCCCCGTATCGATATGTCGGTGGTGGGCGACCGCGAGCAGAGAATCATCGGCACGCTGATGTACAAACACGAGGATTATCTCAAAGCGGTCGAGCTTATTGCCGCCGGCGACGTCGTCACCGAGCCGCTGGTAACGAAGCATTTTGATTTCGAACAATACCCCCAGGCCTACGAGTTTATCGACGCCCAGGGCGACAAAAGTCTGAAGGTAATGATAGACCTTTAGCAGGAGTGATACTCGTGGACAGGCGCGAATTTCTCAAGGCCGTGGGCATAACCGCTGCCGCGTCGGCTTTGCCCGGTTGTGCAGGGGCGCTTAGGTCTACGGGCCGGCGGAAAGACCTGCCGAACATAGTTTTCATAATGGCCGACGATATGGGCTATGGTGACGTCCACTGCTACAATCCCGACTCGAAGATACCCACGCCCAATATGGACAGGCTCGCCGACGAGGGCATCCGTTTTACGGATGCACACAGTCCTTCTGCGGTTTGCAGCCCGACGCGGTACGGCGTTTTGACCGGCCGATACGCCTGGCGGACACGCCTGAAAAGAGGTGTGCTTGATGGTTTTTCGCAGCCGCTTATTTCACGGGACCGGCTGACGGTGGCCGAGTTGCTTCAAGGGGCCGGCTATCGTACCGCCTGCATCGGGAAGTGGCATCTCGGCGTCGGCTGGCAATCAAAGGACGGCGAGCCGATAAGAGATTACAAGGATGCACAACGGGTCGACTTTACCAGGCCCATCACCGACGGGCCTAATCAGCACGGCTTCGATTACTCGTTTATCACTTCGGCGTGTTCGACGGTGGATTCGCCGTACGTCTTTATCGAGAACGGCAGATGCACGGCCCAGCCGACCGCGACGATGGTGAAGACCGGCCCGGTGAGCAGGTTCGGCAGCAGGCCCGGCCCGATGGTTCCCGGCTGGTCGAACGAGCAGGTCGACCCGACCTATGTGAACAAGACCGGCGCGTTTCTGCGTGAACACAAGAGACTTTACGGCGACCGGCCTTTCTTTGTGTATCTGGCGCTTTCGTCACCTCATGCACCGTGGCTGCCGCCCGATTTCGTCAAGGGCAAAAGCGGGCTCGGCCCCCGTGAAGACCTGGTGGTGCTGGTTGATTGGTGCGTGGGCGCAGTGCTGGATACGCTGGACAAAATGAAGCTCGCCCGCAATACGATCGTGATTGTCACCAGCGACAACGGCCCTCGCATCGGCAGCGACGCGCATAAGTCGGCAGGGCGGTTTCGCGGCTACAAGTCGCACGTGTGGGAGGGCGGCCATCGCGTGCCGTTTATCGCCCGGTGGCCCGGACGCATCCGCCCGGCCACCACCAGCGATGAGCTGATCTGTTTGACCGACCTTATGGCTACCTGTGCCGCTATTGTGGGGAGGGAACTGCCGGCCGGTGCGGGGCCCGATAGTTTCAACATCTTGCCGGCGCTGGTTGGAGCCAAAACCGCCGCGCCTGTCCGCGATAACCTGGTAAGCCACTCCTCAAAGGGCGTCTTTGCGATAAGGCACGGCAACTGGAAGTTGATTCTTGATACCACGGGTTCAGGCGGCTGGGTAAGGCCGAGGGACAAGGGGCCTCAACCCGGCTCGCCGGGGCAGCTCTATAACCTCGCCGACGATCCGTACGAACAAAACAACCTGTGGCAACAGCGACAGGACATCGTGAGGCGACTGGCCGACCTGCTGGAAAAGTACAAAGCCCAGGGGTATACTCGAATCATCTGATTCCACTGAGGAGGCAGTTTATGCATCGTCGTGATTTCCTCAAAGCAATCGGCCTGGGTGCAAGTTCGCTTATGGCCTATGGCTGCAGCGGCGCGGCAACGTTCAGCAGGGACGCCCGCAAAGCGAGGCCCAACATCCTTTTTATTATGTCCGACGACCACGCCGCACCGGCGATAAGTGCTTACGGGGGATTTCTCAAAGATTATGCACGCACGCCTAATATCGACCGGCTCGCAAACGAAGGAATGCGCTTCGACAACTGTTTTTGCACCAACTCAATATGCACGCCCAGCCGGGCCGCGATACTTACGGGAAAGTACAGCCACAAGAACGGCGTACTGACGCTGGCGGACCGCTTCGACGGCGGCCAGGAGACTTTCCCGAAGCTGCTGCAAAAAGCCGGTTACTATACCGCAATCGTCGGCAAATGGCATCTGAAAACCGAACCGACGGGTTTTGGTTATTACAACGTGCTGCCGGGGCAGGGATCTTATTTTGACCCCGTGCTGATTGAAAAAGCGCGCACGGGATCGGACTGGAAAGATAACCGCCGGCATTACAAGGGCTACGTTACGGACGTGATAACCGACCTGGTGCTGGAATGCCTTGAGAAAAGGCCCACCGACAGGCCATTCTGCGTGCTCTACCACCACAAGGCCCCTCACGATATGTGGGAATACGACGGAAGATACGCGCACCTGTATCAGGATGTTGACATTCCCGAGCCACCGACCTTTTGGGATGACTACAGCGACCGAGGCCGGGCGATCAAACGCGCCACGCAAAAAATCGGCCTCGAAGAGACGCTGCTGCTGCACGAAACCCAGGGCCGCCAGTTCGACGGCCTCAAAGAAAGGCTGGCCAATCTGCCGCCGGCCGAGTCGAAACGGCAGGCGTATCAGTATTTCATCAAGGCCTACCTGCGATGCGTGGCCTGCATTGACGAGAACATCGGCAGGGTGCTTGACTATCTCGACGAAAACGGTCTGGCCGACGACACGATCGTGATTTACACTTCCGACCAGGGTGTTTTCCTGGGAGAGCACGGCCTGTTCGACAAGAGATTTATGTACGAGCCGTCGCTGCGGATGCCGTTGCTGGTGCGCTATCCTCGCGAGGTAAAGCCGGGCGGCATCAACACCGACATTGTACTGAACGTGGATTTTGCAGAAACGCTTCTCGACTATGCAGGTGTGCCGATACCGAAGGATATGCAGGGCCGAAGCTTCAGAGCCCTGCTTGCCGGCACAGGCCCCAAGAGTTGGCGGACGTCGATGTACTACCGCTACTGGATGCACAGGGCACACTTTGACGTGGCAGCTCATTTCGGCGTGCGAACGCGGCGCTATAAGCTGATATACTACTACGGGCTGCCTTTGAGCGCCCGCGGGGCAAAGAACAAGCCCACATCCCCGGAATGGGAGCTGTTTGATTTGCAAAAGGACCCGCACGAAATGCACAACGTCTACCGGAACCCCGCCTACGCCGACGTTGTCAGGCAGCTAAAGAAAGAACTGGTGCGTCTGCGCAGCGAACTGCGCGATGATAATGACGGCATCGTCATTGAGATTTGAGTAAATCGGGAGGTTGTCCAGGTGGCGGACCAAGGCCGATACGTCCTGGTGGGTCTGGGTGAGATTTTGTGGGACGTGTTTCCGACGGGCAAACAGCTCGGTGGCGCCCCGGCCAACTTCGCATACCATGCCCGAGCGCTGGGTGCAAGAGGGGTGCCCGTGAGTTGTATCGGCGACGATATGCTCGGGCGGGAAATTCTTGACCGCCTGAAAGAGCTACGATTGCCGTCGGACTACATTGCCGTCGACAGCGAGCACCCCACGGGCACTGTAACTATCGAAGTGGACGACAAGGGCAAGCCCACCTATACAATCCACGAGAACGTGGCGTGGGACTTTATCCCGTGGAGCGGCAGGCTCGCGGAACTGGCCGCCGGCGCCGACGCTGTTTGTTTCGGCTCGCTGTGCCAGCGCCGGCCGGTCTCACGCGCGACGATTCATAATTTCCTGGAAGTAACCAAGCCGGATTGTATCCGGGTGTTCGATATAAACCTGCGCCAGTCATACTTCAGCAAAGAAGTCATCCAAAGTGCGCTGGAGCGCTCGGACGTGTTGAAACTCAACGATGAAGAGCTGCCGGTGCTGGGAGAACTGTTGGGACTGGGCGGTGCAGAAGGTGATATTGTTTCACGTGTAATCGAGAAATACGGCCTGCGCGTGGTTGCGCTGACGCGCGGACCGAAAGGCAGTGAGTTATACACTGCAGGGAAGGTCTCGAAGCACGGGGCTTTCCCGACCGAAGTCGTTGACACGGTGGGCGCCGGCGACGCCTTCACCGCAGCGATTACAATGGGGCTTTTGTATCACAGAACCCTGGACGAAATCAACGATTTTGCAAATCGGCTGGCCGCCTTCGTCTGTTCACAAAGCGGCGCGACACCGAAACTGCCGGATGCAATTGCAAATCACTGGATACGCCGTGCGTAAGCCGCGGTCGGACGAGAAACTACGGAACAGCAGCCGCCTCTCGTGCAAACATATCAGCGCCCCGAGTTCGGGCTACCTGTAGATAGGTACGCTGACGGCGGTTTCCTTCCAGACTTCGTAGTGCCGCGCGAATGATTCCTTGAATCTCTCGTAGCCGGCCCTCGTTTCAAAAACCTGACTGTCATTCCAGAGCACCCGCCAGTCTCCGAGGGCCTCCGGCCACAGGAAAACCTGCCCCCAGATGAGCCTGTTGTTGGCGTCGATGCCCGGATTTTCCTCCGTGCCGTCGCCGGAAATCCTCAGCATCTGCTCGGGGGTCAGGATGTCTCTCGTCGCCGCCTCGAGATTTTCGCGTATCCAGTCGCTTCTTGTTGCCATTGCAACGTAGCCGCCTGTCTTGTTTTCTCTCTGATACGCCCAATTCAAACAGACCTGTGCCGGCGTGATTCCTGCTTCCCTGGCAATGGACTGGATTACCGGGTCCTGCATATCCGCCCGCTGTTCCTTGAACCTGTCACGCGATGGTCTTTTCGGCGAACCGAGAGACATATACCCCGTGCATACAATGCCACGCTCGTACATATACCTGCGAAGCTCGGTTTGCTGAAAGAGGGGATGCATCTCCATTTGATTCACCACCGGACGCGAAAAGTCGTCCGTGTCCCTCAGTAATAAATCGAGGGTTTTCTGGGTATGGTTGGAGATGCCGATGTCTACCGTTTTGCCGGCTTTTTTCAGTTTGACGATTTCGTCCCAGGTCTCCATAAACTGCTCGTGGATGTATGGAACGGCATTGGGATTGCGGTGGTCGGGTCCGCAACCCGGCTCGTGGACGTTGGGCCAGGGCCAATGGTTGAGGTACATATCCACTTTTTCTACGCCCAGGGCCTTGAGCGTGTTATCCATAGCCGGTGCAACGTCCTTTTTGGCCATGTGACCGTTCCACAGCTTTGCGGTAATGAACAACTCGTCGGCGGATGAGATATATCCTTTTTTTATAGCTTCCCTGATAGCCTCACCCACGACATCTTCGTTTTCATACGCCCTTGCGGTGTCTATGTGTCGCCAGCCGAGCCTTATCGCCTCGACCGTTGCGTCCTTTATATAGGCCTGCGCCCAGTCGGAGTGGAACGTCCCGAACGCAGCCACCGGCATAACGGTCCCGCTGGCCAGCGTGACTTTGCCCACGGAGTCCGGGTCAATACCCTCTATGCTCGTATCGAACCATACCTGCTCAGATATATCGTTTCGTGCCATTTTGCTGCCTCCTTAAAACAGAGTTCCTTTATTCCAATGGGCAATAGAGTACGCCCCCCGCCCATTTTCGTCAAGGGCGGACATCTCGAGAAATGGCAGCCTGTCTACGGGCGGCGGTCGGGATGGGGGTTCTTCATATAGTAGAGGAATCCGTCCTCGGCGCCGACCAGCAGGTCGGGTATGCCGTTTCTGTCCCAATCCACGGTCGTGGGGCTGGTTGAGTGGCCTGCAAGGATGCGCTGGTCGACTCGGCCAGTATTCTCGAACTTATACTTGTGGGCATCCGGCGAGACGTTGCGTAGGAAATCGACGTTCCTGCCGTTAACCAGCAGGTCGAGTTTACCGTCGCCGTCCCAGTCGGCCAGGCACAGCTTCCGCCGTCCGCTGCCGCCTGCCCGGCCACCGTTGAGCCGCAGCAGATCACCCTTTTCATCCCTGAAAATCCGCTTGCCGGGCAGCAGTTTCGGCCGGCGGTCTCCGCGTATCCGCTCGAAGAAGCACAGGTAGCCCTCGTGGTCCAGCATAACAAGGTCGGTCAGGCCGTCCCGGTTCAGGTCGATCACGAAAGGAGTTGTTCGCCACTGCGTGACAAGCTCTTTGCCCTTGGGCTGCCACCAGGTCCAGGCGGGTTTCGGTGCCTCGCCGGGCCATTCCACGAGAATCGGTTCGGCCGGTGCAAGCTGTGGTTTTGTATGCGTACCCACGTTTCGAAACCATATCACCCTGCCCCAGATCGAGTTGGCCACTATATCCGGCAAACCATCGCCGTTCCAGTCGGCCACGCTGAGGGTGGTGTAGCCCCATTTTGCCTCGCAGGGCCCCTGGATCGAACCGTTCGGCCCTGCCTGGATACGTATAATGTCACCGCCGGCCGTGAGATATCTCGGTGCCGCCCACATAGGCGGGTTGCCGCCGTCGAGGTTCTCGATGAAACCGATGTACCCGGCCGTATTGCCGCAGATAAGGTCCTCGTCGCCGTCGCCGTCCCAGTCGTAACTGCAAGGGGTTACAAGTGCTCCGAACTTCACAAACTGGGCCTGCTGCCTGAAGAAGACCGGTTGCAGAAACCGCGGCAAACCGTCAACCACCTCACCGGTATTCTCCACAAGGGCAACGCGTCCGTCTTCCTGGCCCACCACAAGGTCAACGTCGCCGTCCCTATCCCAGTCCAGTGCAACCGGCACGATCATGCACAAATCCATCGTCAGCGGCCGGCCTTCGAATTGCAGGTATCTGCCGGCAGCATATTTCGGCTCGGTACGAGTGCCCGTGTTTTCGTAGTACGTGAACTTGTCGACGAACTCGCCGCACAAAAGATCGAGGTCTCCGTCGCCGTCGAAGTCGGCGAAGTTCGGTGTTGGCATTCCGTAAACGTCCACCGGCTTGCCGCCGGCGACGACCTTCACCGGCTCGGCATACCTCGGCGAATCCGTGCTGCCCTTGTTCCGAATGAAATAGACGTAGCCGTGCAACGGGCCGCGGGTCCATCGCCCCTTGCTGTCGAAGGCGTTGTCCCAGCCGTAATCACTCCAGTCTCCGACCCCCACAATTAAATCCAGCCGATTATCGCCGTCGTAATCGCAGTACTTCCACTGTCTTGTCCGGACCCTGCCTTTCGCCTGGTGCACCCTGGAACCTGAATATATCCCGATGGTCTTTTCCAAATCCAGTTTCTTATTGTGGAAGTGGGCCAGTTCTTTGCCCGGCAGCAGTACGCGGGCTTTGCCTTCGACAAAGCAGACCTGAATGTTCCTGAAGCCTTTGCCGATTCGCACTGGCGGTTTGAACGTCGGCATCTTCACGTTGCCATCGGGGTTTTCGAAAAAATATGTGCCGTTGTAGGGTTTGTCCGCACAGGAGACCACCAGGTCGTAATCACCGTCGCCGTCGTAGTCCATGGGCAGCGGCCAGGCCCAGAGTCCGACGCCCAGGTCCACTACCAGAGAGGGGTTGTTGTATTGCAGACGCTCGAGGCCGAATTCTCCAAACCGTGGGCCGCAGTAAAGCGGCGGGTCGGCAGGCGTCTTGCGGCGGAAGTTGCGTATCCGGTGGAAGGTGAGGTAATTGGCGTCGTGCGAGCGCGGCGTGTCCCAGCCCCAGGCCGTGCGTGATACAAGGATGATGTCGTCGCCCTCGATGAGCCAGTCGGCGTACTGGAAGCCGAACTTGTTGTTCTGGCTTGTCAGGTGTTTGCCTTTCATAAAGGCAAGAACGATGTATCGAACTTCCCAGTGACGCAGGTTCTCCGAGCACACCAGGGCCAGCGTATTTCGGTGGTCCTGCGGGGCTTGTTCGAGTGGGCCGGGGTCGGTGATGATATTGACCAGGCTCCAGTATTTCCCTGAGATGTGGTCGTAGCGAATCGTGAACTTCTTTGCACCGCCCGGAAAGTTGATCATATCCCTGTTCGGGTCAAAACTCAGGATCTTGCCGTCACCGGATATGTGAATCATCGCCGCCCGGCCCGGCGGTGCCTGTGTGCGGAGGATATTCACAAGTTCACCGTCGGGGGCCACCACCACGTTTCCCTCGAGCCACTTGAATATGCCGGCTCGTTTATCCACAACAAGCTCGTTGCTCATCTGCCAGTTTTCGGCCTTGAGCAGGTCGGCGTCGGCCGGGGCCGACATCACGATCGCCTTCCACCGGTAGTGTCCCTGGTCGATTTCAAATGCCCGCCAGACTCGGCCCTTGTGGACGACAACCGGCACCGGCGCACAATGGAAACCACCCTCAGCCAGCAGGCCGCTGTTTTTGTCTTTCGGGTTTGTCCACGTCTTGCCGCCGTCGTCCGAGCGTCGAATCACAATGTTGCCGTGTTTTTTTGTGGTGCCGATGATATAGAGCCTGCCTCGGTGCACAAACAGGCTTGACCAGTACTGTCCCTTGATTTCCGTCAGCTTCTGCCAGGTTCGTCCGCGATCGCCCGATCCGAAGACATACGTCCACTTGCCCTTCGGGCCATTGCCGAAGACATCGTGCGAAGCTACATATCGACCGTCCGGCAGAATCGCTATGCTTGGTGAGCCTATGTAATTCTTCTCCGCAGGGGCGATGTAGTCGATAACCACGCCCGGCGGCGGCGGACAAGGTGCCCTTGCCGCAGCAACCACATACGCAGGCATGGCGGAGAGCATTACCCAAAGCATCAGGGTCATATACCGGATGTCTTTTGCAAACATAGCAGCTCCTAACGGCCAAGGCTTGGAATTACCTTCCACCAAAAAGACCGGTTTCTATTGAAGCACAACGCGGTACGGCAGGCAAGAGACTTCGGGCAGGCGTCTTGGAAAACTGTGGCGGGTGGTGAAGTAGGTGCCGGGTCCGGCCGGTCCGCCTTATTGGCTTTTCAGGCCCGGCAATTCCAGGTGGTGTACAGGACTGTAAAGATCTTTATTGTTGCCCCGGTATATGTAGTCGGGATGGTATTCATTCTCGGTGGTGGCCGTGGCTGTAACGAGCAGGATGTCGTGGTTGGGAGAGAACACGTCGGCGATGTCGTCGTTGTTTGCATCGTAGCGATACACCGTCTGGATTCGGCCCCTGGCGGACACATAGGTGTTGACACCGCCGTCGCCGAACATGCCGTCGCGTAAGCCCGCGAAGGCGTTTTCCCGCCGAATATGCTCTGCAAAGCCTGGCAAACTCCACAAGTATACCGATAGAACCGCCACCAAAGCAAGTACCTTTGTCATCGTTTAGGTCCTC
>CAYSBK010000049.1:0-13801 GCA_964429265.1 uncultured Pirellulales bacterium | reverse complement strand
CCCAATTTCCATCGCCGAAACCGCCCGCCCGCACGACTTGGCCCCGGGCCCCGATTCCCCCCGGTGCCTCTCAGCCCCACCGCTCGCCGCCCCGCCGGCAGCCGTGGTCTTGCCGGTCAGACCGTATACGTCGACGCGGCGGTTGTGCCGCCCCGGCCGGTCCAGTTGGTGTGGAAAAACTCTCCCCGTGGCCTGTCGACACGCTCGTACGTATGGGCCCCGAAATAATCGCGCTGCGCCTGCAGCAGGTTTTGCGGCAGACGCCCGTGTCGATAGCCGTCGTAGAAGGCAAGTGCCGAACTCATCGCCGGCGTCGGTATTCCGAGTTTGACCGCCGCATTGACAACACGCCGCCACGAAGCCTGCGCCTTGTGCACCGCCTTCTTGAAGAATGGGTCGAGCAGCAGGTTTTCAAGGTCGGGATTTCTGTCGAATGCCTCCTTGATTTTGCCGAGGAACACCGAGCGAATGATGCAGCCTCCCCGCCACATCAGGGCGATGCCGCCGTAGTTCAGATTCCAGTTATACTGTTCGGCCGCCGCCCGCATCAGTTGATAACCCTGTGCGTAGCTGATGATTTTCGATGCATACAGTGCCCGGCGCAGGTCGTTGATGAACCTGTCTCTGTCGCCGCGGAAGCTCGCACGAGGTCCCCTGAGAACCTTCGAAGCCTTGACACGTTCTTCCTTCAGGGCCGACAGACAGCGTGCAAAGACGGCCTCGCCGATCAGCGTCACCGGCTGGCCGAGGTTGAGCGCCTCGATGGCCGTCCACTTGCCTGTGCCTTTCTGGCCGGCGGTATCGAGTATGAGGTCGATCACTTCGTTGCCGTCTTCGTCCCTGTAGGCAAGTATGTCGCTGGTGATTTCGATAAGGTACGAGTTCAGCTCCGCCTTGTTCCACTGGGCAAAGACCTCGTGCATCTCGCTGTTGGTCATTCCCAGGGCCTCTTTCATCAGGTGGTAGGTCTCGCAAATCATCTGCATATCGCCGTACTCGATGCCGTTGTGCGTCATTTTGACGAAGTGTCCTGCCCCGTTTTCGCCGACCCAGTCGCAGCAGGGTTCGCCTTCGGGAGTTTTTGCGCAGATGGCCTGGAAGATGGGTTTTACATGTTCCCAGGCAGCGGGTGAACCGCCGGGCATAAGCGATGGTCCTCGCAGGGCCCCTTCCTCGCCGCCGGAAACGCCGGTACCGATGTAGAGTTTGCCCTGGCTTTCGACGTACTGTGTCCGGCGGATGGTATCGGGGAAGTGCGAGTTGCCGCCGTCGATGATGATGTCGCCATCCTCAAGATGAGGCAGAAGTTTCTCGATGAAGGCATCGACCGGGGGCCCGGCCTTTACCATCAGCATAATCTTGCGGGGCTTTTTCAGGCAGGCCACCAGCTCTTCGATGGAGTGGCAGCCGATGATGTTCTTGCCGCTGCCCCGGCCGTTTATGAAATCATCGACCTTCGACACCGTGCGGTTGAAACACGCAACGGTGAAGCCCTTGCTTTCCATATTGAGGATGAGATTCTCGCCCATTACGGCAAGCCCGATCAAGCCGATATCTGCCTGTGCCATTTTGTCAGCTCCTGTTTGTGTTGTTATTCGTCGGTCGTGTCACTTGAACCTGCTTTGCCAGGCCCACAGGCCCAGCGCAGGGTTGGAGATAAAAAATATCTTTTCATTGTCAACCGTATTGAAGCCGTCGCGAAGTCGCTGCGGGTCGTACCTTTGCAGCATCTTGGAAAGCTCGCCGTAGCCGAAGTTGACGGCCTCGATTTGTTCCCTGGACAGCCGCCCCGGGCAGTAGGTGATGGTGAACCTGCCTTCGGACGAGCCGTGAATCAGGTGCGCGGCGGCGCTGAGATTGGCCTTGAGGTCGTCGTTTTTCTCGACGGCATCAAGAATCCGTTCAGTTCCGACATAGCCGTATTTCCGTATGAGCCGGTCGATTTCCTCGTCTTCGCCGAATGTGGCAACGCCCGGCGCCAGCACTATCAGTTCGCCGCCGTCGGCCATGGCCATCCGGGTGCGATAGATGCTCTTGTTGCCCAGCCAGGTACTTTTGTACTCTGCGGGGTCGAGATAGACTACGACTTTTTGCAGCGGCTCGGGCAGCATTTGAAAATTGACTTTCAGCGAAAGCTCGGCGGCAAGGTCGAAGCATTCCGCGTCGTCGCCGATGAACAGGCCGCGCGTGGCCAGCGAGCCGTCGGCATCGGTGCCGACAACCGTCAGTACATACAGAACCGGCAGGTCGGATGCGAAATGTTGGGATGCGTAGTTGAGGACCTTTCTGACGGGGTTGTCGGCCCGGCCCATTATCCGCTCCATCCCGTAGGCGGCGCCGAGAAAGTGACTCTTGTTGATGCCCTCGGGGCCGCCTGTGCCAACGAAGATATTCTTGTTGTAGTTGGCCATTCCGCTGACTTCGTGCGGGACGACCTGGCCGATCGAGACGATCAGGTCGAAGCCGCCTTCAAGCAGCAGGCGGTTCACCTGCGCCGGCCAGGGGTAGTTTACGCGACCCTGCGAAACCTGTCCGACAAAGTCGGCCGGCACTTCGCCGAGCGTTACGACGTCGGTTCGCCAGTTATGCTGCCTGAAAAGCTCGACCGGCAGGCCGTGGTACATCCGCTTTATCTCGGCGGCGGTCATCGGGGCGTGCGTGCCGAGCGCCGGCAGGATGTCGGTAAGGCGGTCACCGTAATATTGCCGGCAGAAGCAGGTCAGCAGGCCTGCACGCGAGTGGTACCTGGTGAAATCGGGCGGGACGACGAGAACCTTCGTTTTAGGCTCCAATTTTTCCAGGGCGCTGCAAAGACCTCGTTGCAGGTCGTCGCTGCTGAGGCTGTCGTTTTCATTTCCACGGGCGTACAACAACATCTTTCAGCTTGCCTGCCAGGGCGGATTTTCCGGGAGGTAGCTTTCAAATTCGGCGATGAGCTGCTGTTCGTAATCTCCGGCGTATTGTCCGTTGGTGAACCTGTCGAATGCCTCGTCGTGAAAGCGCTTCCAGGACTCGACTTCGTTGCCGGGATTGATGGGGTAAAACAAGGCGTCGTTTGCCTTTGCCGCTTTCAGATCACCCGGAGCGTCACCGATCATCAGCACGTGGTCCTTTTCATACTTGCCTTTGGCTGCATAGTCGAGGTGCTGGGCCTTTGTTCCCATTTCCTGGCCGGCTATTACATCTACGTACTTGGCGATGTCGTGTTCCTGCCACTCGCGAGCCAGGGCCTCATAAGGGGTGGCCGAGACCACAACCACGTCCGCCAGGGGCCTGATTTTCTCGAGCGTCTCGCGGACGTAGGGAAAAGGCGGCATATTCTTGACGATATCCTTGATGGTTGCGTTGACCCGCTCGCTCCAGGCAAGGGCAAGCTCCAGCTCGCTTTTGGCCTGGGGGTCGTCGGCGGCGGCGATGGCCTGCTTGAGACCGTCGTTGCTGAGCAGGCTGTTCGGGTCGTCGACCCACGCAAAGTAATGCGGATACTGCGGAACCTTGAAACCGCGGGCCTTGACCATAGGATGGGAAGGCAGCAGTTCCGAAATGATGCGCTTGGCGGTTTTGTGGCGGTTGGCACCGCGTGTCTTGGAGAACAAGTCGGCGAATTCCTTGCATTCGCGTGCCGCCAGCGCCACCGGCTGCAGGCCGAAGTAACCTATCAGCCACGGGCAGAAGCACTCTCGCTGCTTGATTCCCATCGTGTCGAAGGCACAACCGTCCGAGTCAATGCCGACAAAAAACTTGTGTTTGGGCTGAAACTGTTTCAACTGCCTTGCCGGGTCAGCTTCGCTCATCTTTACCTCCTGGAATTAAACACCGCTGAATGCAGAGAACCCGCCATCGATGGGTACGACGATGCCGGTGACGAATTTTGCTGCGTCGCTGAGCAGCCACATAACGGCTCCGACGAGGTCTTCGGGCCGGCCGAATCGGCCCATCGGCGTGTGGTCGATGATCGTCTTGCCTCGCGGCGTAAGTTCGTCGGTGGCCTGGTCGATAAGGAGAAACCGGTTCTGCTCGGTCAGGAAGAACCCCGGGGCGATGGCATTGACGCGGATGTCCTTGGAGTAGTTCCGACACATATGGACGGCCAGCCACTGGGTGAAATTGCTGACGGCTGCTTTTGCCGCCGAGTAGGCAGCGATTTTGGTCAGCGGCCGAAAGGCGTTCATACTCGATACATTCAATATCACGCCGCGGCCGGCCTCGGCCATATCCCTGCCGAATACCTGGGACGGAAGGACAGTTCCCAGCAGGTTCAGGTCGAAAACGAAGCGGATGGCGTCGGCGGGGATGTCGAAGAAGGAAAGTTCCGGCGAGGTGGTCGCTTCTTTCTTGTTGCCGCCCGCGCCGTTTATGAGGATGTCGGCTTTGCCAAGCTGTTCGGCGACTTTCCGCCGGGCTTGCTCAACACTTTCTTTTTCCAGCACGTTGCACCTGACGGCAACGGCGGTGCCGCCGGCAGCGGTTATTTCGGCAGCTACTTTTTCGGCGGCGTCCTCGAGCAAGTCGAGCACGGCAATTCTGGCACCGGCCCTGCCCAGTGCCCTGGCAAGCTCACCGCAGAGCACGCCTCCGCCGCCGGTGATGACCGTAACCTTGTCCTTGATGTCAAACAGCTCGTTCATCAGGAAATGCCCTTAATCGACGAAAATAGGTTTTATGTGTCGCTGGTAGATATTTTCGGTGACGTTTTCGGCGATCACCTGTCGGTGCGCTTCGAGCGCATCGGTAAACTCGCTTCCCATTTCGGCGGCAACCTTGTATGCCACGTGCAGCAACTGGCGGAAGTTTGGATTGTAGTCGGGGCATTGCGGGTCGTGGCGCAGCGCCCGGGCAAACTGTTCGCCGCTCCAGCCGGCCACGAGTTGCGGCGAGGGCAGTTTACTGCTGTCGATGTCGATAACCGTAGCGTAGGGCTTGCACAACTCGTCGAACCGCTTCAGGGCGTCCGAATAAATCCGCCCGGCCAATTCCAGGGCATCGCCGCCGGCAAGCGCCAGGCCGATCAGTTCTTCCAGCCAGGTGGTCCCGGCGGTCTTGACGTGCAGGCCGGCGTCGAACTTTTTCAGGGCGTTGTTTATCGGCTTGTAGATGGAGAACTTGTCGCTGCCGGAATGAACGCTGAGCTTGAGGTTGGCCGGAAGGCCGAAGTTGTCGACGGCATACCTTATGACGGCCAGGTCCTGCTCGAACTGCCTGGCGAAGACGGCGGGGTCGCCGACGTAATCGACACCCTTGTTGAAGCGGCCGGTAAACTTCGGCGCTATGGTTTGGGCGGGTATGCCCTGGTCGGCGATTGCCGCCAGAATGAAAAGCATTTCGACGGGGCTTTGAGGCTGGTCGGTTTCATCCATCGAGACCTCGGTTACGAAATTGCCCGCGCCTTTTATCGACTCGATGTGGCTGTAGATTTTCCCGGCCTGTTTGACGGCGGCGAGGTACTTGTCGGCGATGGCGTCGAGTTGGTCGGCGGTGACATCCAGGGGCTGGTCGAAGCCATCTATTTCGAGGCGGCGCGCATACTTTTTGTACTTGTCGATGAAGCTCTTTTTGTCGTCCTCCTCGGGGGGCGTGCCGATGAAGTCGGCCACGTCGAGAGTGAAAAAGTCGGAAGCGTCGATGAAAAGGTCGGCGTTCTGCAGGCCGATATGGTCGGCGTCGACGTAATAGTCGGCGTCCCAGCCGAGGGCCTTTACCGCCCCGTCGGCCTCGGCCCGGACCTGTCGCTGGTTAGTGCCGATGATGGTGTGTTCACGGTGAGACTTGTTCCATACCGGCGTGACGTTTACGCCGTCGCGGCGGGCGAGCATTATCGCTCGAAGCTGGGCCTGGCCCTGTCGGCCGAACCTGTCGCCGACGCCGAAAGAGTACTTTTGCAGTTCCATAGGTCGCGTTCCGGTGTCTTGTTAAAGATATTTTGGCAGTTTTTTCTCGACTGGTTTTCGTTCGAAGCGCATATAGACCGGCAGGCCGTCGTCGCCGATCTTGATGGGCGCCTCGCCCTGGACCAGCGGTCGGACGTAGTCGCGCATCGCGTCGGTTACGCCGTTGCCCGTTTCGTTTATATATTCCTTCGGGACTTTCTTCTCGCCGTTGGCCACGTCGATAAGGTCGGCCAGGCCGGTGGTGCAGCGGTACTGTGGTTGGTCCTGGCGAACGAGCGTGATCATTTTCCCGTTGACGCCTTCCGTGGCGGCCTTTACGGCCGCCTGGCCGCACATATAGGCCTCGTAAACGTCGGTCAGCGAGGCGAAGTGCATTGCGCTACGCTGGTTGGTGCCGAGCTTGTTCCAGCGGGCCTTTATGCCGACTTCTTTCTCGATGACGGCCTTGAGCATCTCGGCGACGCCTCCGAGCTGGACGTGTCCGAAGCTGTCCTTGGCGAATCGGCCGGTGTCGGCGGTTATGTAATTGCCCTTTTCGTCCTTGAGGCCCTCACCGGCGACAATGAAGACCCTTCCGAATTCCTTGAGGACTTCCCTGACGTCGCTGACGAGCTTATCGAAGGAGAAAGGTGCTTCGGGCATATAAATCAGGTGAGGAGCATCCTCCGGGCATCGCCGGGCAAGGCCGGTTGCTGCCGCGATCCAGCCGGCGTTCCTTCCCATTACCTCCAGTATCGTGCACGTATCGGTGGTGTAAAGGGCCTCGGTATCCTTGCCGGCTTCCATAGCACAGGTGGCCACGTACTTGGCGACGCTGCCGTAGCCGGGACAGTGGTCGGTATATGCCAGGTCGTTGTCGATGGTCTTTGGTATTCCGATGCAGACCAGCTCGAAGCCGGTGTCGCGGGCGAGGTTGTTGACCTTGTCGGCGGTGTCCATCGAGTCGTTGCCGCCTATGTAGAAGAAATACCTGATGTTGTGGGCCTTGAATACGTCGAGTATCCTCTCGAAGTCGGCCCTGGATTCTTCCATCGACTTGAGCTTGTAGCGGCAGGAGCCGATAGCGGCGGCAGGCGTCTGCTTGAGGGCCTCGATGGTCTCCGGCTTTTCGGCGGTGATATCGAACAGGTCCTCGCCGAGCACACCGAGTATGCCGTTGGTTGCACCGAAAACGCGGTCGATGCAGTCGGACTTCATTGCCTGCTGGATCACGCCGCAGGCGCTGGAATTTATCACGGCGGTCGGGCCGCCCGACTGGGCAACGATTGCATTGGCCTTTGTGGTCATATTCTTTCTCCGGTAACTCTGGCCTATGGTCGTGCAAGAAACCTACTTGGGCGGCAATATAAACGATGTGCTTTTGCAGTTCAAATCTATTTTCGCAGGCAGCGAGGTGTCGCTACTTTGCGAGCAGGTCCGGGCGTTCGCGCCGCAGCCAGGCAGGCAGCCGGTCGCGGGTGACGTGCTTCCAGAGGCCGGTGCGGTTGCGGCGTGCGCGCGACTCCAACTGCCGGTAACGGTTGTAGAAGCTGTGGCGGAAGCGCAGGTCCGCGTAGGCGTAACCTTCGGTCAAGAGCAGTTCGTTCAGGAAAGCACCGTCCGGCAGTTGCACGTATGCAAGAAGTCTGCCGTACTTGCCGCGGGTGCGGTTGTCCTGGTCGAGGTGGATGGTGATTTTCTTTCCCTGCACCAGTTTGCGGGTGAAATCGGCGGCCTGTGGGCCGAAATAGGCGTCGTGCTCAGGCGTATCGACGCCCCAGAGCCGCACCCTTGTAGATGAGCCCCTGCCGTCAGGTACGTCTATATCGAGGGTATCGCCGTCGATGACCTTTACGACGGTGAACACTTTGCCGTGGTACCTTGCGAAATCATCGTGGCGGCCCCGGCGGTGAACGGGGGTGGTTCGGTCGAGCCAGACGGCCGCCGCCAGTGCAACGGCAATTGCAGCGAACAACAAAGAGCGGCTGCGCCGGCTCATCGCGCGGGATGTTCGGTTGGTCTTTGCCAAGGTCCGGTCAGGACGGGCGGGCACGCTGTTCGGCGGGTTTGTCCAGGTCGAAAGCCTCGCAGACGGCCACCAGTGCTTTTTCTGCCTGCTTTTCGTCCACCACGCAGCTTATGCGTATTTCGCTGGTGGTTATCGAGTCGATGTTGACCTGTGCATCGGCCAGGGCGCCGAACATCTTGTCCGCGACGCCGTAGTGGCTGCGCATCCCCACTCCCACCACGGACACCTCGGCGATGTCGTCGCGGACGAAGGTGCTTTCACAGTTGACCTGGTGCTTGACGCGTTCGACGGCCTGACCGGCGGCGGACAAGTCGGAGATGTGGATCGTGAAAGACAGGTTTGCCTTTTCGGGGCTGATCTCGGTCTGGACGATATCGTTTACGACGACCTTGGCCTTTGCCAGTTCGGCGAATACCTTCGCGGCGTTGCCCGGTTTGTTGTCGACGCCGACCAGCGTTAGCTTCGCCATATCCTTCTGTACGGTTGCACCGGATACTACTACGCCTTCCATTTGGGGGACCTCGTGAGTAATGATAGTGCCTTCTTCCTGCAGGGTACTGCTTCTTACGTGTATCCTGACGTCGTAGTTCTTTCCGCATTCGACCGCGCGGGTGTAGATAACGCCGGCACCGAGGCTGGCCAGCTCGAGCATCTCGTCGTAACTTATCTGCTGGATCTTGGCGGCGTTCTTGAAAATCCTCGGGTCAGCGGTGCAGATGCCGTTGACGTCGGTATATATCTCGCATTCCTGGGCCTTGAGGGCGGCCGCCAGCGCCACGGCGGTGGTGTCGGAGCCGCCTCGGCCGAGCGTTGTTATGTTTTCGTCTTCGTCGATTCCCTGGAACCCGGCGACGATTACTATCTTGCCCTGGTCGAGCTGGCGGTGGATGCGGTCGGCGTCAACGCTCTTGATGCGGGCGCGGGTGTACTCGCTGTCGGTGAGCATTCTTATCTGGCCGCCGGTGAAGCTGATGGCGTCGTAGCCTTCGGCGTGCAGAGCCATAGCAAAAAGCGAAACGGACTGCTGCTCGCCGGTGCTGAGCAACTGGTCCATCTCACGCCTGGGGGGATTGGGGTTCAGCTCCAGGGCGTCCGCGATGAGCTGGTCGGTCTGTTTGCCCCTTGCCGAGGCGACGACGACCACCTTGTGGCCCTTCCTGACGGTTTCGATGACGCGGTGGGCAGCGCGTCGAATCTTGTCCGCGTCGGCCAGCGAGGTGCCGCCGAACTTTTGGACTATTATCGCCATATTCCGTCCGTCCAAAGATACTTTGAAGCTGCGACAGGCCGCCGCACAGCCGGGCCGCTTCAGCTACCAAGAAAATACTCCATAAGTTCCCATCCGTTGTTTATAACCAGCCCCGACTCAGCGGCGTTCTGCTCGGTGAATCGTGCCTTCAACAATCCTTCCACCCCTGACCCGGCCATGGCAAACGGTACCGGCTCGGCCGAGTGGGCGCAACTGCTCACCGGTGTGGGGTGGTCCGGGACTACCAGTATGCGCCAACTGTCATACTTGTCAAGCGCTTTCAGGACGGGGCCGACGATGTGAGCGTCTATTTGCTCGATAGCCTCTTTCTTGAGCAGGGCATTGCCGGCGTGCGATGCCTCGTCGGGCGCCTCGATATGAACGAAGACCAGGTCCCGGGTTTGGAGGGCCTCAACCGCCGCTGCGCCCTTGCCCCGGTAGTTCGTGTCGACATAGCCGGTGGCGCCGGGTACTTCAATCAACTCGAATCCGACCAGCTTTGAAAGGCCTCTCGCCAGGTCGACCGCCGTAATGGCGGCGCCTTTAAGGCCGAACCTGGCGGCGAAGCTGTCCATATGCGTCTTTTTGCCCTGGCCCCAGAGCCAGATGGAGCTGGCCTGGTTTTCGCCGAGGTCCGCGCGGACCCGGTTGATCTCGTGGTTAATAAAAATCTGGTGCGACCGCGCCATAAGGTCGATGAGAAGCTCGGCGTTCTTGCCGCGGGGCAGCAGCTTGTTCTTCGGGGTTCCGATATGGTCGTGGGGTGGGTAGGTCTGGACGTCGAAATCAATTCCCCTGATGACCAGCAGGTGCCGGTAACTTACGCCGGGGTAAAAGCGAATCTGCCTGTTGCCGAGACGCTCGTTCAGTTCGTTTATGAGCGTGGTTGCCTCGGCGGTCGATATGTGGCCGGCACTGTGGTCGGCAATCCTGTCATCGGCTATCGTTATGAGATTGCAGCGGAAGACCCAGTCCTCGGGGCCAAGCTCGATGTTTCGTGCGACCGCCTCTATCGGCGCCCTGCCGGAGTAGTACTTTCGCGGGTCGTAGCCCAGCAGGCTCATCTGGGCGACGTCGCTTCCCGGCTCGAAGCCCTCTGGAATCGTCCTGGCGAGACCCTGTTTGCCGCCAGTGCTAATGGCGTCCATATTGGGGGTATCGGCGGCCTCGAGGGGGGTTTTGTTCTCAAGCTGTTCGACGGGCCGATCGGCCGCCCCATCGGGGACTATTATCGCGTACTTGGCCACTAATCGCTGTCCTCTGGAATATCGACTATCCTTATACAGACCGGCTCGCTGCATATCGTGCCCACCTGTCCGAGCTGGCGGACCGCCTCGGTTATGCTGCTCTGGCGGCTTGGGTGAGTGGTGATAACGACAGGAACGGTGTTGTCGGGTCCGCGGCCCTCGTGCTGCAGCACACCTGAGATGCTTATCCGGTTGTCCGCCAGGACCCTGCCGATGTCGGCGAAGACCCCCGGCTGGTCCTTTACCATAAGCCTGATATAAAACCGGCTTACCAGTTCGCCTATTTTCAGGATGCGCTGCTGGGTCCGGCTGCGCGGCTGCAGTCTGAGATGGCTAAAAGAAGTCGCGGAGTTGCCCACGGCCACATCGATGATATCGGCCACGACCGCGCTTGCGGTAGGCATCATTCCGGCACCGCGGCCGTAGTACATCACCTGGCCCACGGCGTTGCCGACGATGCTGATAGCATTGAATGTCCCGTCGACCCTGGCCAGGCGATTGTCGGCGCCGATAAAGCAGGGGTGAACCCGCAGTGAAATCTTTCCATCGTCGGTTTTCTGGGCGATGGCAAGCAGTTTCAGCCGATAGCCCATTTCGCCACCGTAGCGAATGTCCTCCGCCGAGATATTTTCAATGCCTTCGACGTAGATGTCCTCGAGTCTTATCTCGCAGCCCATCGCGATCGAAGCCAGGATGGCCAGCTTATGGGCGCTGTCGGTTCCACTGATGTCGAGGGTGGGGTCGGCCTCTGCACAACCTTTCTGCTGGGCCTGGCGCAGGGCCTGGTCGAAGTCGTCGCCCTGGTTGGTCATCCTGGAGAGGATGTAATTGCAGGTGCCGTTGACTATGCCGTACATTGCGGTGATGTCGTTTGCGGCCAGGCCGGTGCGTATGCCCGATATAATGGGTATGCCGCCGGCACAACTGGCTTCAAAGGCGATGCAGCGGTTGTTTTGCCTGGCCAGCTCGCAAAGTTCGCCGCCGTATTCAGCCAGCAGGGCCTTGTTCGCGGTGACGATGTGCTTACCGGCGCGGAGCAGTTTTCGCTGGATGTCGGCGGCGGCACCAGTGCCGCCGACCAGTTCGATGCCGATGGTGATACTGTCGTCGTCGAGCAGCCTGTTGAGGTCGCTGGTCAGAAGCCCCGGCGGAAGCTGCACAGGCCTGGGCGAATCGAGGTCAACGTCGACCACGCAGGCCAGCTCGATACGTACGGACGTCTTGGCCGCTATCTGCTCGGCGTTTTCGAGGATGATTCTTGCAACGCCGCAGCCGACCGTGCCGAACCCGACAAGGCCTACCTTTACGTGTTTGTCAGTCATAATGTTTCCCTGTTCCATAGCTGCCATCGAAACCAGGAATCTAAATCAAGCGGCAGGGCCCGGTCAAGCAAAATCGTGCCGCCGGGCAATACGAGCGGTGCTGTTGCTTTCTTGACGGCCCCGTGGGCACAACTTATATTGTGCTGGTTTGACGGGTCAGTTTTGGGAGCCGAGCAGGATGGCCAAGAAAAAAAGCCAATGCGACAGGTGCACGGGATTGTGCTGTCGGTATTTCGCTTTGCCGATCGAAACGCCGGAAGACCGTGACGACTACGACGATATAAGATGGTATCTTTGCCACGAGAATATCACGGTCTTCGTGGAGAAAGGCGAATGGTACCTCAACGTCAAGAACAAGTGCAGGCATCTATCCGAAAAGGACTTCAAGTGCAAGATTTACCCGAACAGGCCGAGGATTTGCCGGCAGTACCGCCACAGCGACTGCGATTTCGTCGAGGGGGAATATGACTACGAGCTGCACTTTACCAACGACAAGGAGATGGAGCAGTACATAAAGGTAAAATTCGATAATAACGTAACCGAGAAGCAGGCGCAGGTGGGGCGACGGAGAAGGACAAAGAAAAAATGAAGATAGCGCCGGTGAAAGGCACACGGGATTTTTATCCGGCCGAGATGGCCGTGCGAAACTGGATAATCGACGGCTGGAAAAGGGTTTCCATCATCAACGGGTTCGAGGAATATGACGGCCCCATATTCGAGTACCTGCGGATGTACCAGCTCAAGAGCGGCGACGAGATAGTCGAGCAGCTTTTTTCATTGAAGGACCGCGGCGGACGAGACCTTGCGATAAGGCCCGAGATTACACCGACCCTGGCCAGGATGGTCAACCAGCGGATAAACTCTCTGCCGAGGCCCATCAAGTGGTTCTCGGTGCCGAGGCTCTGCCGGGCGGAACGGCCGCAGAAGGGCCGGCTCCGCGAGTTCTTTCAGTGGAACATCGACATAATCGGCGTCGAGGACGTTCTGGCCGATGCGGAGGTCATTTTCACCACCGTCCAGTATCTGCGCGAGGTGGGGCTGACGCCTGCCGACGTGCGGGTGAAGATCTCAAGCCGGAAACTTCTCGCGGCGGTGCTGGCAAGTATGGGCATTCCTGAAGAGCAACTCGAATCGCTGTACGCCCTGCTCGACAAGAAAAGCAAACTGGACGAGGAGGCGTTTGGGCGGATGCTGGCTGAGCAGGTCACCGATGCAAATGCGGCGTCCAGGATTCTCGCCTTTATGAATGTGGCAACAATCTCTGATATTGAAGAGGTGATCGAGGCGGACCGGCAAATCCGCTGCGCTGTCGACGAGTTGCGGCAACTGCTGGAATACCTCGAAGAGATGGGCGTCGGCCCGTACTGCCAATTCGACCCGGCTATAGTGCGGGGTCTTGCTTACTACACGGGTGTTGTCTTTGAAGTGCACGACGCGGCAGGGACGCTGCGGGCCATCTGCGGGGGCGGCAGGTATGACAACCTGCTGAAGGCATTCGGCGGACCGGATGTGCCGGCAACCGGTATGGGTATGGGTGACTGCGTGCTTGAGGTTCTGCTGCGGCAGAAGAAACTGCTGCGAGACGACATCGGCTCGACGCCGCCGGATTACTTTGTCGCCTGCGTGGACAAGAGCCTGTTCGACAGGGTCATC
Source organism: uncultured Pirellulales bacterium (assembly GCA_964429265.1). Classification (GTDB taxonomy): domain Bacteria; phylum Planctomycetota; class Phycisphaerae; order Sedimentisphaerales; family Anaerobacaceae; genus CAYSBK01. The sequence continues at coordinate 434 of CAYSBK010000049.1, read as the reverse complement.
GGCATAACGGCCAGACTGCGGGGCTGCGGCGTATCAGCTGATTTCAGTTACAAGCCGGTCGGTCTGGCCAAGCAGCTCAAGCAGGCCTCGGCACGCCGTGCCAGGAAATGCATAATCATCGGCGAGGAACTCAGGGACAACAAGCTTACCGTAAAGGATATGTCCGAGGGGCGCCAGCAGATCGTCGATTGCGAGGAATTTTTCGCCCAGCTTCGGTGACGCGGACCGATGAAGCATCGCCGTGCAAATCTTTACGAACGCGCTTTCGAAAACTGGTTAATAGACAACAAGGTCCGTTATATCGCGATAGACGAACACAAGAAAAAGGTATTCGGCCGGTCGAAGATAAAATCCTTTGATTTTCTTTTGTACCCGCCCGGCCAGAGGCCCATAATTGCAGAGATAAAGGGGCGAGTTTTCAAGGGAAAGACCCT
>CAYSBK010000048.1:0-14077 GCA_964429265.1 uncultured Pirellulales bacterium | reverse complement strand
AACACTATCATAACAGCTACATGGGTGCACCGCAAGCAGCAGGCCGGTTTTGCGGCAGAAGGGGGATGGTTTTTTTCGTGCAAAAGGATTGCCGATGGGGGATGTTTGGTGTAAACTGGCGTGGTCGTTTTGGGTCCGGAGAATGGAATTGGCGGCGGTTTTCGCCCGGGAGTTCAGAGGTCGATTATGAAGGTTAATTTCAACAGGACAGCCCTGGCCGAGGCCCTGGGGCTGGTAACTTCGGTTGTGCCGACAAGGACGCCGAAGCCGATCCTTCGGTGCGTGCACATTATCGCCGGCGACAACGAGGTTCGAATCTGCGCCACGGACCTGGAAGCGGGCATCAACTACCTGGTTCGCGAGGTCCAGGTGGCCGAGCCGGGCCAGGTCATACTGCCGGCCGACCGCCTTGCGGCAATCGTGCGGGAAAGCGAGGACGAGGTGCTGTCGTTCGAGGCTGAGCAAGGCACCTGCCAGATCCGCGGCAGCGACAGCCGCTTCACCATCTATGGCCAGCAGGCCAGCCAGTACCCTCCCGTGCCGGGCTTCGACGGTGAGGCGGCGGTGGAAGTGGGGCTCGAAAGCCTGCAGTCGGCGATCGGGCAGTGCTTGTTCGCCACGGCCAAGGAGAGCACGCGGTATGCGATTAATGGGGTCTTGTGGGAGATAAAGGGCAAGAAGCTGTCGCTTGTGGCTACCGACGGCAGGCGGCTTGCCAGGCGAAGGCTGAACCTGGCCAAGGAGCCGCAGGACTGGCCGGCCGCCGAGAAGTCCGGGCGGCAGGTAATCGTGCCGGCCAAAACGATGTCACTTCTGGAAAAGGTCGGCGCCGCCGAGAAAGAGACCGTGGCCATCAGGCTCGTTGACAACCAGATACTTATCAGGTGCGGAGACGTCGTGGTCAGCTCAAACCTGGTCGAGGGCACTTTTCCCAGGTACGAGGACATTATCCCGAGAGACTACGACAAGAAATTGAAGCTGTCGACCGAGGCGGTGCTGCACGCGGTGCGTCGGGCGGCGCTACTTACCAGCGAGGAATCACGCGGTATCAGGCTGTCGATAGATGCCGAGGCGATTGTGTTTTCGGGCAGCGCTCCGGAAACCGGCGAAGCCCAGATCAACCTGCCGGTCAAGTACGGCGGGGCGCCTATCGAGATTGGCTTCAGCCCCCAGTTCTTGATTGACGTGCTGAGGGTAATGAAAAGCGAGGATTTTGAACTTGAGCTTGGTCAACCGGACCGTCCCGGCCTGATTAAGAGCGGCGCGGACTTTTTGTACGTGTTGATGCCTATCAACCTGGGCTGACGCCCGGTAAGCTATAATAAACTCAAAAAAGCTATGGATGAGCAGAATTGGTCGGGCGGCCGGCAGCGGTGCCACTGGCAGGCACAGGCCGGATCGCACCGCGGTGTGGCACGGCTTGGTAAGGTTGCCCGGCAGCTTATGGATGAGCAAATCACCTCGCGACACCAGAGATTCGACCTGGTCAACGAGGCCTGGAACAGGGTGCTTCCGGAAGGCTTGCGCCGGCATTGCAGGCTGGACGGCATAAGCAACGGGCAGTTGAAGGTGCTTGTGGATTCGCCGGTGTATTTACACGAGCTGCGAATGTGCAGCGGGGAATTGCTGAAGGAACTGCAGAAGCGCTGCAGGTCGGCACGAATCAGGAAGATAAGACCGGCCATTGGCTAAACGGCCCGGCGAGCCGGGCGATACTGACGCGGTATGAAAGACCATAAATACGACGCCAGCAACATCAGGATACTCGGAGGCATCGAGGCCGTACGCAAACGCCCGGATATGTATATCGGCGACCGCGGCCCGGGGGGAATGCATCACCTGGTATACGAGATCCTGGACAACTGCGTCGACGAGGCCCTGGCCGGGTACTGCGACAACATTGTCGTTCACATCCTCGCCGATGGAAGCTGCACGGTCGAAGACAACGGCCGGGGCATACCGGTCGAGCAACACAGCCAGGCCAAGAAAAGCGCGCTGGAGGTGGTGCTGACGACGCTGCATGCCGGCGGCAAGTTCGACGGCGACAGCTACAAGGTAGCGGGCGGCCTGCACGGGGTGGGCGTCAGCGTGGTTAACGCCCTGAGCGAATGGCTCGAAGCGGATGTATACCGCGACGGCAAGCACTACCACTTCCGGTGCGTACGGGGCACCGCCCAGGGGCCCGTCAAGGCCATAGGTCCCACGGAAAAACGCGGCACCAAGATATCATTCAAGCCGGACGAGGAAATATTCGGCGATGCCGAGTTTGACTACGACACACTGCTCAAAAGGATACGCGAGATGGCGTATCTCAATGCCGGACTGCAGATCACTTTCATCGACGACAGGGAAGACAAGAAGGAAGTCTTCAGGTTCGATGAGGGTATCAAGGCGTTCGTGCGGCATCTCAACGAAGGCAAAGAGGTCCTTCACAGCGACGTGATATACCTGGCGCGCGAAGACCCCGAGGCGATGCTGAGCTGCGAAATCGCGTTGCAGTACAACGAAGGTTACACCGAAAACGTGCTCGTATTCGCCAACAACATCCGCAACATCGACGGCGGGACCCACCTGTCGGGCTTCCGGACGGCTCTTACCAGGACGATGAATTACTATGCCCGCACGAACAACCTCTTGAAGAACGGGCAGGCCACCACCGGCGAGGACCTTCGCGAGGGGCTTACTGCGGTGGTGGCGGTGAAACTGGCCGACCCGCACTTTGAAGCCCAGACAAAGGTGCGGCTGACCAACCCGGAGGTCGGCAGCTTCGTCGAGACGACGGTCAACGAGCAACTCGGCCACTACCTGGAGGAGCATCCCGCCGAGGCCAAGCGGATTCTCAACAAGGCCATCCAGGCCGCCGCCGCACGCGAAGCCGCCCGCAAGGCGCGCGAGCTGACCAGGCGCAAAGGAGCACTGAGCAGCTCCAATCTGCCGGGGAAGTTGTGGGATTGTTCCAGCAGGGAAAAAGCGACCACCGAGATATTCATAGTAGAAGGCGACTCTGCGGGCGGCTCGGCAAAGGCCGGACGCGACAGAACCATCCAGGCCGTCTTGCCGCTGAAAGGCAAGATTCTCAACGTGGAGAAGGCCCGGCTGGAAAAGATGCTGGCTCACGAGGAAATCCGCACGATTATCAGCGCGCTGGGCACGGGCATCGGGGCCGATGAGTTCGACATCAACAAGTGCAGGTACGGCAAGATAATCCTGATGACGGATGCGGACATCGACGGCGCGCACATAAGGACGCTGCTGCTGACGTTCTTTTTCCGGCAGATGACGCAGCTATTTACCCACGACATGGTGTACATCGCCCAGCCGCCGCTGTACGAATTGAAAATAAAAGGCAAGAAGAAAAGCGAGTATATCCTCAGCGAAGCCGAGATGCGAAAACGAATGACCGCACGCGGCCTTGAAGGAACCGAGCTGGCCATCAGGGATGGCGGCAGGCCCAGAAAAATAAGCGAAAAGAAATTGGCCGCCCTGGTGAAGATTTTGGCGGACGTTGAACGGATCATCGGCGTACTCAACAGAAGAGGAATAGACTTTGCGCAGTTTGTGCGAACCTACTACGACGGCGGTCCATTGCCCCAATTCAGGATAATCGCTCAGGGCCAGGAAGAAGTCCTGCACGACGAGGAGGAATTCGAAAAACGGCTTGACCAGCTCAGAGCATCTCTGGGAATACAAAGCCCCGACCAGGAACAAGAGTTGCTCGTTGCAGAACAACTGCACGAGGTCGGCAGGCTGAACCGGATAAGCGAAAAGCTCAAGGACGAGTTCGGTCTGGACCTGAACGACTTTCTGCTCAAGGCCGAGAAGACAGTTTCGGGTGAGCCGGCCCCCACAAAGTTCCATCTGACCCACGGCCAGGACGAGTATGAAGTAGCTTCTCTCGGCGAGCTTTACCAGACCATCAGGACAATCGGCAGCCAGGGAGTGACCATAAAGCGATTCAAGGGGCTGGGGGAGATGAACGCCGAGCAACTGTGGCAGACCACTATGAATCCCGCTACGCGGACCCTGCTGCAGGTCAAGCTGGACGATGCCGGCGAGGCCGACCGTCTTTTCAGCATCCTTATGGGGGGAGACGTGGAGAAACGGCGCAATTTCATCCGTGCCCACGCCCTCGAAGTGCAAAACCTCGACGTTTAAACCGCCGCATCTGCAACAGGTCGAGGCGGCTTGCGGCTGTGGCCGTGCTACTGCGTCAAATCGTAGATTCTCACTTCGTTGACGCCGTGAGCCGACACAATCAGACCGGCCGCGTCCCTGCCCTGATCGACCACGGCGATTTGCGTCGGGGCTATGCCTTCGTCGATTATCTCGTAGCTGAGTTGCTTGCCGTCGGCGCCGCCCTTTCTGTACAATCGCAACTCCTTTCGTCCCTGGCGTCCGCCTACCAGCAGGGCCGGTCGGCCCAGAAGTTCGCCCGCCCAGAGCACGTGGCCCATCTGGATGTCGTCGGTTATGAGCTGGCCGCTCCAGCCGGCCTGCCCACGTCGATAAACTGTTACCTTGTTACCGTGGAAGGGGCTGATGGCGAAAACCTGAGGGACGCCGCTGCCGTCCCAGTCGTATGCGAAGCCGTCGCTGTGTTCGCCTTGGGCTATGGTCTCGAGTTGCCAATCGTCGTTCGGGTCGGCGGGGATCTTCATATAAAAAAGCCCTTCCATCGCCGAAAGCAGATACCCTCCGCGGTCGGTATCGCCGAGCCTGGCGAAATCCATACCGTGGTTCTTGTTCAGCCCGCCGACTATCTGGCGGAACTGCCAGTTGCTTGTGAGTTGCCGTGGTATCGCCGCCAGGTGTATGCCGCCCGGCTGGGTCCAGTCCTGCTTGAACGCCTTGGCGCTGCACAGCGTCGAGCCCAGGAAAAAATTCCGCCCGTCCAACTGCAACACCGCTACCCTGTGCGTGAACGGCAGCAGGCCGACCTCGAAACCGGCGTTTTTGCGAGATTCATCCAGGGGGTAAACGATAATCCGGCAATTCTCTGCCTTGAAACCCGGCTTAAAGTCCGTCGAGGCGACGACGTAATTGGCTCCATCCTGCTGAAATGCCCAGAGACTGATAAAGCCGCCGGGGCTGTCTGCTATCTCGACAGGCTTGTAGTCGGGCGGTGCGAAGTACAGCAACGGGCCGTCCCCTTCGCTGCCGGCCAGAAATGCAGGCCAGCCCTTGACCTGTTGTGCCCAGACGGGCGCTATGCTGTAGACTCTGTCGATACTTGCCAACGTGCGCTTGGTGACTTTCACTTTGCAGAGGCCTCCAATTCTGAGCGTGCAATTTCCCAGGCATCCAACAACGTCTGCCTGCAGTACCGAATCAGTTCCGGTACGGAGCCGTTTCTGTTCCATACCTCGAGAAAGACTTTCGGCCTTTTCGCCGCTGACAGGAAACCGATGCGGTGACACTCGGCCATGAGCCGCCCGACCTGCCGGATGTCCAGCTCGCCGGGCGGTCCGAGCTTGATGTGGGTATCGCCGAACAGCGGGTCGTCTTTCTTCAGTACCGGGTTGCAAAAATGAAACTCGTCAACGTAATCCATCGCTGCCGCGAGAGCCGGTATAACGTCTTCGCCGTTCAATATCATATGCGAAGTGTCAAGACACAAGAAGGCATTGTCCACCTTGGCCGAGAGATTCTTCGCCATCTCGACCCCCTCCGCGGCCGTGCCGACCGCCTTTTTCTTGTGTACCCGAACGTCAAGAGGCTCGACATTGACCATCAGTCCTTTTTCCTTCGCCGCGGTGCAAAGCTCCAACCACGACTTCTCGAACTGGCGCAATTGTTGCGCCCGTTTGTCGGGGTCCGCATCGGCCGGGCCGCTTATGACGTGAACCACATCGGCGGCCTGCTGCACCGCATCGTCGAGATGTGGGACAAGATGCTGAACGCTTTTTGCCCGCAACTGCTCATCGAGTGAAGACAGGTCCAGCTTGTTCTCGTTAAGGACCCTGGTCAGGCAGTAGGTCATTCTCAGGTTGCCGGTGCGGACGATTTGGGCGATTTTTTCCCTCTCGCCGGGATATGGCACTTCAACGGTTTGATACGCCTGGAAGAAGTTCAGCTCAGCAGCCTGGGCGAGGACCTCAAGGGTCCGGCCTTCCACTTTCCGCGATTCGGGCTCGGTATTTGATATCATCAGCCCCGGCCTTGCCACGTCGGTTAGTTCCATTTGTCACAATCTCCAAAAACGAAAAACTACGGTCAGTATGTTGGCTGCATAGACTACCAGAACTCCGGCGCCGGCACAAATAGAAATGCTGGATAACGCCGTAACGCCCCGCGTTTCGCCGCCGGCGGTCCGCCCCTTCTGCCGGGCGGTTTATGTCACTCGCTGCAGCAACCCGGCCGCCCTTTTTGCAAAGTAGGTGATGATGATGTCGGCGCCTGCGCGTTTTATACAGTAGAGCATCTCCAGCATCGCTGCATCGCCGTCCAGCAGCCCGGCTTCGGCGGCGGCATTGAGCATCATATATTCGCCGCTTACGTTGTAGGCGGCGATGGGCACGTCGAAACGCCGCCTCGCCCGGCTGATGATGTCAAGATACGGCAGGGCCGGCTTTACCATAATGATGTCAGCGCCTTCCTCGATGTCGAGCGCTATCTCGGCCATTGCCTGGTTGCTGTTGGCCTGGTCCATCTGGTAGCTGCGGCGGTCACCGAAGGCGGGCGCCGACTCAGCCGCATCGCGGAAAGGCCCATAAAATGCCGAGGCGAACTTCGCCGCATAGGACATAATCGCCACGTCCTTGAAGCCATTGTGTTCCAGCGCTTCGCGGATGAAACGCACTCGGCCATCCATCATATCCGAAGGAGCAACAATGTCCGCTCCCGCCTGGGCGTGCGAAAGCGCCGTCTTGGCCAGAAGCTCGCACGTCGCGTCGTTGTCGACGGTACCGTTCCTTATTACCCCGCAGTGGCCGTGGCTGGTATACTCACACAGGCAAACGTCCGTCGCCACCAGAAGCTGGGGAAGCTCAGCCTTGATTTGTCGCACAGCCTGCTGGACCACCCCGTTCTCGGCCCAGGCCGCCGAGCCTTTTTCATCCTTCTGCGCCGGCAGCCCGAAAAGCAAAACCGCCCCGATGCCCAAATCGGCAACCTCTTTCGCTTCGCCCACGACGGTATCGGGGGAAAAGTGAAAGCAGCCTGCCATTGACTTTATGGGCTGTTTTATGTTTTTGCCTTCGCGCACAAACAGCGGATAGACCATCTGATCAACGCTGGGCTTGGTTTCGCGAACGAGCCTGCGCATCGCCTCGGTCGTTCGCAGTCTTCGCATTCGAGTGTAGGGAAAGGCCATAGCACCGTCACCTTTTGCGGCCGCTACGTTTCCTGCAACGGCCTGAGAGTGACAGTCTACCATCACCCCGGCGGCTTGTAAATGCCCTGTCCGCATCCGGCAGCGGTTTACGGCAAGGCCTCGGCCCGAAGCGCGTCAATCAGGCCCGCTATGGTGTGGGGCTGTGCTTCGACGTCCGGCCTGACCCCGAGCTTGGCCAGGCTCACCGAGGTGACCGGGCCGATCGAGGCGACCTTCGCAGGACTTTCCATTACCGTCCCGGCAGGGACCTGCTCGAAGAATGAATTTGCCGCCGAAGGGCTGGCAAAGGTAATCCAGTTGATCTTGCCCGCCGTGATTCGGCTTTCCAGCCAGTGGGTTTCGTTATACACCTTTTCCACGGCGTAGATGGGTACGTCGTCCACCCGGGCACCGGCGGCGGCCAATAGTGACGGCAACTCTTTCGATGCAACCACCGACCGCAGCAAGACGACCTTCTTGTTCCTGAGATTTTGGCTGGCGATAAGCTCCCTGGCAAGACTGGTGGTGGTGAAGACCTCGGGCACAAGGTCCGCCCTTATGCCAAACTCTTCGAGCCTGGCCGCGGTTTCGGCGCCGACCACCGCTACCCTTGCCGAGGCGAACACGCGAGCGTCCTTGCCGAGCCTCTGCAGCACCTCGAAGAAGAAGTTCACGCCGTTGCGGCTGGTGAAGATGATCCAGTCATACTCGCTCAGGCTCGCAAGCACGCGGAGGAATTGACTTCTGTCTGTAAGCGGCCGCAGGTTTATCGTCGGAAACTCCACCGGTGTTGCGCCGGCCGCCGCAAGGCGCTTCGCGAACTCGGCGTTGCCGCGCCTATCTCGCGTGATAACAACGGTTTGACCACGCATCCCACAATCCTGTCGCCCGGCGGGCTGTCGCCACAGCGTCGGCCGCTGCGTCCGCCCGGTTACCGTCTGCAGACTGCCGCAATCCTGCAGGCTACGGGACTATCATAATGGAGATGGGGCGGTTTATCACGTGGTTGCTTGGAACCGGCCGCTACCGGTTGCAGCGACGGCGTTTACTGTTTGCTTGCCGGTTGGGCTCCGGCTTCCGGTTCGGCTGGTTCGGCCAGGTCGGTCAGGTCCTTCCAATCCACTTCACCCTCGGAGCGGCGATGCTTTTCCTTGAGTCTTTCGACCATTTCCTTGTTCGGGATGCCGCCGCTGGAAATGCTCGGGGTAAGGACAAATATCGTCTCGACGGCACGCTCTTCGTAATCCTTGCTTGAAAACAATACGCCCAGCAGGGGTATGTCCTTGAGAATAGGCACGCCGCGGACGACGGCATGCTCCTCGGATTTGCGAATGCCGCCGATGACAAGGCTCTGGCCCTGCCTTATTCGGTTTTCCTTGTTGTAAATCTGGCGCTTGGAAACAATTCGGATTTGCTTGACGCCCTCGGGGATGTTCTTGGAGCCGATAATAGCTGTGGTTTCAAGACCGATATAACCGTCGGCGAATACGTGCGGGGTGATTTCCAGCGCATCGATGACATCGACGTACTCCGTTTTGGTCTCGATCATCTCTCCGGTTCGATTGTAAAGAAAGACCCTTTCAAGCGGCACCTTCTCAGAGGATTCGATTCGTGCCTTCTGGCCATTGACCACCTCCAGCGAGGGATTCATCAGGACCTTGAGATAACCCTTCGATTCGAGCAGGTCAACAAGCGCCAGGAAGTCCGAGTCGGCGTAACCGACCTTCAGACCCATCTTCGCACGCGCGACCTCTCGCAGCGAAGCCCCCGGGAAGGCCGGCAGAATGTCGCCTTCCTTGATGAGTTTGAGCACGTCCCTGCCGAAAGGCCTGGCCGAGCCGCCCATGGTGATATCCTCACCGAACAACTCGTTTATTTGCAGGGTCGTTTCCCAGTCGAGCGTCCTGTCGGCGTAAACCTCGGATATGAGGCAGTCGATCTTGACCTGAATGGGCGGTACGTCCACGTTTTTGAGGAACTCAAGGACGGCTTCGGCGTCGGTCTTGAGCGGGCAGCGGACGATGAGCTGGTTGGTCGCCGGATTGGCCGTGACGGTATAGTCGGCCACCGTGGTGGATTTGCCCTTTTCGTTGAACAACTTGTGGGCGAACTGCTTGTCGACCATATCGGCCAACGCGGGCGCGGTGTGATGCCTGCAGAAATAGAAAAGCTTCCACTCGCTGGCGCCGCCGACATTCTGCTCGATGATTTTCGGCGGCTGCTTGTAGATCTCAGGCTCCGGATTGTTGGCCTCGGGCACCGGTCTGATAGTGGCGGCATCCCTTCTTATCCGCCGCGACTGCAAATCGGTGGCCTTCTTGTCAAAAAAATCCGCCCCCACGTAGGCCGCACAAACCAAGACCAGCGCCCACGCTGCCATAGTTCGGGCCAGTAAACTCGTTGTCAAATCGCTTCTGCCCATGGTAATCTATCTATACGTTGGACGCTCGAATCCGTGCGTTTTATGCAGCAATTCGGCAGCCGATGGTCCGTGGCCTTCGGTAGCGGTGCACTTTCGGGGAAAACAGGCTTCACAGCGTCGCGTGCACCGCAGCGCGGGTTTGTCCCTGCTGCAGGATATATCGGCAAAGGCGCGCAAAATCCTGAAATTAACGCCACGACGTCCCTTGTTGATCGCGGGCAGCGACCTTTCGGCGTCGGCCCATGGCGACGACGGCACGCAGACGCCGCACCGACTGCTGATTTCATTACCACCCCTCCTTGTACTTAGCCCCGGGCCAATCGGGCCAGGGTACGTGTCTCGGTCCCGGCCGAGCCTGTTGCCAGCCGGTGACACACCCATATATTTTTTGCCGGCACCCATATTAGCCGGGCTTGCCGGCTGGGTCAATAAAAAAACGGCTATGGGGAAATTCGCGCCTGCCCGGCCGGGCAAGCCCGCCGCCGCGGGTGCAGGCCTTGGGTGCCAGTGTAATGTCGGCATTATCGGCCCAAGCCTTACGGTGTGTCCAGCCGTTGCGGCAACCGTAGCGTCACCGTCGTGGGCGTCACGGCAACACGAAGCCGTTTTCCCAACCGCCGTAGCTGTTCCCGCCGGTACGCGAAGGTTTTTTTTGCGAACAGCGGTTTTGAAATATCCGATACGAGAAGGTTGTGGACGGCATACACGAATTGCACCGGTCAGCAGGTTTTCGAGTATGAGAGAATCACGGGACAACTCGCAACAAACCGCCAAGGCGCCGGCCAGCGTTTCAGTTATTGAGCAGATAACACCTCTTGCCCGGCAGATCAATTGCCTCGACATTCGGCGAATCGCGGCCATCTGTACCGACCAGATCCGCAAGCTCATAGGCGCCAGGTTCGCCTCGCTGTACGTACTGGACGAGTCGTGCAACATTCTCCACCTGCAAAAGCACAACCACCCGTTCCTGATAAACAAGATAGTATCACTGAACCAGCATCCCCCGGGGCCTATGGTTATGGCCGTCAAGAGCAAGCAGCTCATCCTCGTGCACGACATCGAGAGGCACGACCGGCCTGTAATCCGTCCGTCGCAGAGGAACTTTGCTCGCAATTACCAGACGAACAACTGCATTATCGCGCCGCTTATCTGCCAGGACAGGGTCGTCGGCGTGTTGAATCTGGCCGACAAAGTCGGCGACAAGGGCTTCAGTTGCGAAGATACGACACTCGTGGAGCTGTTCAGCCAGCTTGTCGGCGCGTCCATCGGGAATGTGAAACTATTTGAAAAGGTACAAAGACAGGCGACAACCGACGGCCTGACAGGCCTGGCCAACCACAGGAGCTTCTACGAGGTGCTCGAAAAGGAACTCTGGCGGTCGCGTCGCTATGGGGGTCGCATCTCGCTGATTATGATCGACGTGGACAACCTCAAGAAGATCAACGACCTCCACGGCCACCGGGCGGGCGACAAGGTAATCAAGCACATCGCCAACAAGATAAGGCAGTGTATTCGGCACATTGATACCGCCTCGCGGTACGGCGGCGACGAGTTTGCCGTGATTCTGCCCAATACGTCTCTCAACGATGCGGTCGTCGTGGCCGAACGTATGGTCGAGACCGTCGCGAAATCCACCGTTATCTGGAACAGGCAGCGCATACCCTTGTCAATCAGCGTCGGGCTGGGCGAATACAACGCCGACAGCAGTCCCGAGGATATGACCAGCAGGTCCGACGAGGCTCTTTACAACGCCAAGCAGGCCGGCAAGAACACGGTCCGCATCTGTCGCACCGCCGCCGGCTCCGGCAACTAAGACCGGCCGGAATCGGTTCCTATCCCACCGCCAGACACCGCAGAACAATTTTGCCGGTGCCGTTGACTTGTTTTGAGCCAACCGATAAAATGAGATGTTGGCTTGATAGCCCCGTTTTAGCTGGGCCCCTCCACCCAGGTAAAACCGGGGCTTTTCTTGTTTTCTCCAATTGCACACACCGGGTCGGTGGGCCAGCGCAGGCATTCAGACCCCGCCCGCGGAGCGGCCCTCCAGAGGTTTTTCTTTGTCTGAACAGCCGGCATATGTTAGGATTACCCGCGGAAAATCCCTGGAGAGTTGGCTCGTTCTGGGAGGACGGTCGGCGGTGATCATACCGTACAGAGCGGACGTGCCTTACGACCGCAGGCCTTTCGGCAACTGGCTGATAGTGCTGGGTTGCGTGCTTGTATTCGGCTGCCAGTTGGCGGCGGTGTTGCGGTACCTGCACGAGCACCCCGAGCTGCGAATCCCCGGCGCAGATGTGCCCGACCGCCACCAGCCGGTTCAACCGGACGACGGCACGGCGGACTTACACGACCGGCAAGGCGGCCATATAGAAACCGGCAACAACGGAGGTGCTTTAGCCGCATTTGAAAAGTATATCCTCAGGGGCTGGAGTCTCACAGGCCTGGCCGGGTATATGTGGATTCACGGAAGCCTCTGGCACTTGATAGGCAACCTGATTTTTTTGTGGGTATTCGGCAACGCGGTTTGTGCCAAGCTGGGCAATTTACGCTACCTCGGCCTTTATCTGCTGTGTGGGATTCTGGCCGGCCTGGTGCACTTGATGTTTTCCGGCGGCGCCGTTGTCGGCGCCAGTGGGGCGATCAACGGCGTAGTCGGAATGTTTCTGGTATTCTTCCCTGAGAACGAAGTGAGCTGCTACTGGATGCTGTTTTTTCCGTTCGGCAAGAGGTTCAGCGTCTCCAGCATCTGGATTATTCTGATGTGGTTCGTGTTTGACGTACTCGGTGCGATATTCTTCAGCGGGACAGGCGTTGCCTACTACGCCCACGTTGGGGGATTCGTAACCGGAGCGGCGGTGGCTGTGCTGCTGTTGAAGACCAAATGGGTGGTGATGGAAGAATACGAAAAGTCGCTGCTGCAATGGCTGGGACTGGACCAGTCGGGGCAGCGCTCGTCCGTGCGGCCGGACTTGTACTACTGGCAGCAGGACGGGCTGGAACGGCAAGCAACCGCCGAAACCATCCCTGCGGATGCCTCGGCGTCTCGGCCCGCTCGACAGGCCGAAATCTCACAATCTTTGACCTTTCAAGTCCATCGGGCTGCGGCCGCGGCAGCACCCGCACCGACCCGGAAGAAACTCATTCGTTTTACCTGTTCGTGCGGCAAGGTCATCAAGGCCCCTGCCGGCTTGGCCGGCAGGCGGGGCAGATGTCCCGCTTGCGGTACGGTCGTGACGGTTCCAAAGCCCCGGCCGGTCGGGACGTCAGCCCCGGGCCGGGACGTGGCGAAGATGATCCGCTTTAGCTGTCCCTGCGGAAAGGTTATCAAGGCCCCGGCAAAATATGCCGGCAGAAAGGGCAGGTGCCCGAGGTGTCAGAGGGTCCTCCAGGTTCCTCTAAAATAGTTGGCCGGCGGCGCATCGGCCCGCTAAAATCCGCAGGACGGTTCACGTTTGTGCCGTGGCAGCCGCTGCTCCTGCCGGCCGTGCTGCAATGCTGTTTGTAAGGAACAAGGTGATGAGACGATTCGGCAGTGTCGAGGAAATACTGGATTTTGCCATTGCGCGCGAGGCGGAGGCCAACGAGTTCTACACCGAGATGGCCGAGCGGATGCAAAACGAGGTAATGCGTAAGGTGTTCGAACAGTTTGCGGCGGAGGAACTCGGTCACAAGATAAAGCTCGAGGCAGTCAGGGCCGGCGAGATAGCCCTGGACGCGGCGCAGGTGGCGAGCCTTGGTATCGCCGACAGCCTCTTGAGCGGCCGGGCCACGCCCGATATGAATTATGCCGACGCGCTAGTGCTGGCAATGAACCGGGAGAAGGCATCGTACCGGTTGTACCTGGAACTGGCCTGCGCTGCCGAAGCCGAGGAGCTGACCGACCTGTTTCTGGCGCTTGCGCAGGAGGAAGCCAAGCACAAGCTGCGATTCGAGATAGAATACGATGACGTGATATTGAAGGAAGACTGAACGGCTTGTCCGGAAAGCTCGGGTGCAGCTAAATGGCGACAAAGATCGTAGGCATTGTCGGAAGTTACCGCAGGGGTCACATAATCGACAGCGCTGTTTCGGCGGTGCTGGATGGTGCGGCTGCGGCGGGGGCGGAGACAGAAAAGATATATCTGGTCGATGCCGAACCGGGTCGTCCTTTGGCAACGGTTTGAAGCTAATCTCAGAATTAGACCCGGTAAGCTTAAGAATCAACTCCGCTACCTCTTTAATATTCCTTTCATCAGGGTTTCCCAAATTGACTGGGCTTGTGAAATTTCCCTTGTTCACTTTCTGAATGTTAGGGATAACAGGGTAGATCGTACCCCCTTATGTGGAGTTCATCCCGGGTTATG